>JAJUJD010000157.1 GCA_029267315.1 Alcaligenaceae bacterium
CTGATTCTGAGTGCTCTTGTAATTGTTGCATGCCAGAATCCATAGCGAAAGCTTACCCAAGTAGTAAGTATCAATCCAATACACCAGAGTAGAGGGCAGTCCGCATGTCTGATTCAATCGCAACCTCCGTGCCCGGGGAAATTCAAAAGCTGACTGGGACAGTGAAGTGGTTCAACGATGCCAAGGGCTTTGGCTTCATCACGCCAGACAACGGGGGAGAAGACCTGTTCGCGCATTTCTCCTCCATCCAGATGAATGGCTTCAAGACACTGAAAGAAGGTCAGAAAGTCGAGTTTGAAATCGCCCAGGGTCCCAAGGGCAAGCAAGCACTCAATATTACCGCGGCCTGACCCTTCGCGCTCGCGTTCCCGGCTACCGATCTCCGACGTCAGTCAAATACAATAAAACAATGTTCGGAACTTTCAAAATTACAGGGCTGCCAAGCCCTGTTCGTTTTTTTGGCGCTTTGCTGGGCCTGTACGCGAGCACGGTCATGTCCTCCACTTCCGGCCTGCCCGTCATCCCATTGAAAATCGGCCCGCAGTCCATCACCGCAGAGGTGGCGGCCGATGATGCCAGCCGCTCGCGCGGCCTCATGTTTCGCGACCAGCTTCCGCCAGACCATGGAATGCTGTTTGTCTTCCAGGAGGCGTGGCAGTACTGCTTCTGGATGAAGAACACGCCGCTGCCGCTGACCATTGCCTTCATCGACGCCCGGGGCGAGATCATCAATCTCGCTGACATGCAGCCCCATTCCCTGGACAGCCACTGTGCCCTCGGCCCCGCGCGCTATGCCCTCGAGATGGAACAAGGCTGGTTCGCCCGGCATCAGTTGCGCCCGGGAACCCGGGTAAGCGGTTTGCCCTGATCTCGCCCGGCCGCCCTCCTCAGTACTTGAAGGACTTCGTGCTGTAGAAGGACGCATCGAGCGGCAGCAGAACGGGCAGACCCTCCGGGCCGCGGGGCAGGCTTTCCACATAGGTAAGGAATACATCCACGTCCTGAACACCGACATCCATGCGGCGCTCGGGCGGCACGCGCGCAAGCGTTTCGTAGCCGTCGCCGCCGGTGGCGTTGAAAGTCAGGGCGAACAAGCGATAACGCTGCACGTCGTCCAGCGGCAGCCAAGTGCGGCTGGGCCGGTGATAAACCTCGAAATGGCTGGCGCGCTGCCCTTTCGGCTGTCGCACATCGACGTCCCAGCGCAGACCGCCCGTGTACGGATAGGCCCCGGATGACCTCTGGGGCCCAAGCACCGCTTCCAGCCCCTCTTCCACCATGGCCTTCACTTCGGCGCCCGTGACCTCCAGACGCCACAGCTGACCATCGAAGGGAAGCATCTCCAGTATCTGGGCGGCAGTGATGGCGCCTTCTAGCGGAATGCGCACCCCCCCTCCGCTTTGCAGAGAGATGTCCGCCCCCCCGTAGTGGGCGTCTGCGACCTCCACATAAGCGTGAGCCACCAACTGCTGCACATCGCCACCGTGCACAATGACGCTGCCCCGCTCGTTGCAGCTCTGACTGGAACGGGAATAATCCGGCGTGTCGGGGCCCCCGGGCACCCTGCGTGAACAGAGTTCCTGCGGCGCATGCGCGACGACCGTGTCCTTGAAGATCTGCACACTTTCGCGATAGGGCGCGAGGGCATTCATGGCCTCGGCGTCGGGCGGCGTCACCCTCAGAACCCTACTGCGCTCGATGTCTTCCAGGAAGGCCGCGCGGTCTTCCGGTGAGGCCGGCGCCCCGTCGACAAGAAAATCGTCCCCGATGAGGACGTGAGGCGTGCCCGCGCACTGCGTGACCCGGCCGGCTTCGTCGAACTGTACCCTGAGTTCTCCCACCACCTGGGAATACTCCCAGGCCTGAACCAGGCAGACCGGCTCCCCATCCCGGTTGGACAGGGTTTCCGCATAGGGGCCCACCGGCGTGCCCACGCCGACCTGCGCCAAAGTGGCCGGCCCCAATAGAGAATGGGAATCCCCGCCCACCACGACGTCCACACCCGACAGCCCCGCCAGCAGCCGTTTGTCCTGTTCGTAGCCAATGTGGCTGAGCACGATGATCTTATCGACACCCTGCCCGCGAAGCGCATCAATGGCTTCCTGTGCTGCCCGGGTCTCTTCTTCGAACGTGGTGTCCGGATCCGGTCGGGATGAAACTTTGGTTTTCACCGCGGTGGTCAGGCCAACGATTCCAATTTTCTGCCCCTGTCGTTCGACGACCGTGTAGGGACTGACGGCCACGGGCGAGCGACTCGGGTTCAGCGCCGAGCCAGCACCAAAGCGCACATTTGCACTGAGGATCGGCATCTTGCATTCCCCGGAATGCAGCAGCGTCAGCCATTCCGCAAGAGAAGTGTCGCCCTTGTCGAATTCGTGATTGCCCAGGGTGAAGGCGTCAAAGCACACGAGATTCATGAGAGCGGCGTCCGGCTCGCCCGGCTCACCCGCACGATTGAAATAGAGTGTGCCGGTCAACGCGTCACCGGCATGGAGTTTGAGCACATTGTCACGGCCATTCGACAAGGCATCCAGCGCAGCAACGACACGCGGGAAGCCGCCCGCTTCGACCGACACCGCCACCCGCTGACCCTGCGCATTGGCAAGCTGTAAGGTCGGCCGCTTCTCTTCCAGATTGGAGTGATGATCGTTGATATGCAAGACGGTCAGCTCCAGCCCCGCGCTAGCTGGAAAGTCGCTGCCGTGACTGCCGTCACAGGCGGCGAACGCCAGGACGCTGGAGATCGAAACAAGCAGGGCCCGCAGCAGAGAGCCGGCGGAGCGACAGGGGGAGCGATGACGCGAGAGGTTTCCAGGCTGCCACATTGCGTGCTCGGTGTTTTTCTTGTGAAGGCTGGCGCGCACAATTATGGGCCAGAAGTGACAATTCGAAAAGAAGCCGTCCCGCCTTAGATTTAGACTATTCTAATTTAGTATTGCCTAATATAATAGACACACATCGCTTTTCACTTGTTTCAGGAGGGACTCATGCTCCGATTCGATCTTCCCCCAGTGTGGTCCAACGTCACCCGCTGGGAAGCTTTCGTCAATTTTCTGGTCTGTGGTGCCAGTCTCGTCTTCACTCCATGGTTGATGGCCATTCTGGTGGTCCAGGGGCTGGTGCGCGGCTTCATCGGGCACTACAAGTGTCCGGCTCACATCGTCTGGGCCAAGGCCTTTGAAGCCCTGGGCTGGGCCGGAAAGAAGGAAAACGCGGGCGCGAAGATGTTCGCGAACAAGGTGTTGTTCGTGGCCAGCTTGGTGTCTGTGATGGCTTATGCCCTGGGCAGCGACATCTGGAAGATTCCATGCATGGTGCTGATGGTCTTCACGACCCTGGAATGGGCATTCGGGTACTGCGCCGCCTGCTCGGTTTATGGACTCTGGTATCGCCGCTTTCCGCCAACCATGAATTGAACGACGTCAGCTTCAACGAAGTCAGGGTCACGAAAAGTCGGGGCCATGAAAAAGCGGTGGCTGCCAGGCAACCACCGCTTTCTTCATGCAGAACCGAAGAATCGCTTACGCGAAGTTCTCGGCGGCAAACTTCCAGTTCACCAGGCTCCAGAAGCTTTCCAGATACTTGGGACGCGCGTTACGGTAATCGATGTAGTAAGCGTGTTCCCAGACGTCACAGGTCAGCAGTGGCTTGTCATTGGAGGTCAGCGGCGTAGCAGCGTTGCTGGTGTTCACGATGTCAACAGAACCGTCGGCCTTTTTGACCAACCATGTCCAGCCCGAACCGAAGTTGCCTGCAGCCTGCTTGTTGAATTCTTCTTTGAAGGCGTCAAAGCTGCCCCACTTGGCGTTGATGGCGTCGGCCAATGCACCTTCCGGTTGACCGCCGCCATTGGGCGACAGACAGTTCCAGTAGAAAGTGTGATTCCAGACTTGTGCTGCGTTGTTGAACAAGCCGCCGGAGGACTTGCGAACGATATCTTCCAAGGAAGCGGATTCGAACTCGGTACCGGCGATCAGATTGTTCAGATTCGTGACGTAAGTCTGGTGATGCTTGCCGTAGTGATATTCAAGGGTTTCCTTGGAGATATGCGGCTCAAGCGCATTCATCTCGTAGGGAAGCGGGGGAAGCGTAAATGCCATGTTCTATGCCCTTCTTTTAGTAGCAAATGAGTTCAATGAATACACTGCCGGCCTCAACGGCCGAGTGCTGCGAATGCGGCACTTGCGACGCGATTGACTGACCCCCGGTCGCAGCTCAATACGGCTATAACAGGCCGTGAGCTGCCAGAACGCGGGTCTGGGCGCTGCCACGCCCAAATTCAATCTGTAGCGTCTCGCCAACTTTTAAGTCTAACCCATTTTTTACGATTTTCCCGCTGGCGTCCCGCGCGATGGCGTAGCCCCGTTCCAGGACGCTGCGCGGCCCGAGCGCCTCCAGAGTCTGAACCAGCGCGGCTAGCCGTTGTCTGCGGCGAAGGAGCTCCGCGCCTGTGGAACGCTCCAAAGTCTGGCTTAGACGGAACAAGGCGCGGCGTCGCTCATCCAATCGCGGCCGACAACCGTCCAGTCTGGTGGAAACCATGGACAGCCGGTTGGAATGACGCTCCAGTCTACGGGCGATTGCGTGACCCAAACGCCGCTGGAGCGCCTCCATGCGCTGTGCTTGCTGGACCAACCGTTGACGTGGGGAAACCAGGCCTGCACGCGCACGGTCTAGACGCAATGAAGCCGTTTCAATAAGCCTAGACTGCCGTAATGTCAGCGCTGCCATAGCCGCATTCACTGCGGCAAGGCACTCTATGCGTGGCTGGCAGCACAGCTCCGCCGCCGCGGTGGGAGTCGGCGCCCGCAAATCGGCAACAAAATCGGCAATGGTGAAGTCGGTTTCGTGACCCACGCCCGAGATCACAGGAACGGGACTTTCTGCAATAGCACGGGCAAGGGCCTCATCATTGAAGCTCCACAAATCTTCCAGGCTACCTCCGCCGCGCACCAGAAGCAGCGTATCCACTTCGTTGCGTTGGCCCGCGGTACGCAATGCCTGAACGAGCGCAGCGGGCGCGTCAGCGCCTTGTACCGCCGCAGGGTAGATGATGACCGGCACATGGGGCGCACGGCGTCTGAGCGCCGTCAGAACGTCTCTGAGAGCCGCTGCGGCCAGCGATGTGATGACGCCGATGCGACGAGGATGGCGAGGCAGCACCCTTTTGCGTTCCTGCGCAAATAGGCCTTCGGCTTCCAGCTTCTGTTTCAGACGAAGAAAGGCCTCATGAAGATCCCCCAGGCCCGCGCGCCGCATCGCTTCGACCTGAACTTGGTAGTCACCTCTTGGCTCGTAGAGCGTAACCGTGACCCGGAACTCGCAACGTTCACCGGACTTGGGTACAAATCCCACCGTCTGCGCCCGGCCGCGAAACATGACTGCGCGGACCGCGGCGTGTTCATCCTTTATGGAGAAATACCAGTGTCCAGACGCGGCCTGCGTGAAGTTGGAGATCTCCCCTTTGAGCCAAATCCGGCTGAACGACGCCTGCAGAAGCTGACCCACGCGCCTGTTGAGTTGTGTGACGGTCAATACCGGTTCGTCTGTACCGGAAAGCTGGGAAATGGGTGGGAAAACAGAGTTCATCGGCGGATGCTGTCCACAGCTGTCATAAAAGTGCAAAAAGGGCCTAAACATGCGCCCGGCAGGACGTCAGATCAAGCAAAACCTTATAAATATCTAACAAAGCCCTGATTTATAAGGTTTTTTTAGAATAATGTGAAATGACTGAATTTTGACCAATGAACCTCTAGTTCAACGAAAATGCGGCACTTCACAGGTTTGCCCACAGAATTATCCACAGATTCTGTGGATACTCTTCTGCAAGCAAGTATCCACGCCACTTTCGCTGTTTTAACCAGCGCATATGGCTTCAAAAACGATCGGGCGAAGGTCAGTTCGACCTTCGCCCGATAGCATATAGGATTTCTCGACGGTGTATGGCGCGGATCAGGCCAGCTGGCCTTTTACTTCTTCAAGCGTGCGCTTGAAACGATTCACCATGTCCCGCACCTCGTCTTCAGTAATGATGAGAGGTGGGCAGAAAGCAATGCTGTCCTGAATGCCCCGCACGATGAGCCCATGGACATGCGAACGCTCGAAAATGGCCGCCCCAGCCTTGCCAAGTGGGTCAAACGGACGCTTGCTGCGTTTATCGGCCACCAGTTCGACCGCCGCGATCAAGCCCGTGCCGCGCACTTCTCCAACGAGCGGATGCCCTGCCAGCGCCCGTAGCGACGCCTGCAAAACTTCGCCAGCACGCTGTGCATTTTCCACCAAGCCGCGTTCCTCTATGATACGGATGTTTTCCAGCGCGACCGCCGTCGCCACAGGGTGGCCGCTGGCAGTGTAACCGTGACCAAACACACCGAGCTCACCCGAATAGCGAGTGATGACAGCGTGCAGCGGTTCACTGAGCAACACCGCAGCCAGCGGCTGATACGAAGACGTGATTTGTTTGGATAGCACCATGATGTCCGGCTCGATGCCAAATTTCTGAGAGCCGAACATGGTCCCGAGCCGCCCGAAACCCGTGATGACTTCATCTGCAACCACCAGGACGTCATACTTACGACACACTTTCTGAACCTTGTCCCAGTAAGTTTCGGGCGGGATAATGACTCCACCTGCGCCCATCACGGGTTCGCCAATAAAGGCGGCGACGGTATCCGGGCCTTCCTTCAAGATGAGGGCTTCGAGCTCATCCGCCATGCGTGTAGCGAAGTCGGCTTCACTCTCCCCGTCCCTGCCTTCACGGTAAAAATGCGGGCAGCTAACGTGCTTCATTTGCGGTAAAGGAAGGTCGAAGCCCCGATGGTTGGGTGCCAGGCCTGTGAGGCTGGCCGAGGCGACCGTCACACCATGGTAGCCCCTGTTGCGCGCGATGATTTTCTTCTTCTCGCTACGGCCAAGGGCGTTGTTGTAATACCAGACCATCTTGATGACGGTGTC
>JAJUJD010000006.1 GCA_029267315.1 Alcaligenaceae bacterium
GCCTCATTCTCGACGCTCGCAGTGACTGGTCAGCCGTTCTAGGAGCCACTCAGAGCATGTCGCTATTCGGCGACCGCAAGCTGCTGGACCTCACCCTGCCTTCGGGTAAACCGGGCCGGACCGGCTCTGAAACGCTGGAGACCCTCGCTGGAAAAGTGGCGAGCGGCGAGCTTTCCGATACGCTGGTGGTATTGACCCTGCCCCGGCTGGATAGAGCCACTCGTGCATCACGTTGGGCCAGCGCGTTGCTGGAATCTGCCGTCCTGGTGGAAGTGCCCACCATAGACCGTCACTCGCTGCCGCAGTGGATAGGCCAGCGCATGGCGCGCCAGGGCCAGGAACTTGATGCCGACACTCTGGCATGGATGGCCGACAAAGTGGAAGGCAATCTGCTGGCTGCCTTCCAGGAAATTCAAAAGCTGGGCCTGCTCTACCCTGCTGGCCGTATTTCAGCGGAAGACGTCCGGCGCGCGGTACTCGATGTAGCGCGCTATGATGTCTTTGACCTGCGTGACGCCATGTTGGCAGGCAATTCGAAACGCGCACTCACGATCTTGCATGGCCTGCGTGGCGAAGGTGCCGGCCTGCCCCTGGTGCTCTGGGCAGTCGGCGACGAAATCCGCCTGCTATCGCGGCTCGCCGGCCTGCAGGCTGCCGGTAACGATATTTCAGGCGAGATGCGCCGAAACCGGGTCTTTGGCCCCCGCGAACAGGGCATACGCCGCACGCTGGCCCGTGTACCGCCTGCGGCTTGGCGCGCAGCGGTGCAACACGCTCACGACATCGACCGCCTCATTAAGGGGCTGAAAGTGCCAGGATTGCTGGGCGACCCCTGGGATGAGCTCTCTCGGCTGATCCTACGCATTACTGTGGAAAGAAAGAAATGACGCAACTTCAAACGCAAGCCGACCCCCATGCAGCGATGCAGGTGTACGGTCAGCGTGCGCGCGCAGCCGCACGCGAAGTACGCAAGGCCGCTGACAAAGCCAAGGCAGCCGCCTTGCGAGCCATGGCAGACCTCATAGAGGAACGCGGTGAGCAGCTCAAGCAGCAAAATGCGCTGGATCTGGACGCCGCGCGCAAGAATGGCCTGGCCGAAGCCATGGTTGACCGCCTGGCCTTGACCGACAAGACACTTCGCAGCATGGCGACAGGCCTGCGCCAGATTGCGGACATGCCTGACCCGGTGGGCAGCATGGGCCCAACGACCACCCGCCCCAATGGCATGCGTGTGGCGCAAATGCGCGTACCGCTGGGAGTGATCGGCATCATTTATGAATCGCGGCCCAACGTCACCATCGATGCGGCCGCGCTGTGCTTGAAGTCCGGCAACGCCACCATTTTGCGAGGCGGCAGTGAAGCCTTCCATTCCAATCAAGCCCTGGGTGCAATCATTCAGGAAGGGCTGGGCCGCGCCGGTTTGCCGGAACACGCAGTCCAGGTAGTTGATACCACCGACCGTGCCGCGGTCGGCGCCATGGTGACGATGACGGAATATATCGACGTCATCGTACCGCGCGGCGGGAAAGGTTTGATTGAACGCCTGGCTCGTGAAGCAACCGTGCCGCTCATCAAGCACCTCGATGGGAACTGCCATATTTTCCTGGACAAGGCAGCCGACCCCGTCAAGGCCCACGACGTTACCGTGAACGCGAAAACCTATCGCTATGGCATTTGCGGCACCGTTGAGACCCTGCTGGTGCACGCTGATGTCGCCAGCACCCTGCTGCCGCCAATTGCCGCCACTCTAGTTGCCAAGGGCGTAGAGCTGCGTGGCTGCGAACGCACTCGTGCCATCCTTCCCACCGCGCTGCCAGCCACAGAGGAAGATTGGGAAACAGAATATCTGGCTCCTATCCTCGCCATCCGCGTAGTGGACGACATCGACCGGGCCATGGAGCACATCGAGCAATACAGTTCGCAGCATA
Source organism: Alcaligenaceae bacterium (assembly GCA_029267315.1). Classification (GTDB taxonomy): domain Bacteria; phylum Pseudomonadota; class Gammaproteobacteria; order Burkholderiales; family Burkholderiaceae_B; genus Yanghanlia. Next base: position 1,929 of record JAJUJD010000006.1, read on the forward strand.
CCGAGTCCATCATCACCGAAGACCTTGCGGCTGCCACCCGTTTCCAGCGCGAAGTGGACTCCAGCTCGGTCTACGTCAACTTGCCCACCTGCTTCGCCGATGGTTTTGAGTACGGTCTGGGCGCAGAAATCGGTATCTCGACAAATCGTCTGCATGCACGTGGTCCGGTCGGCCTTGAAGGCCTTACCACCATGAAATGGGTGCTGACCGGCGAAGGACAGCTGCGCGGTTGACCAAGGAGGCGCCATGCTCTGGGTAAAAACCTTTCATTTGCTGTTTGTCATTTCCTGGTTTGCCGGCCTGTTCTACTTGCCACGCATCTTCGTCAATCTTGCGCAAGCGCAGGATGACTCAGCCTACGATGTCCTGGCCGGCATGGCGCGCCGTCTCTATCGATTCATGACGCCATTGGCGGTGCTGTCCTTGGCATTTGGTCTGTGGCTCATGCTGGGCTACGGTATCGGCCTGACTTCCGGATGGATGCATGCCAAGCTGGTGCTGGTCGTGGCACTGGTCATCTATCACTTGGTGTGCGGGCGCATGCTCGCGACTTTCGAGCGGCGTACCAATCAGCGTGATCACCGCTACTACCGCTGGTTTAACGAAGCGCCGGTCCTTGTTCTGGCTCTCGTTCTCATTCTGGTAGTGGTCAAACCTTTCTAATTCGCAACATGAGCGACTCCACACCCCGCAAAAAGCTGACTCTCAAGAAAAGCGCTGTGCCCTCCCCTGACACGCGCGATTCTGACGCGCCCCGCAAGCGCAGCGGCGCGCGGGCCCGCAATGCAGCTCAGTTGCAACGCGAAAGGGAAAAGCAACTGGCGCAGCCCGTGTCTGCGCCAACTCCCGCACCGGCCCGCTCGTCCCGTCGTAGACCTGAGGCGCCCGCTCGCACACGCGTAACTTCCGAACAGGCACATGTAACTTCCGAACAAGGTAGTTCCGAAGATAAGCCCATCGTGCTTCGGCGCAGCGCAGGAAAGCGTTCTGGCCACCATCGCAGCAACGAGACCTTCCAGGTGTTTGCTCCCTGCCCTCTCGGGCTTGAGGAAGCTCTGCACGCCGAACTGGAAGCCTTGGGCTATCAGAATCTGCGCAAAGGGCGCGCCGGATGTCACTTCGAAACGGACTGGAGCGGTGTGCTGCGTGCCAATCTTTATTCCCGGCTGGCCACCCGCGTGCTGGTGCGTGTGGCGCATGCCCGCGTTCACACTGAAGACGATGTTCTGGAACTTGCCCGGCAGACCGCTTGGGAACGCTGGTTCGGCCCGGAGCAAACATTGCGGGTGGACACATCGGCGGTACGCAGCCCGATGAAGAGCTTGCAGTATTGCAACCTGCGGGCCAAAGACGGCATATGCGACCGCCTTCGAGAACTTGAAGGCGCTCGGCCTGACATCGATACTGTGCGTCCGGACGCGCGTGTGCACCTGTTCCTCGATGAGACAACTGCCACGCTCTACCTCGATACCACTGGCGAATCACTATTCAAGCGTGGTTGGCGCCTGGATAAGGGAGAAGCCCCTTTACGTGAGAACCTTGCAGCCGGCCTGTTGGCCTTATCCGACTGGGACCCGGCCGCGCCCCTACTTGACCCGTTCTGCGGCAGTGGCACTTTGCTGATCGAAGCCGCCTGGGTGGCCCTCGGCGTGCCCCCCGGCATCTGGCGTCCATTCGGCTTCGAACGCCTACGCGACCACGATGCCCGCCACTGGCGTGACATCAAGGATGACGCCCGCCAGCGAATTTCCGCCCGGCTGGACGCTCCGCTCATCGGCGTAGACCTCGACCCCCGCGTGGTGGAGGCCGCGCGCGCAAATAGTGAACGCGCCATGCTCTCGCCAGACACAATCCGATTCGAAGTGGGTGATGCCCGACAGGTGCAGCCTGATTGTGAGCCAGGATGGATAGTCACCAATCCGCCCTATGGCGAACGCATGCCAGGCGACGATACCTTCTGGCCACAATGGGCGGAGAACCTCAAACGTCATTATGCAGGGTGGTCAGTCAATATCATCACCAGTGACCTCGAACTGCCTTCCAAGTTACGCCTGAAGCCCCGCCGACGTCATCCGGTTTTTAATGGCGCACTCGAATGCCGACTCTTCAGCTTCGAAATGGTGCATAAAAGCTACCGTTCTTAATCACTGGTTGCATAGACTAGGGGTTTTCCCTATAATTAGGGTATTCCCCTAGGAGATGCCGCCATGAACCAATTCGATAAGTACGTCACCATGACCGACCAGCTTGAGCGTCAGCTCATTCAAGAGGAAATCGGTCGCCAAATGTCCTTCGCCCCCGTATTCAACTTCAAGCGCATCGCTGACAAACTGGCTGCATTGTTTGGCTACGCTCGCGTCGAAGGCAAGCTGGATAACTCCTTGGCAACTCGTTGAGCTAGCGGGGCTGACAGCCCGCGCTCCGTAGTCCGCGCGGCTGGTTCAATGTCCGCGCCCAGGTAGACCGCCCACACAGGGCGGTTTTTTCATGGTCGCACCTCTTCGGGCCCAGTCACGGCTACTTTGTGGAACACTTCAGCCCTCGGTATTTCCTCCCAAGCGCGCTGTGGTGGATAATGGGCGCCTTTGTTAGAACCGGTCTCACCCATGTCAGCTGAGCTGTCCCCTTCCTTTTCCACTCCGTCTCGCCTGCGCCGCTTTGCCGGCATGATGTATGAAGGCGTGTTGCTCTTCGGCATCGTGTTTGCCACCGGCTATTTATTCGACACGCTGACGGAAAGCCACGATGGTTCCATGTTTCGGCACGTGCGTCAGTTTCTGCTGTTCCTGGCCATCGGCGTGTATTTTTTGTTGTGCTGGCGAGGTGGGCAGACACTTCCGATGAAAACCTGGGACATCCGACTGGTCGATCGCAACGGCGGCCGGCCTACTTTCGGACGGCTGTTGTTGCGCTATATTCTGCTTTGGCCGCTGCCCCTGGCTACGGCGATCCTCGTCAAGGGGGCTTCACTGCTCACTGGCTACACCTCCACCGACCTTCTCATCGTCTTCGCTCCGTTCAGTAACTTCATCTGGACATGGTTCGACCGCGAAGGTCAGTTCCTGCATGATCGCTTGGCTGGCACCCGTCTTGTCAATAGCGTGCGCACGCCGGCAAAATCGGGATAAACCCTTCCCGGGTACTGCTTCGAAGCGGCTAAGCTTGCGAAGATCGGCGAACTCAGCCATGCTTTTGCTGGTTTGGCGTGCATTCTTCATCCTGCTTCCTTAGATAAAGTACCCAGATGAACGATCAGCATCCGGTTCTCTACCCCACTTACCGCTGGTTGGTGCCTGAGCAATTCAACATTGCACATGTCTGCTTGCAGCGTTGGTCCACCAATGTGGCCGAGGGTCGCCGGGTAGCCATTCACCACGAAGATGCTTACGGCGGCCGCTCCGATTGGTCCTACAGTCGACTGGCGGACGTCTCCAACCGTTTAGCCAATGGCTTGCGGAAAATGGGTGTGCAGAAGGGCGATCGTGTGGCCGTCATCATGGCTCCGCGTCCTGAAAGCGTGGCAGCCGTCTTGGCAGTGCTCGGTGTAGGCGCCGTACTGTTGCCGCTGTCCCCTCAACTGGGTACCGATGCCCTGGCCTTGCGCCTGCGCGACGCGGAAGCGCGCACCATTATCGCTGATGCAGGTGCTGCACCCGAGCTGGCCTTCATCATGGACAAATGCCCCTCTGTCCAACAACTGGTGGGGCTGGATTTTCAGAACGACCATACGCTTGCCTGGCGAACCCTGCTGGCGCGTGAAAGCCCCGAATTCCGCACTACGCCCACCCTGGCGGAAGACGAAGCCATACTTCTGTATACGGCGGGCACCACGGGCATGCCCAAGGGCGTTTTGCACGCACATCGGGTACTGATTGGAGTCCTGCCGGCCTTTGTCGCCGCTCAGAACTGGTACCCCCTTCCCAACGACCTCTTCTGGAGTCCGGTCGACTGGACAACCGCACCGGGCTTGCTTCACGGCCTGCTGTCAGTGCTTTACTTCGGTCGAACCCTGGTTACGACAGAAATCCCCGCCCGCGGCCCGGATGCCATTGAACTGCTGAAACGCTACCCCATCACAAACACGCTGCTTCTGCCCAGCGACCTCGCCCTCATGCAGGAGGCAATCGAAGCGGGCAGTACGGCGCAAGGCATCGCGCTGCGTGGCATCTGCTCCGCGGGTGACACCCTACCCCCCACCACTCGGGAATGGGCGGCAAAAAACCTGGGCACGGCAGTGAATGAACTCTATGGCCTGACTGAAGCTCCCGGCATCATTGGGCACAGCCATGAAAAATGGCCGCTGCGCCCGGGCAGCCTCGGACGCGCCATACCAGGGCACCGCGTGGGGCTGCTGGATGCGCAAGGCAGGCAGTGCCGTACCGGTTCAGGGGGGCAGCTGGCGCTCGCCCGTCACGACATTCACGGCTATCCGGACCCTTGCCTATTCCTATCGTACTGGCGTAACGACTCCCTTACCCAGGCTCGCTTCGATAATGACTGGTTCCTGACCGGCGACATGGTCTCCATCGACGAAGACGGCTACTGCTGGTTCCTGGGCAGAGTGGACGATGTCTTTCGGGCTGGGGGCTACCGGGTAAGCCCGCTGGAAATCGAGGAATGTCTGAAGCAGCACCCTGCTGTGAAATGTGCAGCCGTCGTCCCCAAGCCGGAAGGCGCGCGAGGACACTCCATCAAGGCGTTTGTCGTCGCTGACGCAGGCTTCAATGTCAGGGCCGACGCCTTGCCGGCCACACTGCAGGCTCATGTGCGTGAACGCCTTGCTGCGTGGCAGACCCCGAAGGAAATTGAGGTGGTGGATCGCCTTCCCCTGACGGCAGACGGGCAGATCAGACGCCACGTTCTGCGCGCCCGAGAACAGCAGCGCAGCATGCTAGCCTCTGCCCGGGCCAAGGCGCGCGACTGCTAAAATATCGAAATGACGGATACCTTCAAGAAATATCTCATGGGCGACAGTAGCGCCCGCATCCAGGCAGTGCGTCTGGAATCTTCCTGGCAGACTGGGCTGGCCCATCAAAAATACCCGCAGTGCATCAGCAGCCTGCTGGGCGAACTTACCGCCGCGGCGGTGCTGCTGGCCACCAATATCAAGTTCGAGGGCTCAGTGGTACTGCAGTTGCAGGGCGACGGCCCCGTTTCACTTATTGTGGTGGAATGCACCTCTGACCTCACGTTCCGCGCAACGGTGAACCTGCGTGACCCAGACCTCGTCCCGTCTGACGGCACCTTGCAGACACTGCTGAATACGTATGACCATGGCCGCTTCATGGTGCTGTTGGACCCGGGCCGGGACTCCAATATGGCGCCATACCAAGGCATTGTTCCCATGGAAGGCGAAACCGTAGCGGAAGTGCTGGAAGCTTACATGCGCAATTCCGAGCAGCTCGACACCAAGCTATGGCTCGCGGCGAATGAACATGCCGCCAGCGGCTTGCTGCTGCAGCGCTTGCCGGATGTCGGGGGCGTTAGTACGAACGACGGTGAACGAGCCGGCCCAGGCTCCACCGAAGGCACGACAGCTGAGTCCAAGGCCGAATCCTGGAACCGCATCACACAGCTGGCAGCAACCCTCAGCTCTGCCGAACTGCTGAAGGCTGACACCGACACTGTCATTCGTCGACTGTTCTGGCAAGAGACCTTACTCGAACTGGAAGTCCGCGAACCTGCATGGCATTGCCCATGCACACGCGCGCGCGTAGGCGCTATGCTGCGCATGTTGGGCAGGGAAGAAATTGAATCCCTGCTAGCCGAGCGTGAAAAGGTGTCCGTATCCTGCAATTTCTGTGGCAAACCCTACGAGTTCGACGCCGTTGACTGCGCCGGGCTGTTTGTGCAGAACCTCGACGACAGCGGCTCTCAAACCCTGCACTGATCGCGCAGTTTCCACAATCGACAGCACATTCATGAAGCAGCACACTGCTGCTTCATGAAGCGAAGCCAACTTCAACACGGCCAGGGGTCGGTAGAGTTCCTGCTGGCTGCCCCCATTGTCTTGTTGCTAAGTCTGAGCAGCATCGAGGCCGTACATTGGTTCTTCATGCGCCAGGCAGTCGGCCATGCGCTCATGCAAGCGGGGCGTGCTGCCATCACTCAACATGCCAGGCCCGATATCCTCGACACAGCATTTGCCCAAGCCCTGGTCCCGTTCTACGCAGCGCCAACCGCAGCAGAGAGCCGCGCCCGGGTGGAGAGTGCTGTCTTGCGCCGTGAACGCGCCACTGGTATGCCAGCCTGGCGTATCGAAATCCTTTCCCCCTCCATAGCGTCCTTCCGAGATTTTTCCACCAACCATCCTGACCTGCCCGCCCACGGCCATGCCATTATTGACAACGACTATCTCTCTTTACAGCATCGTTCTCGGGTTGCCATGGGGTGGCAGGAGGGGCGCGGTCCGGAATCGGGGCAAACTGTTGTGGAAGCTAATACCCTGGTGCTCCATTTGACCTGGCTGCATGAACCGCTTCTGCCGGGCGTGCGGCAACTGTTGAAGAGCCTGGCTCCTACTGACTCGCAGTATGGTTCGCGTGCGATGGCATTGGCCGGCTACCTGCCCATCCAGCGGGAGATCTCCCTTCTGATGCAGTCCCACCCCATCGCGTGGAATCTGCCCGCCCATGGTCGTGTACTGCGCCAAGGTCAAGCCGCTCCAAGCGCCGCCTCCCCCTCCGGCCCCCCTCTCCTGTCCATACCATCCACACCATCCCCATGTAGTGGTTTATGGTGCTTGAATTCCATCTTGGCAGGAAATGCGGCCAAACCTGCAGCACCCGCGCCGGCCGGGGGCAGCACGCCACGAGACGATCCTACTTTTCCCAGAGGGAACGACAGCGGCTTGACCGATTTCCTACCTCCCCGCCCGGACTCGGAAAAGCCTCCCAGCCAAAGCGGCGCACCTGCAACTGACCCGTACACTTCAGGGTCGGGGGCCCAGGAACAACAGGGCGAATCCTGGCCAACTCCCGACGACGGGCTGGATGATGAATTCGCTTGGGGGAATAATGAACTGCCAGATTTGGCAGACGATTGCCCTGGCTGCTGCGACTGAGGGCAGTTTTGGAACAGCTGCCTACTCGCGTGGTGGCAGATGGACGAAAATCTCGTCTTCCTGGATGAGGCCCATTTCAGTACGGGCGCGTTCTTCTATGGCATCGGTGCCGGCAGTAAGGTCCTGTACTTCGGCCGCCAGCGCATTGTTACGAGCGGTGAGTGCCTCGTTGATCTCTTCCTGGGCCTCGATTCTTGCCTGCAGCTCGCGCACCCGCTGCCATCCGCCCTTGCCCCACCATAATGGGTATTGCGTGATGGCGGTCAGCAGCAGTAGAACAATCAGCAGCAGGCGCATGTGCAGAATGAAGAGCCCGGCCTGAAGGCCGGGCAGGTTGATCAACGCAGGTTGTAGAACGCCTCACGGCCGGGATAGTTGGCGACATCAGCCAGCTCTTCCTCGATGCGCAGCAACTGGTTGTATTTAGCCATGCGGTCGGAACGCGAGAGCGAGCCAGTCTTGATCTGCATGGCGTTGGTTGCCACAGCAATGTCGGCAATGGTGGAGTCTTCCGTTTCGCCGGAACGGTGCGAAATGACAGCCGTGTAGCCGGCGCGTTTAGCCATTTCAATGGCAGCGAAAGTTTCTGTCAGGGTGCCGATCTGGTTAATCTTGATGAGAATGGAGTTGGCGACCCCTTGCTCAATGCCCTGCTTGAGGATCTTGGTGTTCGTAACGAACAGGTCATCGCCGACCAACTGCACTTGGCGCCCCAGCTGTTTGGTAAGCAGCTGCCAGCCTTCCCAGTCGTTCTCGGCCATACCGTCTTCAATGGTGATGATGGGATACTTGTCGCACCAACTTGCCAACAGATTGGCGAAATCGGGCGCGCTCAGAGCAATACCACCCTCGCCGGCGAGATGGTAAAGGCCGTCGCGGTAAAACTCCGTAGAGGCGCAATCCAGGCCGAGGGCGATTTGCGACCCAGCTTCGTAGCCGGCTTCCTCGATGGCATTCAGAATCAGTTGAATGGCCGCTTCATGGTTGGCGACGTTGGGCGCGAAGCCTCCTTCGTCGCCCACTGCCGTCGACATGCCCTGCTTGTCGATCAGCTTCTTCAGTGCATGGAAGACTTCGGCGCCCATGCGTAGTGCTTCGCGGAAGCTGGTCGCGCTCATTGGCAGGATCATGAATTCCTGCATGTCCAAGGTATTGTTGGCGTGAGCACCACCGTTGATGACATTCATCATGGGCACCGGCATCTGCATGGGGCCGCTGCCACCGAAGTAGCGATACAGGGAAAGACCGGATTCATCAGCGGCTGCGCGTGCCACTGCCATACTGGCGGCCAGCATGGCGTTCGCGCCCAGACGACCTTTATTCTCGGTGCCGTCCAGATCGATCAGAGTGCGGTCGATAAAGGTCTGCTCCTGAGCGTCTAGCCCCATCAACGCTTCCGAAATTTCGGTGTTGACGTTCTCTACGGCGCGTAGGACACCTTTGCCCAGGTAACGGGCGGAGTCACCATCACGCAGCTCAATGGCTTCACGCGAACCGGTGGACGCGCCCGAGGGCACTGCTGCGCGACCCATGGCGCCGGATTCCAGCAACACGTCGCATTCCACGGTGGGATTGCCGCGCGAATCAAGGATTTCGCGCCCGATGATGTCTACGATTGCACTCATGATCTCTGTCTGTCCTGCCTGAGTTAGTTTGGAATCCTGCTGGGCCTGTATGGGGCCGCAGGCATAAATGCCCGATTGTAGCCGCCCACGGGCTTCACCTGCGAGATTGGGCGGAATTGCAGCTGACAATTTGTGTCTGGTAGACCGACACGCCCGGCTTCCTTTGCCCTTCTGCCTGACGCAGACGGACTTCGGGCCAGATGCGCGGCCCTTTCGAGGCGTGCGTACAGAATGGCGGATTCGCCAAAACAAACTGGAAGACTGTAGCTATTGCACAGCGTAGGTCAGGAGCGCTTGCGAGACGTCTTGGCCGTCGCTGCTGCGCGGCTGCGCGAGGGCCGCTGAGGGACTGCGGGGCGATTAGTCACGCGTTGCTCCAGATTGACCAGGGTCTCCATGATGACTTCAATATCAGGCAAGGGAAGGTCACCCAGCGCCCAGTCCAGGTATTCATTGCGCAGCGTCATCGTAGATTCCACTGCCTGTCTGCCCGCTGAAGTCAGCGCTACGTTGGTGACGCGCGCATCCTGAGCATCGTTCTGGCGCGCGACCAGACCGGCGCGTTCCAATGCCTTGAGTTGCCGTGTCAATGCCGCAGGATCAATCGCCAATTCCTTCACCAGCCGCTTCTGCGACATCTCGGCTTCCCGACTCAACAGCACCAGTATGCGCCAGCGCGCCATGGACTGCCCTGTGTGAGCCTCGAAGCCCGCGACAAAAGCACGGTAGCTACGGCCGAGCTGCTGAATGAACTGCAGGTGCTGGGAATCAATCATCGAGGGTTTTCTTCTCCATTATGGTTTTCTTCTCCATGGTGTGAATCGGTCGCGCTCTTCGCTGCCGCCGCACTGCGATTGTGTTCGAACTGGAACCGCGGTAGGCGAAGCAGCAAAGCCAGGCTCAGTACGGCCATCAGTACCGCCAGAACGAAACCGGCGTGCACGCCCCAGACCAAAGCTTCGCGGGCATGCAGAATGAAGGTTTCCCCGTGGAGTGCCTGCCTCTGCAACATGCCCACGAATTCACTCTGCACCTGCGGGTTCACCAGTACCTGAGGGTCTTCCAATCGCCCCAGCCAGTTACCCTTTCCGAATCCACTGACATCTAGCTGACGGACACGCTCGACGTAGAAGTGGCTGACCACCGAACCGATCACCGCGGTACCCAGCATGCCGCCAATCATGCGGGTGGACTGAAGTATGGCAGTGGCAATGCCCAGCCTGGAACGACCGACAATTTCCTGACAAAAGATAGTGAGGTTGGGCATGACGAAACCCAGCCCCACCCCACAGCCGGCCAGAGTCACCACTAACCAGCCCCGGTGAGTATCGGCATCCACCAGCAGGAAACCAGTGCCACAGACTGCCAGCAAGACAAACCCGGCATAGAGAATAAGCTCTGGCCTTGGTATGCGAGGCACCACGCGCGCGCTGAGAATACTGCCGACCGTGATGCAGACCACCAGTGGCGTGATCATGACCCCAACTTCACGTGCTGTCAGTCCGAACCCTCCCTGCAATAACAGGGGCGCGTAAATGAGCAGCCCGAACATGACAAAGCCAAGAAGCGCCGACAGCAAACACATGATGGCAATGCTGCGATCCTTGAACATATCCAAAGGAATGAGTGCCGCGGCGCAGCGCCCTTCCCACCAAATGAAGGCTGCAAAGCACGCCACGGTAAACAGTCCCAGGCCGACCATGTTCAGCCCTGCACCATGGGTCGGCAGCAACTGCACCAGGAACTGCAGGCCGGCCAAGGCACAGGCGATTAGTATCGCGCCTTGCCAATCCAGGCGAACGCCACTGACCTGCATCTGGCGTACATGGGGAAGATGGCGCCATACGAAATACAGGCCGGCCAAACCCAGTGGCAAGTTCATGAAGAACACGGTGCGCCAACCCAGGTAGTAAGTCAGGAAGCCGCCCAGAGTCGGGCCGACCGCGTTCGCAATACCGAAGCAACTGCTCAGAATGACCTGCCAGCGCAGGCGTACGCGCGGGTCTGGAAAAAGATCGGGGACGACGGCGAAGGCCGTGCCCAACATCATGCCGCCTGCTACCCCTTGCAGTGCGCGGCCTAGAACCAGGTGAACCATGGACTCTGCGAGCCCGCAAAGCACAGAGGCGACCAGGAACAGGACAATGGACGCCACCACAAACGGCTTGCGCCCATAAAAATCCCCCAAGCGGCCAAAAATGGGGATGGTGACGATGGAGGTGAGCAAGTAGGCGGTGGTGACCCATGCATAGAGCTGGAAGCCCCGCAGCTCGGCCACTACAGTGGGTAGAGCCGTACTGACGACCGTCTGGTCGATGGCCACCATCATGGTGACAAAGCCCAAGCCCACCATGGCAAGCAACGATTCCCTGAAGGACAGTAGCATGCCGGCGGCTGGTCCGCGTGCGGTAGAGGAACTCATGATTGCGAAACAATTGACTTATCAATCATTTTAGCGCAAAAACGCCCGGAAGACCGGGCGAGAAGCGTTGCAAATTCGTGCGCGAATCCTAGCTGCGGAACTCGTTCCCAAGAACGCCGCCGGTCTTAACGACCCGGTCGATGGCCTGTAGCGATTCAAGCAACGCACGCATCTGCGACAGCGGTACGGCATTGGGCCCATCTGACAGTGCCTGATCGGGATTCGGATGCGTTTCCATGAATAGGCCCGCCACCCCTACTGCCACCGCAGCGCGTGCCAGCACGGGAACGAATTCCCGCTGGCCCCCTGACGATGTGCCCTGACCGCCCGGCAGCTGTACTGAGTGGGTGGCGTCAAACACTACGGGGCACTGAGTTTCACGCATGATCGCCAGCGACCGCATATCGGAGACAAGGTTGTTGTAGCCGAAGGATACGCCACGCTCACACACCATGATGTTGTGCCCATCGCCACCCGCATCAAGGGCCGCTTGCCGGGCCTTGGCCACAACCTGGGCCATGTCATGCGGGGCAAGAAATTGACCCTTCTTGATGTTGACCGGCTTAAGCGTGGCGGCACAGGCGTGGATGAAGTCTGTCTGGCGGCACAGGAATGCCGGCGTCTGGAGCACATCCACCACGGCGGCGACATCAGCCACCTGTTCGGTGGTGTGAACGTCTGTCAGGACAGGCACACCCAGTTCAGACCGCACATCGGCCAGAATCTGCAGGCCCTCTTGCTGCCCCGGGCCGCGGTAGGAGCGCCCGGAGCTGCGGTTGGCCTTGTCAAAGGAACTCTTGTAGATGAAATGTATGCCGAGCTCGGACGTCAGTTCTTTCAGTGCTCCGGCCGTGTCAAAGGCCATCTGGCGCGATTCGATCACGCACGGACCAGCAATTAGAAAGAAAGGATGGTCAAGACCGACTTCCACACCACAGAGTTTCATTGCCGATTCCTTTTACTTGGCGCTGCGCTGCTGCTGGTTGGCCAGGGCAGCCTTGATGTAGCTGATGAACAGCGGATGGCCGTCACGCGGAGTCGAGGTGAATTCCGGGTGGAACTGCACTCCCATGAACCACGGGTGCTTGGGCAGCTCCATGATCTCTGGCAGTGCCTCGGTGGGCGTGCGCGCACTGATGACCATGCCAGCTTCTTCCAACCGCGATACATAAACGTTGTTCACTTCGTAGCGGTGACGGTGCCGCTCATTGACTTCCGGCCCATAGATTTCATGAGCACGCGTCCCGGGTTGAACCGGGCAGCGCTGGGCGCCCTTGCGCATGGTGCCGCCAAGGTCGGAATTCGCATCCCGCTTCTCGATTCGGCCTTCACGGTCTTGCCATTCTGAAATGAGCGCCACCACAGGGTGCGCAGCAGCCGGGTCGAATTCCGTACTGTTGGCGCCACCCAAGCCGGCAACATGGCGGGCAAATTCCACCACCGCCAGCTGCATGCCCAGGCAGATGCCCAGGTATGGCGTGCCGGTTTCACGCGCATATCGAATGGCACGAATTTTCCCTTCCGTACCCCGCTTGCCGAAGCCACCCGGTACCAGAATGGCGTCCAACCCTTCCAGGCAAGCCGTGCCTTCCTGTTCGATGACTTCGGAATCCAGGTATTCGATTTCCACGCGGCAGCGTGTGTGGATGCCTGCGTGCGTCAGTGCTTCCGAAAGCGATTTGTAGGATTCGGTGAGATCCACGTATTTGCCAACCATGCCGATTCGTACACTGTGCGCAGGGTGGCGGATCGCGTCAATCAGGCGCTCCCACATGGAGAGATCTGCCGGCGGAGGCGCGATGGCCAGGGCATCACAAATGATGGAATCCAAGCCTTGCTCGTGCAGCATGCCGGGAATTTCGTAGATGGAAGTTTCGGCATCCCAGACCGAAATAACCGCGTCTAACGGTACATTTGAGAAAAGCGAGATTTTCGCGCGCTCTTCATCTGGAATGCGACGATCGGCACGGCACAGCAACGCGTTCGGGTAAATGCCGATCTCGCGCAGTTTCTGTACAGAGTGCTGGGTAGGCTTGGTCTTGAGTTCGCCGGCCGAGCCAATGTAGGGAACCAGTGTCAGATGCACGAAGGCGGCATTGTTGCGGCCCAGGCGCAGACTCATCTGACGCACGGCCTCGAGAAATGGCAGCGATTCAATATCGCCCACCGTGCCACCAATCTCCACAATGGCGACATCAGCCGCGCCGTCCCAGGCTGCTTTGGCGCCGCGCACGATGAAATCCTGGATTTCGTTGGTGATGTGCGGGATGACTTGAACAGTTTTGCCGAGATAGTCGCCGCGTCGCTCCTTGCGCAACACGGATTCGTAGATCTGGCCGGTGGTGAAGTTATTCACCTTGCGCATGCGCGCCGAGATGAAACGTTCGTAGTGGCCAAGGTCCAGGTCGGTTTCGGCGCCGTCTTCCGTGACGAATACCTCGCCGTGCTGGAAGGGGCTCATGGTGCCGGGGTCGACGTTGATGTAGGGATCGAGCTTGAGCATGGTGACGCGCAAGCCGCGGGATTCCAGGATGGCTGCCAGCGAGGCGGCAGCAATGCCTTTACCCAGGGAGGAGACGACGCCTCCCGTGACGAATACGTACTTGGTCATGTCGGGTTTGGCCCGGGGTGTGTCGGGCCGCTGCTGGAAATTTGAATTGTAGCCGAAAGGTTGAGGAGTCACGAAGCCCGTAAGGGTTCGGTGCGGCACATCAACCACGCCAGTGCGTCACCGCTGACCAGCCCCTGCAGGCGCCGTCGCACCTCGGCATGATAGTCGTTCAGCCATGCAAGCTCTTCATTTGAGAGCATTTCCACGCTGATGCAGCGCGTATCAATCGGGCACAGTGTAAGGGTCTCGAAGCGAAGAAAGTCCCCGAACTCGGTACTTTCATGCGCGGTGGCAAGCACCAGATTCTCGATGCGGATTCCCCATTGCCCCGGCCGATAGAGGCCCGGCTCATTGGAGGTGACCATGCCTTCCAGCATGAGCGCGTGAGGGTTGCCGGTATTGCGCCAGGAAATCGACTGCGGCCCCTCGTGCACATTCATGAAATAGCCCACCCCATGGCCCGTCCCGTGTCCGTAATCGGCACCGAGGGCCCATATGGGTGCGCGCGCCAGCGAATCCAGCGCATAGGCCGGCAGGCCGGCGGGGAATACTGCCCGCGATAGCGCAATCATGCCCTTAAGGACCGCGGTGTAGTCGCGTTTTTCGGCTGCACTGACTTCCCCTACCGGCACGACGCGAGTGATGTCGGTCGTGCCTCCCAGGTACTGACCACCGGAGTCGATCAGCAGCAAACCACTGCCGTCGATGACGGCATGAGCCTGTTCGGTGGCGTGGTAATGCGGCATGGCTCCGTTCGCACGCCAGGCGGCGATAGTGCCGAAACTGGGCGAAACAAAGTTTGGCCGTCGCGCACGCGCTGCCGTAATGCGCTCGTCTATGGTCAGCTCAGTAATGCGCTCTTTGCCCAAAGCAGATTCAAACCAGGCGAAGAATTCGCACAATGCTGCGCCATCTTCTTCCATGGTGCGCCGGATGTTGGCCACTTCGGCAGCATTCTTGCGCGATTTGAAGAGGTGGGCCGGGTTGACGGCTTCCACGATGGCTGCGTCCACAGCCAGGTTCAGCAGGCCGAGGGTGACGCGAGCCGGGTCTACCAGCAGGCGGTCGCCTTGGGAAACCCCTGCCAGTGCGGCGTCGATGGCTGCGTATGGCGCCAATGAGACGCCATCTTTTTCCAGGCTTTGGCGAAGCGCTGAGCCGAGCTTGGCTTCATCCACGAATAAAGTGGCCGTTTCCATGCCCACCAGCGCATGCGCCAGGAAGACAGGGTTGTACGGGATGTCATTGCCCCGCAGGTTGAACAGCCAGGCGATGTCATCCAAGGCCGACATCAGGTGCCACTGGACTTCACGGCGCTGCATTTCCTCACGCAGCGCACGGAAGTTCTCTTGTCGGCTGCGGCATGCCCATGGAGCGTGCAATTCGCAGATGCTGCCTCGAGGCAAGCCAGGGCGATCCTCCCAGACCATGCCGGGAAGGTCGAAGTCCAGTGCAAGCCGAAGTTCGGCAGCCTGGCAAGCGTCCCGCCATTGACGCCCCGCCTGCACGGACAGCACGTTGCCGTCTATCGCAATGCACTGGCCCTTGGTCAAGCGTTGAGTTAGCCAGACATGGGCAGGCGAAACATTGCCCTGACCGGCACGCATCAGGGCGATGCCGCTGCCCTGGAGTTCGGCCTCGGCCTGTTCCCAATAGCGGCTGTCCGTCCACAAGGCCGCGTTATCGGAACAGACCACCAGAGTGCCGGCAGAGCCCGTGAATCCGGAAAGCCATTCGCGCGCTTGCCAGCGATCTGGAAGGTACTCGGAAAGGTGCGGATCCGAAGTGGGCACCACGCAGGCGTCCACTCCCAGTTGGCGCATAACCCTGCGCAGCTTTTCCAGTCGCTCGGCAACACTCATGGCTTAGGCAGCGACGGCAGAGACGTCCAGCTTGCCACCAGTCTTGGCTACGACTTCGTCAACCGTGACGCCGTCGGCCAGCTCGACCAGCTTGAAACCATCGTCAGTGATGTCCAGCACGCAGAGATCGGTAATGATGCGGTCTACCACGCCAACGCCGGTAAGCGGCAATGTGCATTCTGACAGCAGCTTGAGGTCTTCGGTGCCGTCCTTCTTGCGGGCAACATGTTCCATAAGCACCACCACGCGGCCAACGCCAGCCACGAGGTCCATCGCGCCGCCCATGCCCTTGACCATTTTTCCGGGAATCATCCAGTTGGCGAGATCGCCCTTTTCCGACACCTGCATGGCGCCCAGAATGGCAAGGTTAATTTTGCCGCCGCGAATCATCGCGAAGGAGTCAGCCGAGGAAAAGATGGAAGAACCGGGCAAAGTGGTGACAGTCTGCTTGCCGGCGTTGATCAGATCGGGGTCGACCTGTTCTTCCGTCGGGAAGGGGCCAATGCCCAGCAAACCATTTTCGGATTGCAGCCAGACCTCAATGCCGGCAGGCACATGGTTGGCAACCAGCGTAGGCATGCCAATGCCCAGGTTGACGTAGAAACCGTCCTGAAGTTCCTGCGCAGCGCGCGCAGCCATTTGATCACGTGTCCAGGCCATGTCTCAGTGCTCCTTATTGATTACGGATGGTGCGCTGCTCGATGCGCTTCTCAGGGGTGGCGTTCAGCACGAGGCGGTGCACGTAAATGCCGGGCAGATGGATTTCGTCCGGGTCAAGCGAGCCGGTATCGACAATTTCCTCAACCTCGACCACCGTGACCTTGCCCGCCATGGCGACATTGGGATTGAAGTTGCGTGCGGTACGGCGAAACAGCAGGTTGCCTGCGCGGTCGGCCTTCCATGCCTTGACCAGCGAGACATCCGGCACCAGCGCACGTTCCATGACATAAGTTTCGCCATCGAATTCGCGCAATTCCTTGCCGTCCGCAACGATGGTGCCTACACCTGTCTTGGTGAAGAATGCCGGAATGCCCGCCCCACCGGCGCGGAGCTTTTCAGCCAGCGTACCTTGCGGGGTGAATTCCAGTTCCAGCTCACCCGCCAGGAACTGGCGTTCGAACTCTTTGTTCTCGCCCACGTAGGAGGCGATCATCTTGCTGATCTGACGGGTTTCGAGCAACTGTCCCAGACCAAAGCCGTCGACACCAGCATTGTTGCTGATGCAGGTCAGGTTCTTTACGCCTGTATCCCGCAGTGCGGCGATGAGCGCCTCGGGAATGCCGCAGAGGCCGAAGCCACCCACAGCGATCATCTGGCCATCGGCCACGATGCCTTTCAGTGCTTCGTCGGCACTTGCATAAACTTTATCCATTACACCCTTCCTTGTGCAAAACAGAGAAATGTAGATGAAACCTTGAACGCCGCCTACCGGGCAAGCCCGGATTACGCGTCATGCGCCTCATGCAGCCGCGAGGAACACACGTGCCATGCCTTGGAGTTCGGTCTCCGTCCAGGGAGACGAACGACTCGTGGCGGGGTCGATGCCCACCACGATGGACGTTCCTCTCGCGCTTGGGGCCTCTTCGCCCTGTACGGTGATTTCGACCGTACATTCCAGGCTGGATCGACCCACCCGAACCAGTCGAGTATCGACCACCACCGTGGCGGGCCACAGAATGGGACGCAGAAAATCGCAGGTGACGCTTGCCAAAACGATATCACGCCCGGCGTTTGCACCCGTCAGGCCACAGGCGGTTGCATAGTGCATGCGCGCCTCTTCCATGTATCGGAAATACACCGTATTGTTGACATGATTGAGAGCATCCAGGTCTCCCCAGCGTACAGGCATTTCCAGACGCAGGGCCCGGCCGGCGCCCGACTTCGCCTTTTCGTTGATCTGCGCTCTAAGGTCCACCTTGTCCTCCACGATTTTTTAGTGACCAGAGTATACCGGCGATGCTCGCCTTCGTGGCAGTGCAACAAAATGCGCCGGCTGCAATACAATGGACCGATCAATCAATATGTAAGAGTGTTCTGATCACGCGGTCACGAGCTCCGCGGCGGTAATGCTCACGACTAGGAGATACAGGGAACCATGTCCGAACGCGAATCCATGGAATACGACGTGGTGGTAGTGGGAGGCGGCCCGGGCGGGCTGTCTGCTGCCATCCGATTGAAGCAACTGGCCGCTGAACAGGACCAAGACATCAGCGTCTGTGTGCTGGAGAAAGGCTCGGAGATCGGCGCACATATCTTGTCCGGCGCAGTAATGGATCCCCGTGCCCTGACTGAACTCATTCCGGATTGGAAGGAGAAAGGTGCGCCCCTGGAAACCGCCGTCACGGAAGACCGCTTTCTCTTCCTTTCGGAAACCGGTGCCCGCTCCACTCCTCAATGGCTGCTGCCCGAGTGCTTCCATAACGAAGGCAACTACATTGTCCGCCTGGGTTATGTCACGCGCTGGCTGGGTGAGCAGGCCGAAGCATTGGGCGTAGACGTGTTTCCGGGTTTTGCCGCCAAGGAAATCCTTTACGACGAAAACGGTGCCGTGAAAGGGGTGGCTACGGGCGACATGGGTGTGGGCCGCGACGGTCAACCCACTGACGCCTATCAGCCCGGCATGGAACTGCACGCTCGCTACACCATCTTTTCCGAGGGGTCGAGGGGTCAGTTGGGCCGCGAACTGATTGAACGCTTCAAGCTGGACGCGGGGCGTGATCCGCAAAGCTATGCGATCGGCATCAAGGAAATGTGGGAAGTCGACCCTGCACAATCCAAGCCCGGTCTGGTCATGCATACGGCGGGCTGGCCGCTGGACTCCGACACTTATGGCGGCTCCTTTCTCTACCACATGAACGACAACATCGTCGTGGTCGGTCTGGTGGTGGGCTTGGATTACGCCAACCCCTGGCTGTCGCCCTTCGAAGAATTCCAGCGCTACAAAACCCACCCTGCCATTCGGCCGACCTTCGAAGGCGGCAAGCGCATCGCCTACGGCGCCCGCTCACTGACCGCCGGTGGCCTGCTGTCCATACCCAAGCTATGCTTCCCCGGCGGCGTGCTGGTGGGCTGCGAAGCCGGCATGCTCAACGCGTCGCGAATCAAGGGCAGCCATGCCGCCATCAAGACGGGTTCTTTGGCGGCGGAAGCGGCCTTCGAAGCGCTCAAGGCCGGGCGCAGCCGCGATGAACTGGTGGCTTACCCTCATGCCTTTGAATCTTCCTGGCTGCACGAAGAGCTCAACAAGGCGCGCAATTTCAAGCAGTGGTTCAAAAAGGGCCGCACTGTCGCCACAGTAATGACAGGCATCGAGCAATGGCTGCTCAAGGGCAAAATGCCCTGGACAATTCACCGAAAAGTGGCTGACCACACCTGTTTGAAGCCGGCTTCGGAATGCGCCCGCATCGAGTATCCCAAGCCCGATGGAAAACTGACCTTCGACCGCCTTAGTTCCGTTTTTATCTCGAACACGAACCATGAGGAAGATCAGCCCGTCCATCTCACGCTCAAGGATGAATCCATTCCAGTGAATGTAAACCTGGCCAAATTTGGCGGCCCCGAAGCACGCTACTGCCCTGCCGGGGTCTATGAGTTCATCAAGGATGACGACGGCAAGGACCGCCTGCAGATCAATGCGCAAAACTGCGTGCACTGCAAAACCTGCGATATCAAGGACCCAACCCAGAATATTGTTTGGGTAGCTCCGCAGGGCGGCGAAGGGCCGGTTTACAACGGCATGTGATAAAACTCATGGCCGCATGATGCGGCCCTGAATCGTTACACCTATCGTGAGGGCCTGCCAGTGTAAGCAGGCCCTCGACACGACCTAGAATGCCTTGGACAGCTGGTCCAGAATGGCCGGGTTTTCCAGGGTAGAAACATCCTGCGTAATGGCCTCGTTCTGGGCAACCACCCGCAGCAGTCGGCGCATGATCTTGCCGGACCGTGTCTTGGGCAGGTTTTCGCCAAATCGAATTTCACGCGGCTTGGCAATCGGCCCGATCTCCTTGCCGACCCAGTCACGAAGTTGCCGTGCAATTGTCGTAGCTTCTTCGCCTTCCGGTACAGGACGCTTGAGCACAACGAAGGCAACCACGGCTTCACCTGTCGTGGCATCCGGGCGCCCCACGACAGCAGCCTCCGCTACCAGCTCATGCGCGACCAGGGCCGATTCAACCTCCATGGTTCCCAGGCGGTGGCCAGACACGTTCAGCACGTCGTCGATGCGGCCCATGATCCAGACATAGCCATCTTTGTCGCGCTGGGCACCGTCCCCCGCAAGGTAATAGCCCTTGGCTTCCGGTGGAAAGTAGCTCTTCTTGAATCGTTCGGGGTCGCCCCAGATCGTCCGGATCATGGCTGGCCAGGGTTTCTTGATCACCAGGGAACCGCCCTTTCCGGGGGGTACTTCCTCGCCATTCTCGTCAATGATGCCCACCTCGATGCCCGGCAGCGGCAGTGTGCAGGAGCCCGGCTTCAGCGGTGTTGCGCCTGGCAAGGGAGTCAATATATGAGCGCCAGTCTCGGTCTGCCACCAGGTGTCGACCACCGGGCAGCGTTCGCGGCCGACATTGGTGAAGTACCACATCCAGGCTTCCGGATTGATCGGCTCCCCTACGGAACCAATGATGCGCAGGCTGGTGAGGTCGAATTTCTTGGGGTGATGTTCCTCATTCGATTCCGAGGCCTTGATCAAGGAGCGAATGGCGGTAGGCGCCGTATAGAAGATGGTGCACTGGTGGCGCTCGATCATTTCCCAGAAGCGTGCAGGCGTGGGATAGGTGGGCACCCCTTCAAACATGATCTGGGTGGCTCCGGCTGCCAACGGCCCGTAAGCAATGTAGGTATGGCCGGTCACCCAGCCGACGTCAGCCGTACACCAGAAAATGTCGGAATCCTTGATATCGAATGTCCAGCGCATGGTCAGCAGCGCCGACAGCAGATAACCGGCTGAAGCGTGCTGAACGCCCTTGGGCTTGCCCGTGGAGCCCGAGGTATAAAGAATGAACAAAGGGTGCTCGGCACCGACGGGCTCCGGGTCGCACTCTGCTGGCTGGCCTTCCAGTACATCGTGCAACCAGAGGTCACGGCCTTCCTTCCACGCAACGTCCGCACCAGTGCGGCGGTAAACGATCACATGCCGGACGCCTTCCGTTCCCGATAGGGACAGGGCATCGTCCACGGCACTCTTCAACGGAATGTTGCGGCCGCCACGCTTCTGCTCATCGGCCGTAATCACCAAGCTCGCACCCACGTCCACGCAGCGTTCGTGCAGGCTCTTGGATGAGAACCCCCCAAAGACAACCGAGTGCGTGATACCCAGGCGGGCACAAGCTTGCATGGCCACCACGGCCTCGATCGACATGGGAAGGTAGATGATGGAGCGATCACCCTTCTTGTAACCCAGGGATTGGAGGGCGTTGGCCAGCTTGCAGACGCGCTCGTACAACTCTTTGTAGGTGACTTTGGTCACCTGCCCATCGTCGGCCTCAAAGATGATGGCAGTCTTATTGGCAACAGCGGTATTCAGATGGCGGTCCAGGCAGTTGGCCGATACGTTCAGTTCACCGTCTTCAAACCACGTGTAAAAAGGGGCATTGGACTGGTTCAGTACCGTATTGAAGGGCTTGGACCAGATGAGGTTTTCACGCGCCTGGCGTGCCCAGAAGCCTTCCAGGTCGTTGCTCGCTTCCTCGTACAAAGCCCGATACGCATCCATGCCCGACACATTGGCGTCCTTCGCCACCCGTTCGAACGGCCCGAACACGCGTGTCTCGGTCAAAACCGAATCAATAGCACTCGACATACTGCGTCTCCTTTCTTGTGATGTCTACTATGAGTATTTGTAGCCAGCAGTGGCATCAAATGCCGCACTCGCCTGCTGGCGCGCCCGCATACCTCGGGCAAAATCCACACGTGCCAGAACAAGCAGCCCCAGCACGAAAAAACTGCCGGTAAACAGCAGGGCCAGACGATGGTTGCCTCCAGTCGCCCAGGTGACCAGCCCATAGCATAACGGCCCGACGACCGCTGCCAACTGAATGGCAAACGTCCACAGCGAAAAAAACTCCGCCAGCCGCTGAGGCGGCGCAAGTGCTCCACACATGGCGCGACCAGCGCTCTGGCTGGTTCCCATGCACAAGCCCGCCAGCGTGGCTGCCAGCCAGAAAACCCAGGCTTCAGTTGCGGCCCAGGCGACCAGCACCATCAGAATCCACCCAGCCAGCGTAGCGGCAAGCGCTCGCTTATGGCCAATGCGATCCTGAAAATGCCCGAACGCGAATGCCCCAATTGCCGCCGCAATATTGACGGTGAAAACCAGAAGCATGGTCTGCGCCATGGTGAAGCCCATGGCCTCAGAAGCATACACGGCGGCCAATGTAACCACCACAGCAATACCAGCCTGGTAAAAGGCGCCGCACAGCAGCAGCATGCGGAAATCGGGGAAATTCTCGCGAGTATCCTGCCAGGCGTTGGACAAGCGTCGCCACATTCCTTCCCGTTCGCGATGCGAGGCTGGCGACCTTTCCCGCAGGAATAGGAACGCTGGGATTGCCGCAAGTGCAAAAACCGCAGCGGTGAGGAGCATGACCCACGGCACATAAGCCTGCGCTGGCAGGCCAGCGGCTTCCCCCCGTGTGGCGATTGCAAGCGACAGCCCAAGCGTCAGCATGCCACCAAAATAACCGAAGCTCCAGCCCCACCCCGACACTCGGCCGAGCGCTTCTTGGCGCGCGATCTCCGGAAGGAAGGCGGCAATCAGCGATTCCCCTACGCAATAACAATAATTCGAGATAGCAAGGGCCAAAAGGCCTATGGCAATATCATTCGGCCCGGCCAATGCCAGCAGCGCAGTTCCGGCCACGCAGCCTGCTGTGCTGATGAAAAGAAAGCGCCGACGCCTCGCCTTCGCATCTGCGCGCGCGCCAATGGATGGCATGGTCAGCATGACGACGAGATAGGAAAACGACAGGGCACAGGTGAAGGCCAGTGTTCCCCAGTCGCGCCCTGCCGCCACGACGCCAACAAAGTAGGCACTGAAAACGGTGGTCAATACCACCGTCGTGTAGCCCGAATTGGCAAAATCGTACATGGCCCAGGCCCAGAGCTCCCGCTTCGACACCCCGGGATTCAGCGCCTCGGCCAGCCGGGACGCATTTTGCGACCCGGCTCCTTTCATGCTTGCAGCGCGGCGATACCGGCGCGCGCGATCTGCGCGTCCTCATCCGACTTCACGCCGGAAACTCCAACAGCACCAATAACATGGCCGTCATGCACAATGGGTACTCCGCCCTCGAGCATGCCTTCCAGGGGTGCGGATAAGAAGGCGTAACGCCCTTGATTGATGGTGTCTTCGAAGCCCTTGGATTCTCTGCGACCGAGTGCCGCAGTGCGCGCCTTGGCTGGCGCAATATGGGCGGACAGGGGTGCTGCGCCGTCCAGGCGCAAAAGACCAAGCAGGTGTCCACCGTCGTCGGCAACGGCAATGGTGACAGCCCATTTATTCTCTTCAGCGTGGCGGCGAGCGGCCAGAAGAATGTCTTGTACGTCGTCCACCGACAACACGGGTTTGGTGTTCATGTAACTTCCTGTTATTAGTTAACGTTCTGCTGAACACTTTACCGCTACTTCCAGCCTAGGGTAAACTGCGGACTGTTTTTTTGACGGCGAACGCCAGATTCTGCCCGCGACGGGCCACACCCGACTCGTTACGGGCTTTTTCATTGGTATCTAATGTCCGCTCAACCGCCACATCGTGAATCCGACCTGACCTCCCTACTAGGAAAGCGTTGCCGCCTTCTCTTTGCGGTCGCATGTCTGGCATTGGCTGGCTGTGCCACTCAGA
Organism: Alcaligenaceae bacterium; assembly: GCA_029267315.1. Taxonomy (GTDB): domain Bacteria; phylum Pseudomonadota; class Gammaproteobacteria; order Burkholderiales; family Burkholderiaceae_B; genus Yanghanlia. Next base: position 25,358 of record JAJUJD010000006.1, read on the forward strand.
ATTCTTCTCAGCAAGCGGCGGGCCTGGAAACAGACGATCCTTCGTTTCTCGTCAGTGATCGTGCGGTTCGTAGTCAATATCTCAACCACGTCAGTTCCGACCCCCTCGGGGCGTATCTGGCGGCCTCCGAGAAGGTCAACCGCCCTCAGGCCAACGGGCTTGCTTCAACAGCCCTCACCTTTCTCGGCATCAAGTATCGTTTCGGCGGCAACTCGCCCAGTCAAGGCTTTGACTGCAGTGGCTTGGTACGCTACGCGGCAGAAAAATCACTGGGCCTGAAACTTCCCCGCAGCTCCTCTGAAATGGCCCGCCTGGGTGAATCAATCAAGAAGGGAGAGCTGGAAAGAGGCGACCTCGTCTTCTTCAACACGCGCGGCAAACGCTTTTCACATGTAGGTATCTATCTGGGCAATGGCAAATTTGTGCATGCCCCGCGCTCCGGCTCCAAAGTGCGCGTTGAAGATATGAACATCGCCTACTGGAAAAAGCGCTATAACGGCGCTCGTCGAATCGGCGCCGATTTGGCCGTTAACGAAACGCCCGCAGCGGACACCAAGAAACTGGCGTCGAAGTAAGCTCCTGGCAACAGGAACTTTGAATGAGCGCCGCTTAGCGGCGCGGGCAGGCCCTGGAGCAGGAAACCTCGCAGTAACCGCATTGGGCTAACGCCTGCTTCATGCTGCACACTGAACGCCTGCAAATCAGCACACGTACGCCGGAACGCTGAGCGGCGGCACGGAAAGTCTTCATCACATTGTGTCCGAGGAAATCCGTCAGCAATATCAATAGCTGGGTGCCTGAAGGCAACTGCAAGCTCTTCTTCTTCTGATGTGCTGGGTCGCGTCCGCTGATGTGTTGGACGATGGAAATATTGTGTCCCCTGAGGACATCTGGGATGTTCCCGAGGCGATCGGCTCCAACGACAACGGCACTGACGAGTTCGGACATAGTGACTCCGGATGAAGAACGGAACCTAAACAGTAATCATTCTTATTTAGAGTGTCAATTGGGATTGATCGGTTTTCTGTTTCAGATTTTGTTTTCTCTTAGCCCGGTGGCGACTAGACCGTTTCTACCGCTGGCGCTTGTTCTACGGCTTCCAACACAACGTCGCGTGTGAGGTCCGGCGCCAGCATTTCGATCAACACATAGACGTAGTCCCGGAGGAATACGCCCGATTTCACCGCTACACGTGCAGTGTGGGTACCAAACAGGTGGCCAGCCGGCAGACCAATCAAGCCTTTGTCGCGCCGTGGGTCGAAGGCGATTCCGGCAATAATACCGATTCCCAGACCGACGTCGACGTAGGTTTTGATCACGTCTGCGTCGATGGCTTCCAGCACGATATCGGGCCGTATGCCCTGGGCGGCAAACACATTGTCTATGGATGCCCGACCTGAAAACGCCCGGTCGTAGGTGACGATGGGGTATTGAGCCACCTGTTCCAAGGAAATCGCTCTTGCGGCACTGGATTTCAGCTCGGCCAGGGGATGATCAGGGCGTATCACAATGGTGTGTTCCCACTCGTAAACGGGCAAGGTCGCCAGCCCTGGCGTACGAGCAAGGGTTTCAGTGGCAATGGCGACATCTGCTTGTTCATGCAAGACCATGCGGGCCAGTGTGGAGGGGTCACCTTCTGCCAACTGCAGGCGTACCTTGGGAAAGCGCTCGCGAAAGGCCGGTATGACGCGCGGCAAAAGGTAGCGTGCCTGCGTGTGGGTACACCCGATGATCAGGCTGCCTTCGTCTTCCCGAGCAAAGTCGTCACTCACGCGCTTAAGGTTGTCCACTTCGAGCATGATGCGCTCTATTACCTGAGCCACCGCCTGGCCGGGTTTTGTAAGGCCACGAATCCGTTTGCCATGGCGCTCGAAAATCTTCACACCAAGCTCTTCCTCGAACTCGATGATCGCTTTGGACACGCCTGGTTGGGATGTGTGCAGGCTGCGCGCCGCATCAGTCAAATTGAAGTTACGGCGTATGGTTTCGCGCACGAAGCGGAATTGCTGAAGATTCATGAAAGCCCCGAAGAAACATAGAAGCGGCGCAGCCAGCTATTACGCGGATGCTGACGCCGCTTCTCAGAGTGGGCGCCGGCCCGCGGACCGACGATCGCTCTTCATGGGGCCATTATATGTAATAACGACACGTATTTATATTATTAATAGTTATAAGTTTACTTCATTGTGATAGTGGTATTCACGCCCTGGGCATGGGCGGACCAGCGAGCCGTTACGGTCTTCGTCTGAGTCCAGAAATGCACGGCTTGTTTACCATTGGGGCCCAAATCACCCAGCTTGGAGGCTCGCGAACCAGTGAAACTGAACCAGGCAACAGGCACGGGAATGGGGATATTGATGCCCACCTGGCCGACATCGATACGGTTCTGGAAATAACGAGCATTGCCGCCGTCTTGAGTGAAGAGCGCGACACCGTTGCCATTGGGGTTGGCGTTGACGAATTCGATCGCTTCGTCGAGGGTATCCACCGTGACAATGCACAGCACCGGGCCGAAGATTTCTTCCTGATAAATGGCCATGTCGGCCTTTACACCGGAAAACACCGTGGGCCCCACGAAGTTGCCCTTCTCGTACCCCTGAACCTGGATGCCTCGCCCATCCAGCAGAAGCTCGGCGCCCTCTTCCACACCTTTCTGTATGAGGCCTTCCACTCTTTGACGTGCTTGTGGCGAGACCAGCGGGCCGAGGTCGGCTTCACGGTCCGTTCCCGCGTTAACTTTCAGCTTTTTGGCGCGCTCGATGAAGTCGGGAATCCAATCACGGGATTCGCCCACGAAAACGGCGACGGAAGTAGCCATGCAGCGCTGTCCTGCTGCACCGAAGGCCGCGCCCACCAGTTGATTGAGCGCAACCTCGCGGTCGGCGTCCGGCAGAATCACGCAGTGGTTCTTTGCCCCCATCATGGCCTGGCAGCGTTTGCCGTGTTCCGATGCCCGGCGATAGATCTCGGTTCCCACGCGAGTGGAGCCGATGAAAGAAACCGCCCTGATGTCCGGATGTTCGCAAATTCCAGTGGCGATGTCCGGGCCGCCGTGCACCACGTTCAGTACGCCCGGAGGCAGCCCGGCTTCTAGCGCCAATTGGGCGAGCATCATGGTTGAGCTGGGGTCTTGTTCGGAAGGCTTCAGCACAAAGGTATTGCCTGTGGAGACAGCAATCGGGAACATGAAGGCGGGCAGCATCACAGGGAAGTTGAAAGCCGTGATGCCAGCGCAAACCCCCAGTGGCTGTATGAGCGTGTAGACGTCAATGCCGCTGGCGGCGTTTTCGGCATACTCGCCCAACTGCAGGCTGGCAATGGAGCAGGCATGCTCGATCACTTCCAGGCCGCGCCCCACCTCGCCTTCAGCGTCGGGAAGTGTCTTGCCGTGTTCCATGGTGATGGCCTTGGCGATGGCCGCCGTATTATCACGCACCAGCTTCTGCAAATTGAGCATGATGCGCATGCGTGTGCCCTGGCTGGTGTGGCGCCACGTCTGCCAGGCCTCCTTGGCATTGCTGACTGCCAGGTCAAGTTCCTCACGGGTGCAGAACGGTACCTGCGCAACCACTTCCTGTGTAGCGGGGTTGACGACGTCACGCCATTCCGTGGTCTTGGACTGAATCAGCTTCCCGCCAATCAATAGCGGTATGCGTGGAACATCATTCTGCTGTGGTAAAGCACTCATTACTGTCTCCTAGGTAAGCTTTATGTGAAGCGGACGTCTCAACCCTTCTTCACCAGTGAGCAGGTGGACTGCTCCAAGGGGGCAAAGGCATCCTCGGCCGGAATGGTGGCGACCAATTTGGCCAAGTCCCACTCGTGCTTCGATTCCTCGGGCTTCTTCACCTCGTAAAGGTACATATCGTGAATGACACGGCCGTCTGGGCGGATGGAAGCGTTGCGCATGACGTCGTCATTGATGGGAATCTCGCGCATCTTCTGAGCCACCTCATCGCCTTCCACGGATTGCGCAGCAGCCACGCCGCGCAGATAGTGCAGCACGCTGGAATAGACGCCCGCATGGGTCATGGTCGGCTTCACGCCGCGGAATGCCTTGGAGAAGCGCTCGGACCACTGCCGGGTGCCTTCGTCATAATCCCAGTAGAAGCCGTCGACATAGGTCAGCCCTTGGCCGTGCTCCAGGCCCAGCGCCTTGACGTCGGACAGGAAGATGAGGAGCGAAGCCAGCCTCTGGCCCCCTTCCACAATGCCGAACTCCCGCGCTTGTTTGATGGCGGTCACGACGTCTGCGCCGCTGTTGGCCAGCGCCACCACTTGCGCGCCGGAACTTTGCGCCTGCAACAGATAGGAAGCAAAATCAGGCACATTGAGCGGGTGCAACACTGAGCCCACAACGGTGCCGCCTTGCGCCTTGACCATTTCGGCGGCTCCCTTCTCAAGCGAGTGGCCAAAAGCGTAATCCACTGTGATGAAGTACCAGGACTTGCCGCCTTTATCGATGGAGGCCTTCACGCCACCAACCGACTGGGAATACACGTCGAACATCCAATGGAAGCCGACAGGCGAGCATTTATCGTTGGTCAGCGCGCCTGTGGCCGGACCGGAAAACAGTGCGATGCGGTTTTTCTCTCGGGCAATGTCCTGGACGGCCAGAGCCACTGCGGAATTGGTGAGGTCGGCGATGGCCGTGACGCCATCACGGTCGAACCATTCCCGCGCGCGTGCCGCGCCGATGTCTGCCTTGTTCTGGTTGTCTGCCGACACCAGGGAAATGTCCATACCCTTGCACTCGTTGGCAAGGCAATCGTCGATGGCGAGTTGGGCAGCCGCCACGGAGCCCGGGCCGCCCATGGAAGCATAGGTGCCCGACATATCTGTCAGCACACCGATCTTGACCTTGGGAGCAGCGGCTTGTGCAGAACCGAAGGCCGCCAGAAAGCAGGCCGCCATCACGGTGGTAGTGAATTTCATATATGTCTCCGTTCTTTATTTTGTGATTTTGTTTGGGCGGGGAGCCCTTGGCAGCAATTCTTCGTACCCTTGGCCAAGGCGAGAGACTGCCTTCTTGAGTGTAGTTGTGTAAAAAACCAAATTCCATAAAACTACGTGCACATTGGTTGCCCATATTTGCACATCATGGACTGGGACGGAATTCGCTATTTTCTGGAAGTCGCACGTACGCAGCGGGTCAGCGCCGCTGCCAAACGCCTGGGCGTGCGCCACACGACGGTTTCACGCCGGATTCACTTTCTGGAACAGTCGCTGGGTACCGTTCTGTTCAATAAATCCAAGGCCTCCGGCTATACCTTGACTGAAGACGGCCAACGCTTCTTTGTACATGCAGAACGCATCGAAAGCGCCCTGCTCAGTGCGCAGGAAGAGGTCTCGGGACAGGCTGCTGCCCTTTCCGGTCATTTACGTGTCGGCGCCACAGAAGGCTTTGGAAGCTACGTGCTGGCTCCGCTGATGGTCGACTTCGAGCGCCGCTTTCCAAATATCACGCTGGACATCATGCCGGTGCCGCGCTTTATCAGCCTATCGAAGCGTGAAGCCGACATTGCCATCTCACTGGAGCAACCGCAGCGAGGCCCCTATCTGAGAACACTGTTGGGCGAGTACACCTTGCTGTTATACGGCAGTGTGGAGTATCTGGAGCGTCACCCACCCATACGGTCCGCAGAAGACCTGCTGCAGCACCGATTTATCGGGTACGTGCAAGAGCTGCTGTTCAGCGACCACCTGCGCTATCTGGAAGATATTGTGCCAGCGGCTCAGGTGGGCCTGCGCAGCACCAGCGTCATCGCGCAATATCACGCGGCGCTACAGGGGAATGCCCTGGCCATCCTGCCCGCCTTCATGGCCGGGCAGGACAAACGGCTCACTACGGTATTGCCGGATGATATCCGCGTGACGCGACATTTCTGGATGTACTGCCATGAAGATCTGCGGCAATCCAGGCGGGTGATGGCCCTGTGGGATTTCCTGAAGAAATCAGCAGAACTGAACCGGCCGCTATTGCTGGGCGCCAGTGACAGGCTGCAGTACTTGCCTTGATATCGCACGCTTCCGATAGCGACCCGGCGGTTCAACGTTCAGCAGTGCAACGGTTCGATGGTCCAGCTTTTCAGCGGTGTTGCAGAGTAATCAGTGAAACCTTGCGGTGGGTGTAGTCACCCATACTGGTGTATCAGTGCTTCAGCGCTCGAACACGGCGCTTGCGTGGTGCCCTCACCTGCAGCTTGCGCCACATCATGAAAGCCATCAACCCCGCGAATAGCCCGTGCACTAGCCACACGCCGACATAAAAATCGAGCTTGCCGCTGCCTATCCAGCCCCGCGACAGATTGATAAGATTCATGTAGAGCAAGCCAACCAGGCCAGCGATAAGAATATCGCCCGAGCGACCCAGCCTTGGATTGACTGCACCCAGCGGAATGGCCAGTAAGGCCAAATTCAGGGCCGCAAGCGGCATGGCGAGCCGCCACATGATTTGCGACCGAGCGTTGTCCGTGTTGTCTGAAACCAGTGATAGTGTGGGACGTGCCTTGATGCTTTGTTCTGCTTTGGCCCGAACGGCTTCCGGCGATGTCGCTTCAGCATCGCTCTCCAGGCGCACCCCGTAGCGTTCGAACTCAACCAAGCGGAAAATGGACTTGCCGGGCTGGAGATCATAGCGATGACCATCAACCAGCACCAGGAAGCGGTCACCATTGGGCTGTTCCTCGATACTGGCGCTCTCGGCCGTGATCAGGCTATGCCATTCCTTGTCGATAATCCGCGCAATGATGTTCCCCAACTCTTCGTCCGGACTGCGCGCTTCCTCGGTGAAGAAGACACGCTCACCGCCAGAGGTCTCGATGAACTGCCCCGCGGCGACCTTGGATAAATCGGAGCGCTGTTCATAACGTTGTCGGTATTCACTGATCTGCCGATACGCCCACGGCGAGGCCAGGAGGGTCAGCACGGCAATGATGACGGATACCGGGATGGCCACGCGCAACACCGGCGCGACCCAATCGCGCAGAGACAGGCCGCTGGCGAACCACACTACCATTTCAGATTCCCGGAAATTCCGAGTGACGGTGGTAAGCACCGCAATGAACAGAGAGACGGCCAGGATGACGGGCAGCGCAGTGATACTGGAAAAGGTTGCCAGGCCGATCACCACGTCTGCGCCAATTGCTCCGGCGGCCGCTTCACCGAGCAGGCGCACGAGCAACACGCTAAGCCATACCACCAGCAAAGTGGACACCACCACGCCTGCATGGCTCAAGATCTCGGAGACGACGGAACGCTTAAATAGAGACATATCTGAATTTGCGAGATAATCGTCGGCATCCAAAGATCATCACGGGGAAATCTGAATGGAATTTAGCACACAGACTACGGCCGGCCTTCAGCAAATTCGTTCCGCCGCATTAGGCGTGGGAGTTTTCGCCGATGGCGTTCTCACGGCACCGGCCGAAGTCATAGACCGTGCCAGCGAGGGCGCCATCAGCGCATTGCTGAAGTCGGAATTCAAGGGCAAGGCAAACACGCATGTCGTCTTGCGCAACCTGCCTGGCGTCAAGGCCGAACGCGTCATTGTAATCGGCTTGGGCAAGCAAGAAGCCTATCGTGCTACGGCCCATGCCGCCGCGGAGCAACTCTTCGCCTCGGTGTGCGCCAGCCTGAATGTCACCGATGGCGTTTCCACGCTGGCCAGCGTGGAATGCGAAGGCACCACCTTACGTGCGCGCGCCCGCGCCATGGCAGCGGCCGGTCAGCGCAGCAGCTACCGCTACGAAGCCACCCGCACGCGTGACCTGGAACCCGCCCCCCGCTTGAAAAAGCTTGCGTTGTGGACGACTCGTGCCAAGGCCGCCGAAGCCACCGCCGGCCTCAAGGAAGGCACGGCGATCGGCAATGGCATGAATTTGGCCAGGCTGTTGGGTGACATGCCACCCAACCTTTGCACACCGACCTACCTGGGTGAAACTGCCAAGAAGCTGGGTAAGGACTTCAAGACCCTCAAGGTAGATGTGCTGGACCGCAAGAAAATCGAGGCCGAGAAGATGGGTGCCTTCCTGTCGGTGGCCCGCGGTTCGGACGAACCACCCGTCTTCATTGTGATCCGCCACGTACCGAAGAATGGCAAAGCCAAGGGCAAGGCACCGCTTGTTCTCGTGGGCAAGGGCCTGACCTTTGACTCGGGCGGCATTTCGATCAAGCCCGCGGCCAATATGGACGAAATGAAGTACGACATGTGTGGCGCCGCCAGCGTACTGGGCACCATGCGCGCCGTAGCCGAACTGGAGCTTGACCGCGAAGTGATCGGCCTGATCGCCTCTTGCGAAAACATGCCTAGCGGGCGCGCCAACAAGCCCGGCGATGTCGTGACCAGCATGTCGGGTCAGACTATCGAAATCCTCAATACCGATGCCGAGGGCCGACTGGTACTGTGCGACGCCCTCACCTACGCAGAACGCTTCAAGCCTGAAGCCGTAATCGATATCGCGACCCTTACAGGTGCTTGCGTGGTCGCCCTGGGCCACATCAATACCGGTTTGTTCAGTACAGACGACACCTTGGCGCAAGACCTGCTCGCAGCCGGCCGCGAAACCGGTGATACGGCCTGGAGGATGCCGCTGGACGACGCCTACCAAGAACAGCTGCGCTCGAACTTCGCCGACATGGCCAATATTGGCGGCATGCCCGCGGGTTCAGTCACTGCCGCCTGCTTCCTGTCGCGCTATACCAAGGCGTACGCGTGGGCACACTTGGACATCGCCGGAACCGCCTGGAAGAGCGGCAAGGATAAAGGCGCCACCGGTCGCCCCGTGCCCCTGCTCACGCAGTTCCTGCTGTCCCGCGCGTGATGCCTACCCGGGTCGATTTTGCCTTCGGCGCCGCCGACCGCCTGCTGAAAGCGTGTGAAGTCACGCAGAAGCAGGTGGAGGCCGGCCGCCGGCTAGTGGTCTTCACGCGTAATGCCGGGCGTCTGCGGAAATTCGATCGCCTGCTCTGGCAGTTTGAGGCCACGGCCTTCGTTCCGCACGTCATGTCTGACGACCCGCTGGCAAATCGCACCCCGGTACTGCTGGAAGGCCGGGCGCCCTCTTCCGAACTGGCTCGTGAAGGCGCCTGGTTGCTGAATCTCGATACGGACTGCCCGCCCGGAGGGGAGCACTTCGAGCGCATTCTGGAAATCGTTTCTGATCATCCTGAAGATAAAGCAGCGGCGCGACAGCGCTGGCGCACCTATCAGGAAATTGGTTTTGAGTTGCGGGCCCATGATATTTCGGGCCGGTGAAAACAGGCCGGGCTCACTTCCTGCTTGATATTTCAGCTTTCTGTAAGTTAAGCTCACGCCATCGTGTGCACTTAGCGCATCCTATTCCAACAGAGGTTTGAATCATGAACGACTTCCGCCAACCACTGTCCAGCACCACCTATGGCGGCGAGCTTAGTCAAGCCGCACGCAACAAGGTATTGCGTAACACTTACTGGCTGCTTGCCGTTTCGCTGGTTCCCACAGTCCTGGGCGCCATGGTCGGCCTGTCGACCGGCTTCAACCAGATCATGGGTGCAAGCCCAGGTATTACAGCTATTTTGTTCCTGGTCGGCGCCTTCGGCCTGATGTTCGCCATCGAACGCAATAAGAACAGTTCGCTCGGCGTAGCGCTATTGCTGGCATTTACCTTCTTCATGGGTATGATGCTTTCGCGCCTGCTCGGGTTCGTTCTGGGCATGGGCAATGGTGCGCAGCTGATCATGCTCGCCTTCGGGGGCACAGCCGCCGTATTTGGAACGATGGCAACCGTTGCCAGCACCACCAAGCGCGACTTCTCGGGCATGCAGAAGTTCCTGTTCATTGGCGTGGTGATCTTGATTGTCGCCTCGTTGGCCAACATCTTCCTGCAGCTGCCCGCCCTGATGCTGACCGTCTCGGTGATGGCCATTGGCATTTTCTCCGCTTTGCTGCTGGTCGACTTGCAACGGATCATCAATGGCGGCGAAACCAACTACATTTCAGCAACGCTCGCTGTCTACCTGGATCTCTACAACATCTTCAGCAACCTGCTGATGCTGCTGGGTATCTTCGGCGGAGACCGCGAATAAGCCGAATCAGCTTCATGCAGGCTTCGCGAACGGCCTGAGTCGAATTTAATCAGACGCCCGCAACTTACGTTTGCGGGCGTTTTCTTTGCTCTCTCGCCGCCATGCCAAAGCACCTTCTAGGGCCATGAGGCAGACTGCAAGCCAAATGGGCAGATAAGTTCCCAGCGCGTCAGCCGTGACCGGTTCGCCCAGCAGTAGAAAGGCGACCCAGAAAAGCAGTACAGGTTCCACATAGCTCAGAATACCGAACAGCCCCAAGGGCAGTCGGCGGCTGGCGGCCAGGTAAAGAACCAGTGCAGTGGAGCTGATGGCACCCAAAGTCGGCACCATTAGCCATAAGGCCGGGCGTCCCACGAACTGGGAAAGGACGCTGGTTTCTTGCTGAACAAGCACCCACAGCGCAATAGGCAACAGAAGCAGCATGTCAAACCACAAACCCGCCAGCGCATTCATACCAAGTCGACGCCGCAGCATGAAGTACGGCGGATAGCCGAACATCACCAGGGCGGTTGCCCACGAAAAGGTGCTGACACGAAGGAGCTCATGTACCACCCCCAGAGCGGCCAGGCATACAGCCGCTTTCTGAAAGCGACTCAGTCGTTCTGCATAGAACAGGCGTCCGGCCACCACCATCACCAGCGGCAGCAGAAAATACCCCATGGCTACGTCCAGGCCATAGCCATGCAGGGGGGCCCACATGAAAAGCAGTAGCTGGACACCGATTAACGCTCCGCTGACCAGCAGTGCCACCCACAGTTTCCATTCCTTTCTGAGGCGCCGGTGAATGTCGCGCACTGCCTCCCATCGGCGGGAACGGGAGATGAGCAGCGCCAATACAGGCAACGCCAGAACGACTCGCCATGCAAAGATGCTTGCTCCGGAGAGCGGTTCGAGCAAGGTTGCGTAGTAGTAAAGGGCGGCGAACAGAAAAGAGGACAGTACGGAAAGGATGACCCCTTGCTTCAAGCCACGCTCCTATAAACGCGATTGAGACGGAACAGGCGTTCTCGTTTGAGTATGCTTTCCAGGCTCTCGGGAGCCTGGCCGGGCGGCGCCGCAAGAACTGGGATGCGCGGCACCAATGCCTGCATCTGCGGGCGAAATGCGTGGTGAAAGCGCACCAAAAGTTCGTCGGGCTCGAACAGTGTCAGGCCATACCCGCGCAGCTCCGTCCGGTTGAAATCCTTGATGTTTCTGGTGACGATGGCCGCTGTATTGCCGGGATGCCGCCCCTTCGCGCTGCGCCCGGCTGCAATGACATGCCAGTCCTTTGGGTCGCTACGCAGCAAACCACTTTCGAATCGGCTGACGTCGCCCTGGTCCGCCTGAGGGAATGCTTCCTGCAAGGCTGTCCATTGCGCCGTCACGTTCTCCGTGGGGACATCCCAAATTCGGGCAGCATTGCGACACCATTCCTTGCCGATACGCTCGCTCCAGGCCGGGATGAAGCAGCCCTGCGCAGCAAGCCGGAGCAAGACGCGGCGCAGCACATTAGAAAGCAATACGCAGGTGTCGAGCACCAAAATACCTGGGACAGAGGTGACTCCAGACCCTTGAGCCGGAAGCGCGACGTGCGGGGACGAACCCCCGGGAGCAGCAGAACTGGGCACGGGTGCCATGTTCTGGCACCAGGTGCCGGCATGTGCCTGGTCGAAGATGAAGGCGATATCCGCCTGAGTATGCAGAAGACTGCTCATGAGTAACGCTGCAGATCCAGCATGACCTGACGGGTTCGCAGGGGCCGGCCCAGCAGCTCATCCAGACGCGCCCGCAGTATGCTGCGCATACGTTTTTCCTCGGCAGGGTCGTCAAACTGCGGCGGCTCACCTTCAAAGCCGTAGCCGGTTTCCTCCAGCAGCGTCCATTCAAAGCGACGCAAGGCACTGGCGGCGCTACCCCCCTTCGCCAGCGCCTTCAGCGCCTCGTCGTAGGCATCGTAAAGGCCTGGATGTGGGTCTTCGCGCGGCAGCAGGCGAATCAGTAGCTCGTTCATATACCAAGCCGACATCAGGGCTCGGCCGACGAGCGGGCGTATGCCTGTCAGTTCGGCTTTGCTCAATGTCTTGACTTCACCTGCACCGGACCATGACACCTTCAGGGGTTGAAACGCAGCCAGAATCGGACGCAAGGCCGAATACGGACGCTTTGCCCCCTTGGCGACCATGGCCACATTGCCGTGTTCACGGGAGAAAATCTGAACTATGAGGGAAGTTTCCCGCCATGCGGAAGCATGCAGCATATAAGCGCCGACGTCGCGTACGCGGTGGCCGCGGCTACTCATACCCCAGATCGCGAAGGGCACTCTCGCGTTCAGACCACCCTTTGCGCACCTTGATGTAGACATCCAGGAACACGGGCTTGTCGAGCAGCTTGACGATGTCCTGACGCGCTTCAGTGGCGATACGCTTCATGTGGTTGCCCCCCGCGCCCAGCAGGATGGGCCGGTGCGTTTCCCGTTCGACCACCACGCATGCGGCAATACGGGCGCCGGTTTCATTTTCTTCCCATTGCTCAATGACCACAGTACAGCCGTACGGCAGCTCGTCACCGACGAGCCGGAAGATTTTCTCGCGAATGAGTTCGGCGACGATGAACCGCATTGGGCGGTCAGTCAGCGCGTCAGCCTCGAACATGGGCTCACCCTCGGGAAGCCTGTCTGAAATTTCCCTAAGCAGCTGGTCCAGCTGCAGTTCCTTCACAGCACTGACAGGAACCACCGCAACGTAGGGGAATTCCTTGAGAAGCTTTTCAGTAAACGGAAACAGTTCGTTCTTATGCTTGAGCATGTCAACCTTGCTCAAGACAAGAATGGTTTTATCGCGCGGCAGCAAAGGCAATAGCTGAGTGTCCCCAGGCGTCCACTTGCCGGCTTCCACCACGTGCACCACCACATCGACTTCCGAAAGCGCCTGGGTGACGACACGGTTCATCATGCGGTTCATTGCGCCGCCGTGGCGCGTTTGAAATCCGGGTGTGTCAACAAAGACAAACTGCTCGTTCTCGCGAGTTAGGACGCCATTGATACGGTGACGGGTAGTCTGCGCCTTGCGCGACACGATGGAAAGCTTGGCACCGATCAGGGCATTGGCCAAAGTGGACTTGCCCACATTGGGCCGTCCCACAATGGCGACGAATCCACAGCGAAAAGGTGTACTCATTTATGATCCTGATTCAAAGCCACGGGCAAACGCAACTGGCTGCCACGCTTGCGCCGCCGTGTACCGCCCCCAGACCCTTCGATCGCGTCGAGCCGCTCCAGCGCCAGTTGGGCTGCCGATTGCTCGGCTGCGCGTCGACTGGAGCCGGCTGCCTGCACACGGATGTCGAGGCGGGGCACATCGCATGCCACCTCGAATAGTTGATTATGTGCCGCACCGTGCGTGGCCACAACCGTATAAAGGGGAAGGTCCAGGCGCATTGCCTGGAGCCGTTCCTGAAGAAGTGTTTTGGCGTCCTTGCCCTGGCTGATGGGATCGACCTCGCTCAGCAGGGTTTCGTACTGAGAAGCTATGACGCGATGGGCTGCTTCGAAGCCCCCATCGATGTAAACGGCGCCGAACACCGCTTCCAAGGCATCGGACAGAATGGAAGGCCTGCGAAAGCCGCCACTCTTCATTTCGCCTTCGCCCAATTTCAGATAATCGGAAAGCGCCAGCCGAGTCGCGATGTCCGCTAGCGTGGCCTGCCTCACCAGGCTGGCGCGCATGCGAGAGAGATTGCCTTCGTCCAGACGGGGGAACTGATCAAACAACAGAGACGCCACGACGAAATTCAGTACCGAATCCCCAAGGAATTCCAGCCGTTCGTTATGCGTGGCGCCATGACTGCGATGCGTGAGCGCCTGCGCGAGCAGGTTGCGGTTGGTGAAGTGGTAGTCGAGTACCGACTCCAGCCGTGAAAGCCGCGCGACCATCACCGCACCCTTCCGACCCGGCTGGGTTCGCTGAAATTCATCCAGATGAGGAAGGCACGCCCGACGATATGGTCGTCCGGAACAAAACCCCAATAGCGGCTATCCAGACTGTTGTCGCGGTTGTCGCCCATCATGAAATAGTGACCCGGTGGAACCGTGCAGCGCACTGAGCCATTGTTGTAGCTGCAGTTCTCGCGGTATGGGAAATTCGAGATCGGCATATAGCTTTGACGTTGCTGGCGGTTGAGCAGGATTTCATGGCTGACCCCACCCAGGTTTTCCGTATACCGCCCGACATACGATGAACGATCAGGCTCGTAGTAATCGCCGGAGCGTTCTGCTTCCACGCGTTGCCCGTTCACGAAAAGGGTTTTGTCGCGGTATTCCACCGTATCGCCAGGCACTCCCACCACGCGCTTAATGTAGTCGATGGAAGGATCAACCGGGTAACGGAACACGACCACATCGCCACGCGCAGGGTCGCCCATTTCCATCACTTTACGGTCGATGATGGGCAAGCGCACACCATACTCGTATTTGTTTACGAGGATGAGATCGCCATTCTGCAATGTGGGCAGCATGGAGCCCGACGGGATCCGGAAGGGTTCGAACAAGAAAGATCGCAACAGGAAAACGACCACGATCACCGGGAAAAAGCTGGTGCAATATTCCACCCACCAGGGAGGACGGTTGGCCTTGTCGTAAGCTTCCTGACGCAGCCGCGCCGCTTCCGCTTTATCGAGCCCTGCGATGGACGGTTCGATGGCACCCATGGCGGCGACTGCAGACGTTCGCCGCTGGTTCTTGAGCCAGATAACGTCAAGAAACCAGACCGCCCCCGTAACGACCATCAGAATGAAGAGAATCAGGGCAAAATCCCAGCTCATACAGGTAAGACCTCGGCGACGTTATTTATCTTCAACCTGCAAGATAGCAAGAAATGCTTCCTGAGGTATCTCGACGTTGCCCACCTGTTTCATGCGTTTCTTCCCAGCCTTCTGCTTTTCCAGCAGTTTCTTCTTCCGGGTGATGTCGCCACCGTAGCATTTTGCCAACACATTCTTACGTAAGGCCTTCACGTTCTCACGCGCGATGATCTCGGCACCGATGGCTGCCTGAATGGCAATGTCGAACATTTGTCGCGGTATCAGGCCTCGCATGCGCGAAACGACTTCTCGGCCACGGTAGCGGGCGTTCGCCCGGTGAACGATCATGGAAAGGGCGTCTACACGGTCGCCGTTGATGAGAAGATCGACCTTGACCACGTCGGAATGACGGTATTCCAGGAAGTCGTAATCCATCGAAGCATAGCCCCGTGACACCGACTTGAGGCGATCAAAGAAGTCGAGAACGATTTCCGCCAACGGCATTTCATAAGTGAGCTGAACCTGCCTGCCGTGGTAGATCATGTTGGTCTGAATGCCGCGCTTGGCATTGCAAAGGGACATGACCGGCCCGACGTAGTCTTGCGGCATGAAAAGCGTCACGGTGACGATGGGCTCGCGGATTTCCTCAATTGCACCAATTTCCGGCATCTGTGCCGGACTTTCGATGTACAGCACCCGGTTGTCACGGGTGAGCACTTCGTACACCACCGACGGCGCGGTGGTGATGATATCCATGTCGAACTCGCGCTCAAGGCGTTCCTGCACGATTTCCATGTGCAGCAGGCCCAGAAAGCCACAACGGAAGCCAAAACCCAACGCCTGCGAGACTTCCGGTTCGAACATCAGGGAAGAGTCGTTGAGCTTCAGTTTTTCCAGTGCATCGCGCAGCTGGTCATATTCACTGCTTTCTACCGGGTAAACACCTGCAAAGACCTGCGGCTTCACTTCCTTGAAGCCGGGCAGCGCTTCGGTAGCCTGCCGGTTTGCCAGGGTAATGGTATCGCCCACTTTGGCGTGTTCGATTTCCTTGATACCGGCAATGACGAAGCCCACCTCGCCAGCGGACAGCTGCTCACGCGGCACCGACTTGGGCGTGAATACACCGATATGTTCGCAAAGATGGTTGGCGCCGGTGGCCATCAGCAGAATTTTGTCCTTGGGCCGAAGTACACCGTTGACGATGCGCACCAGCATCACGACCCCGACGTAATTATCGAACCAGGAATCGATGATGAGGGCCTGCAAGGGAGCCTCAGCCGACCCCTTGGGCGCCGGCACCTGGCGGATGATGGTTTCCAGAATGTCTTCGATGCCCTCACCCGTCTTGGCGCTGGCACGGATGGCGTCGGACGCTTCGATACCGATGACGTCTTCAATTTCCTGTGCGGCGCCTTCGGGATCGGCCGAAGGAAGGTCCATCTTGTTCAGGACGGGGATGACTTCGACGCCCAGATCGATGGCGGTATAGCAGTTGGCTACAGTCTGCGCTTCGACGCCTTGGGTGGCATCGACCACCAACAATGCGCCTTCGCAGGCCGAGAGGGAACGGCTCACTTCGTATGAGAAGTCAACGTGGCCCGGCGTATCGATGAGGTTGAGCGCATAGACCTTGCCGTCTCGCGCCTTGTATTCCAGCGACGCCGTTTGGGCCTTGATCGTGATGCCGCGTTCCTTTTCGATGTCCATGGAATCCAGCACCTGCGAGGACATTTCGCGGTCTGCCAGGCCTCCGCAGCGTTGAATCAGGCGGTCGGCCAAAGTGGACTTGCCATGGTCGATGTGAGCAATGATGGAAAAATTGCGGATGTGATCCATATACCCGGGAACGTGGGGCTCGCAGATGCGAGCCGGATGATTCAGAGGGCCAGGAATTGAGCCTCTGCAACAAAGAAGGGGGACCGCCCAGGGCGTTCCCCCTTCGCAACACGGCATTTTAGCCGGTTAGCATTTTAGCCGTTTATTTACGAGGAGTTATGGTCACCCATTGAGACTGATCACCGCGCATGACCAGAACGGCCGCCGGGCGGGATTTATCCAGCTTGCCCACCACGCTGGCGTACTGGGATGGGCTGGAAATATCCGTGTCGTTGATGGTGAGCACGATGTCACCGGCCGACGCAGGGCTGTCGGCCGCAGGACCCTCCGCTTCCGTGACCTGTACCCCACCCTCGAATTGATACTTCTCGCGCAGGGCAGCCGGAACTTCGATGACAGTCAGGCCGAGAGCATCAGCCGGTGCTGCCTGAGGCTCATTGCGCGGGCCACCCTCTTGCTCGTCGGTGTTGGGCATTTCGCCAACCTTGACGTTGAGGGACACCGTACGCCCCTTGCGCCACACTTCCATGCTTGCGCGCGTGCCAGGCTTGGTTTCCCCAACAATACGCGGAAGGTCGGACATCTGATTAATATCGCGCCCGTTGAACCGCGTGATGACATCACCCGAGCGCACCCCAGCAGCGTCAGCCGGACCACCGCGCTCAACATTGCTGACCATGGCTCCCAAAGCCTTGGGCAGACCAATGGCTTTGGCCACATCTTCTGACACCGTGCCGATTTGCACACCAATTCGGCCGCGCGTCACCTTGCCATGCGCCTTGAGCTGCTCTACCACTTGCATGGCTTCGTCAATGGGGATGGCAAGGGAAATACCCATGAAGCCACCGCTGCGAGACACGATCTGCGAGTTCACACCCACGGCTCGACCGGAGAGGTCGATGAGCGGCCCACCTGAGTTACCCGGATTCACGGCGACATCGGTCTGAATGAACGGCAGATAGTCGCCAGTTTCCCGATTGATGGCGCTCACAATACCGGCTGTGACGGTGGACTCCAGGCCGAAAGGCGAGCCAATTGCCAGCACCCATTGCCCTTTGCGCAAAGAGCTGGAACGGCCGATGGGTAAAGGCTTCAGCCCCTTGGCCTCAATTTTCAGCAGCGCCAGGTCTGTACGTGGATCCGTGCCGACGGTCTTGGCGCGATGCTCTTTTCCATCGTTCAGTGTCACAAAGATATCGCTGGAGCCGGCAATCACATGATTATTGGTCAGGATGTAGCCGTCTTCCGAAATAATGAACCCGGAACCCACCCCGCGTGGCACGGTGCGTTCCTGCTCAGAGGGCTCGCGTTCACCACGGCGCTGCCCCGGCATGGGGGGCAGAAAATCCGGCCCGAAGAACCATCGGAACATTTCGTAAGGGTCGTTGCCCCCCGGCCCCATGGGGTGACGCACTCGAACCGTTTCAGTGGTGCGAATATTCACGACCGATACCTCGGTCGCCTCCACCACCTGGGTGAAGTCGGGCATGGCTTGCTGCAATGCCGTGCCCGTCTGCGCCTGGACCACGTTGCTGGCCGGCGCAAAGACGAGCAGCGCCGCAGTGGTGGCTCCGGCCAACATGCGCGCCATGCGCTGGTTTGCTAGCGGGTTGAATTGCATATGGATCTCCCGTCAAAAATCATTCTTATGAAAACAAGGCAGGCAGTCGGCCCGGTCAGGGGACGGCCAATGGGACATATTCAGTGCGGTCGGCGAGGTCGCGGACTGTCTCGGCGGGAACCTCGCCCAGTACTGTTAGCCAGTGGTCGCCTATTCGCTTGCGGTAAACGCTGACTGCGCCCTTGCGCATCAACCCAGCCGCATGAGGCTGGTCGCTGTTTTCGGCAAAGGCTTCAATGAATATCGACATGCTGGCCAATCCATCTGAAACAACCATCTGCTTCACCTGCCTGCCGGCCTTCATGGGCCTCAGTACCTGCGTCAGCGGCCGGTAGCCCGGCGGCAGCGGTATACGCCAGCCTTCGGAAGCCAGGTCGACTTCTTCAACCGGTAATTCGACAACCTTCCAGCCCTTGGTGTTCCACGCCGGTGTCAGGGCCTCGGGCGCTACCTGGGAACCAACCTGCAAGGTATTGAAAACGATTTGAATCAGCACCCCTTCAGGGCCGACTGTCTGGGCACGTAGCGGCAGACCGGTTTCTTTATCCGCGCAGAAACGATAACCGTATCGATGGGCATCGCGAGGTTCGAGTTCAAGCACCTGACATTTGCGACCGGCCACGCGCTCCACTGGCTCGTGCAAGCGCATGGCATAGTGTGCGGCAAGTTGCTCGCCTTCGTCGAACAGGACTGCGGGAAACCGCTCGGAATCACGCCTTTCTTTCAGTACGACCTTGTGGTCGGGCAGCAGGCACTGCGTAATTTCGTTGTGGCGGATGTATTCCCGGGGCTGGCCATCCAGCAAGGACACACGCTCCCGTTCACCCGTGCCATCAACCACGTGAACGATCTGCGTGGAAAGGACGGTGCTGCCCTGTTGATAGGTGTATACACCCGCGTAATCCAGGCTGCGAGCGGCCTTGTGCATACGCTGGAGCAGTTGAACCTCCCCAGCCGGTTGGGATTCGGCCGCAACCGCAGGTAGGTGAGCCAATACAGCACCGCCGGCCAGCATCATGGCGACCAAGACGCCGCCTACACGGGGCACATGAAGATGTCTCTGCCCGCATACAGGCTTAGCATCCCTCATCGCGGGCCTCCGCCGGGTTCGAACGAAACCTGACGCACGGGCCCCACCCCGGTGATGTCGTGATGCGCGGCAACGTAGTCATACAAGCCTTCCGCCGCGGGTGCTTGCGACTGGGCCTGCATCACTGTCTGCTCGCCCGCCGTGAAATAAGGCATGGCCACCCAGGCAACCGCTGCGACAGCGGCCGCTACGGCCAAGCCAGACACACCCGCCCGTGCGAAGCGGCGCATGGGTTGCACATGGGGTGCGACAATCGGGGGTTCCTCGTCAATGGCGCGGCTGATGCGGGCATAGAGGAAATCACTGGGCTTGATGGCCAGGTCCTCGCTGCGCAGCACATCGCCGATCAAATGGTAGGTATCCCATACACGGCGCCCGTACGGCGTGTCCAGGTCCTCCGGCCGGATGTCAGCCTCAGCGTCTATCCAGGCCGAGATGGATGCCTCCAGAGAGGCCTCGTTTTCCTGCTGCTGTTTAGCCTGCATCTCGAAAAAACTCCTTACCAGCGACGATCAGGATCATGATCGTCCCCCAAAACCGTCTTCAGCTGCGCTGCGATTGCTTCGCGCGCCCGAAATATTCGTGACCGCACCGTACCGATGGGACATGCCATGCTTTGCGCGATGTCTTCGTAGCTCATCCCTTCGATTTCGCGAAGAAGAATGGCAGTACGCAGTTCTTCCGGCAACGCCTGCATGGCAGCATTCACCGTTTCTGCAATCTGGCGACTCGCCAACATGGATTCCGGTGTGCTGATGTCTGTTAGGTTGTCGATTTCGTCAAAAGTTTCACCGTCTTCGTTTTCGATGACGGACGACGCGGTCGGACGGCGGCCGTGGGCCGCCTGCCAGTTGCGAGCGGTATTGATGGCAATGCGGTAAAGCCAGGTGTAGAACGCGCTTTCCCCGCGGAACTGAGCAATGGCCCGATATGCCTTGATGAAGGCTTCCTGAGTGACATCCTCGATTTCCGCCGGGTCGCGGATCATGCGGGAAAGGAGTCGCATGATTTTGCGCTGATACTTAAGCACCAGCAGATCGAAGGCGCGCTTATCACCCCGCTGTACTCGTGCAACGAGCGCTGCGTCGACATCACGCTGGTTCATGGATTTTCCTTATTCTGATGGCTGATTCTCCGCTGCAAGCTCGTTTCGATAAGCAGGATAAGCTCACTCCATAATGGGGCCGGAACGGCGGATTTCCAGACGACCAGATACAGGACACGTTGTGGCTCTGCATCGGGGCGCAGACCAAGAGTAACCCAGCCGGGCCCCTGCCACACGCGTACGAGATGCAGGCCATCAGACCTCCCGGCGACGCGAAAGTTGCAAGCCGCGGGACACCAGGATAGGGATAAGGGGGAAGAGAGCCGGCTACGATGCAGGCGCAGCCCGACGAAGAGTGCCGCAAGGGAGAGGATTGCAGTAGCGGCGGGATGCCATTCTGGGCCCAGCGTGAGCCGAATGGCCGCCACCACTATGCTGAAAACCCCCAGGGTGAGGAGCAGCACCTCGGCAATGCGTGCTCCTGGCGTGGAGCGCGTGGACCAAGTGGCCTGCCCGCTCACCCTGGGGAACCGGTCAGACCCGGCGTACGACCATTGAACCGTTGGTGCCACCAAAGCCGAAGGAGTTCGACAGGGCAACATCGATCTTCATGTCCCGTGCCGCGTTGGCGCAGTAGTCCAGATCGCATTCAGGATCTTGGTTGAAGATGTTGATGGTGGGCGGCGACACTTGCTTGTGTACGGCCAGTGTCGTGAATACAGCTTCAATGCCCCCCGCAGCGCCCAACAGGTGACCCGTCATGGACTTAGTGGAGTTCACCACCACCTTGTAGGCGTGATCGCCCAGCGCCAGCTTCAGCGCGACGGTTTCATTGCGATCACCCAGCGGCGTGGATGTGCCGTGAGCGTTGACGTAATCGATTTCGTCAGCTGCGACACCACCGTTGCGCAGAGCATTGAGCATGCCGCGACGCGGACCATCGCTGTCAGGCGAGGTGATGTGGTGTGCATCAGAGCTCATGCCGTAACCGGCGAATTCACCATATATGCGTGCGCCACGCTTGCGCGCATGCTCGTATTCCTCGAGCACCAGAACTCCAGCGCCTTCGCCCAGTACGAATCCGTCGCGGTCAACGTCCCAGGGGCGCGAGGCGGTTTGGGGATCATCATTGCGCGTGGACAGGGCACGCATGGCGGCAAAGCCCCCAATGCCCAGCGGCGAGACCGTGGATTCAGTGCCCCCCGCCAACATGATGTCGGCATCACCGTATTCGATGAGGCGCGCGGCATCACCGATCGAGTGCAGACCGGTTGTGCAAGCGGACACGACAGCGTAGGTAGGGCCTTTCAGGCCCAGCATGATGGACAGCTGACCGGAAACCAGGTTGATGAGAGAGGCCGGCACAAAGAACGGCGAAATGCGCCTTGCACCCCTTTCCATATATTCAACCTGCTGTTCCTCGATGCGCGGCAGGCCGCCTATTCCCGAACCGATGATGGCGCCGATGCGATCGGCATTGGTCTCGTTGACCTCCAGGCCCGAATCGCGCCAGGCCTGAATGCCTGCAGCAATACCGTAATGGATGAAGGTATCCATGGTCTTGGCCTCTTTGGCCGAGAGGTATTGCGTGACATCGAAATCCTTGACCTCACCCGCGATCTGGGCGTTGAACGGTGAAGGGTCGAAGCGCGTGATGCGATCGATTCCGGAGCGCCCATTGACGAGATTGTCCCACGCGGTATCTATATCGTTGCCGACC
>JAJUJD010000243.1 GCA_029267315.1 Alcaligenaceae bacterium
CTACCTGGTGCAGATTCCGATTGATCTCTTCGGTTTCCACAGCACTTGGGGGGCGTTCAGCTTTCCCTTCATCTTTCTGGCAACTGACCTGACAGTTCGCCTGATCGGCAAGGCGGAAGCGCGACGGGTGATCACGCGTGCGATGATCCCGGCCCTTATCGCTTCCTACATTATTTCGGTGCTGTTTCATGAAGGCCGGTTCAACGGCTTTGAGGCGCTGGGCGAATTCAACACCTTTGTATTTCGCATTGCCTTCGCCAGCTTCGCTGCGTATGTGCTGGGGCAGCTGCTTGATGTGCAGGTGTTCGACCGCATGCGGCGCAACTATGTGCAGTGGTGGGTGGCCCCTGCGGCCGCTTCGGTGGTGGGCCAGGCCCTGGATACGCTGGCCTTCTTCAGCATTGCGTTCTGGCGCAGCACCAACCCCTTCATGGCGGCGAACTGGCCGGAAATCGCCTGGGTGGATTACGTGATCAAGCTGAGTGTCAGCCTGCTGCTCTTCGTACCCATGTATGGCGTGGCCCTGAACGCCATCGTGCGCGCCATGAAGCGGCGCGACGCGCTGGCGGCAGTGTAGGCCACACTAAGACATTTCCTGCCCTTTACGACTTGGGCGCGTTCCAGGAATCCTGAGCCTCAATACCATTCGGGGTGAAGGTCTCGATGATGGTTTCGTAGGTGAACGAAACGTCTTCCATATGCCCCATTGTCTTGTTGAGTGGGTCCAGGCAGTTGGGCACGTACTTGCGCAAGGAAGTGACCACGGCGTTCTTGATTTCGACGGTGTAGTAGAGCTCCTCTTTGCCTTGCGGAGAAATACGGTAGTACTCGAGCTTGGCAGAGGTGAGCTGTTCGCCAGAGGTCAGCGCTTGGAAGAGCTTGGGCGAAGACTTGTCGATTTCCTTGGTGATGGTCAGCGGGCCGTGGATACGACGGCCGGTGGGCAGCCCGGTTTGTATCGATTTCGGAATTTCGATGGTGTGGTCCACGCCTTGGACCAGAATGGTGCCCTCATGGCCGGAAATCGTGCATCCGCCTTCGATTTTTCCTTGAAGCTGTCCGCTGAGGGTGAGGTAGCCGGGCATCGGCATAGTAGGGGTACTCCTTTAACGAGAAAGTCGTGTGGCTGAAGGGAAGTCGACACGTGCCAGCTGCTGCAGGGCATGTTGCCGCAGCTGCTGGTATTGAAGACGCCTATCAGCTTCTGTGTTGATGTCGGGTTGAGCCAGTGCCTGCCGGCAAGCCTTGATGATGGTCTGCCAGGCGCGGGCGATAAGCTCTGGTTCCCATTCGGCCAGCCCGTTCGCCGTGCAGTCGTCTATTAACGGCTGAACCAGGGGCATGGGGTCGAGGTCGCCATGCGCGTTTAGCAGTAGTTCGGCGAGCGCGGTACGGGCGCGGAACTGGTCGCGGCGGTTACGCGTATCTTGTATGAACGACTGGTACAGCTGCATGGCCTCATCATGTCGGCCGTCATTGGCGGCCGCCTGAGCCTGGGCGTGCAGGGCGCCGAACGCATCCTGGGCACCACCGCCACCCTGGGCGGCGCGGCATTCTGCCAGCCACTGGCGGGTCTCTTCGCCGGCGAAGGGTGTGCCATCGGAAAAATTCAGCAGCTCCACACCCGGCAGGCGCTCTACAAAGGCCAGCACATTCTTGATGACCGCCTTGCGCATTGCGGCGCCTTGCTCACCCAGCATGCCGTAGCCACGGGCAGATTCCCGGTCCAGGTCCAGCCAGAAGGGGAAGGCGGCAATGCGCGATTCGCAAAACGCCACGATGCCTTCGGCGTTGCCGCTGCCAGTAATGGTGGAAAAAGCATCGGCAATGGCCACGGGCGGTGGCATCAGGGGGGTGTTGCCGCCATTGGAAGACGGCAGCTCCAGGATGGTGGCGCGCGCCGCAAAGCGGTTGATCTCAATGAGCAGTGGCTGGAAACGGTTGATTTCCAGCAGGGCGCTGCCAATATGGGCCAGATGTTCAGTGACGGGTTGCAGGGCGGCAGTGATGTCGTTCAGCGAACCAAGGTCTTGAACGGGTGTGAAACTGGCTGCGGGAATCGGAGCGCTGGGCGGTCGCGCCGGCGCGGGGTTGTCATTGCCTGCGGCCGGTGCTGCGGCGCCCGCTTCCTGCCGTCCGCCGGCTGCAGTTGGCGAGGTTGCGGCGGCGCCCGCGTCAGCAACGCCCTCGCTGCCGTTGGGCTCATTTTGCGCTTGGGCGCCCCCCGCATCGGCCGCCGCCGCGTCTTCCACCTCGGGCAGCACATCCAGATTTTTCAGCTGTCGCACGAAGGTGCTAAGCGGCGGGGATTCGGGGTCGTTCTCCGCCAAGCCCTGGTCGATGCGTGTGGCCGCATCCACCATGGCGGCGTGGTTGGCGGCTTCCAACGGCGGGGGCGGGTTGTCCTCCAACCAGGTTTGCGCGCGTTCCAACCACCACGTCAGGGCGTTGCGCCGCCCACGCAGGCGCTTGAGCGGTGGAAAGCCATTCTGCCAATACTGTTCAATCAAACCGGCATGCAGCTCCAGGCCGGCCTGCAAGCCTTGTATTCCGTGGCGCTCCATCCATGCAGCGCTCACCCAGGCCGCCAACATAAAGTCTTTGCTTTGGGTCGCCAGGATGTTGGCGCCGTGCTGAGCCACCAGCCCCCAATCGATAGGCGTGGCGGCGGAAATATTGGTGAGCTTGTCGAGCTCGGACGAAACCAGGTCA
>JAJUJD010000001.1 GCA_029267315.1 Alcaligenaceae bacterium
AACAAGCCCGGTCTGTCTCCTGATGGCACCATGCCGGAAGACGGCCCGCAGACTGCGCTGAATGCGCTTGCCGCTTACGTGGCGGACTTTCCCAAGGACAAGATCGATCTCTCCAAGGTCTGGGTCGGCGACTTCGTTGCCAAGGCAAATGAGAAGTACCCCAATGTCTGACGCAGCGTTGTTGCTGGATAGCATTACCTGCACATTCGCGGCCCGCGACGGCCAAGGCAGCTATACCGCGGTGCGGGATGCCAGCCTGGCCATCGCGCCCGGCGAATTCGTGTCAGTGGTTGGGCCCACCGGTTGTGGCAAATCCACGCTGCTCAATGTGGCAGCGGGGTTGCTGCAACCCTCGGGGGGCACAGTGAAAGTGTTTGGTCAGCCGCTGGCCGGCATCAATCACCGGGCCGGCTACATGTTCCAGGGTGAAGCACTCATGCCATGGCGCAACGCCATCTCCAATGTGACTGCAGGGCTTGAGTTTGCGGGTGTGCCACCCGCTCAGGCCCGCGAACAGGGTATGGAATGGTTGCGTCGGGTCGGCCTTGGCGGATTCGAAGATCGGTACCCTCACCAGATGTCGGGTGGCATGCGCAAGCGCACCATGCTTGCCCAGACGCTGATTCGCGACCCGGACATCATCCTCATGGATGAACCGTTTTCCGCGCTGGATATTCAGACACGGCAGCTCATGGAAAATGAAGTGCTGGAAATCTGGATGGCCAAGCGCAAGGCCGTGCTGTTTATTACACACGACCTGGACGAGGCCATTGCCATGAGCGACCGCGTGGTGGTTCTGTCGGCGGGCCCCGCCACGCGACCGATCGGTGAGTTCACCATTGATCTTGCGCGTCCGCGTGATGTTGCCGAAGTTCGCAATCAACCCCGCTTTGTAGAACTGCACAAGGCTATCTGGGATGTCCTGCGTGAAGAAGTGTTAAAGGGCTACGCCCAACAGAAACGGGCCTGAATCATGTCGAAGAAATCCAATGTGTTCATGCTGCGCTTCTGGCAGGCAGCATTGCTTGTGATTGTGCTGGTGGTCTGGCACCTGGTGTCGCAGGACCGGAACATTGCCTTCTTTTTCGGTCAGCCGCTGGAAGTGGCCAAGGTGATCTGGAAGTGGTTCATCACAGACGCCAACATCTATCATCATCTGGGCATCACACTGACAGAAACCCTGCTGGCTTTTGTCATCGGCACGGTCTTTGGCTTGATTTTCGGGCTGTGGCTGGGGCTGTCGCCGGGCGCCAGTGCTTTATTGGACCCTTACATTACCGCGGCCAATTCCATGCCACGCGTCATTCTGGCGCCGATCTTCGGCATGTGGTTTGGGCTGGGCATCTGGTCGAAAGTCGCGTTGGCCGTCACCCTTGTTTTCTTCATTGTGTTCTTCAACGTTTACCAGGGTGTTCGCGAGGTCTCCTCCACCTTGTTAGATAACGCCCGCATGCTTGGTGCAAACCGCAAGCAACTGCTTCGCCATGTCTATATACCTTCGGCTACCAGCTGGGTGTTTTCCAGCCTCCACACTTCCGTTGGCCTGGCCTTTGTCGGGGCCGTTGTCGGCGAGTATCTTGGTTCAGCCAGTGGCGTCGGCTACTTGATTCTGCAGGCCGAAGGCACGCTGGACGTGAATACCGTTTTTGCTGGCATCGTTGTGCTGACGATATTTGCACTCGTGCTGGATGCGTTGGTCTCGGTAGTCGAGGACCGCATGCTGGCCTGGCAGCCCAAGGCCGGTGTGACTGAGCAGTTGTAGTAGTCACAACTCGCTTTAAGCTGCCCACTTTGCAGCAAAAGGCTCGGTCCCCTCAGGGGCCCGGGCCTTCACATGTTCTGCGCAATCGTTTGGTGTGGCTACCGTCTGACCTAATTCGCAGCAGTCAACAGGGCATCCAACTTGATGGCATCTGCGCAGAAGTTACGTATGCCCTCAGCGAGCTTCTCGGTGGCCATGGCGTCTTCGTTCAGGCCGCTGCGAAAGGCGACCTCGTCAGTTGCTTCCCGTGCAGGCGGGTTCCGGCGGGCGGCTTCCGGGTCGAGCTGACGCTCCAGAGGGTCTGTGCTTTGCTCGAGCTCGTTCAGTAGCTCGGGGCTGATGGTGAGCAGGTCACAACCGGCCAGCGCACGGATCTGCCCTATGTTGCGGAAGCTGGCACCCATGATCTCCGTGGGAATATCATAGGCTTTGTAGTAGTTGTAGATGCGTTTCACCGACAACACGCCCGGATCATTGGCACCTGCGTTGGCCGCTTCGTTCCAGTCAGAGCCGGCAGACTTCTTGTACCAGTCGTAGATGCGCCCAACAAAAGGCGAGATCAACTGCACTTGTGCCTGAGCGCAGGCCACGGCTTGCGGCAGGGAGAAAAGCAGTGTCATGTTGCAGCGAATGCCTTCGGACTGCAGCTTGCGGGCGGCTTGAATACCTTCCCAGGTAGATGCCAGCTTGATGAGCACGCGTTCGCGCGAGACGCCTTGCTGTTCGTACAGCGCGATGAGGTCGTGGGCGCGGTCAATACTGGCGGTGACATCGAAGGACAGGCGGGCATCCACTTCCGTCGATACGCGACCGGGAATGATGTCCAGAATTTCCCGCCCGAAAGCCACCAGCAGGCGGTTCGTCTTTTCGGTGGCATCGGCGTGGGGGAAGTCCTTGTTGATTTTCTCAAGGATGTAGCGGTACTCATCCTTCTGGACAGCCTTCAGGATGAGCGTGGGATTCGTGGTCGCGTCGGTAGGGCGGTATTTGCGGATGGCTTCGATGTCACCCGTATCGGCCACCACGGTCGTGTGGCGGCGCAGCGCTTCAAGTTGGTTTTCCATGTTGCCGGGTACTCCAGATTTCAGCTGTTGCTCTCATGTTGCAGCTAGTCTACTGGATTGCTTTGGGGGCAGGCGAGCGCGTATGCGACAAAGGGCTACGGGTTGCCCCTAATAGCGGGCAGCTGCCGTTATAATAAGAAGGTTTGCACATCGAAATCAGGAAGCGTTGATCCGCTTCCCTTTATAACCGGGGTTTATCTTGCTGCCGTCATTACTACCAGAGGGTTGTGAATCTACACCTTCAGCCATTCTTGCCCTGGCGGACGGTACCATCTTCAGGGGTGTCTCGATTGGCGCCGATGGTTATTGCGTCGCCGAGATTGTCTTCAATACGTCCATGACGGGTTATCAGGAAATCCTGACCGACCCGAGCTACAACGGACAAATTATCACGCTCACTTATCCGCATATCGGCAACACGGGCGTGAACGACGAAGACGTAGAATCCGATCGCGTCCATGCCGCAGGGCTGGTGATTCGTGACTGTTCCCTCAGGGTATCGAACTTCCGCGCCACCAAATCCCTTCCGCAATACCTCAAAGAAGAAGGCGTGGTCGCCATTGCTGGCGTCGACACGCGCAAGTTGACACGCATCATCCGTGAAAAAGGGGCTCAGGGCGCCTGCATTATGGTGGGCGACGACGCCGAGAAAGCACTGGAACTGGCCCGGGAGTTTCCCGGAATGGCCGGCCAGGATCTCGCCAAAATCGTTTCCGTCAAGGAGCAACGCGAATGGGCGCAAGGTACCTGGCAGTTGGGCGCCGGCTACCAGCAGCCCACTGAAGCCAAGTACCACGTGGTCGCCTACGATTACGGCATCAAGTCCAACATTCTGCGCCTGCTTGCCGACCGCGGTTGCCGCGTGACGCTTGTCCCGGCCGAGACCTCGGTCGAGGAAGTGCTGGCGCTGAAGCCCGATGGCGTTTTCCTTTCGAATGGGCCCGGAGACCCCGAGCCCTGCCTTTACGCCATTGAAACGGCGAAGGTTGCGCTTGATCGTCGCATTCCTCTGTTCGGCATCTGCCTGGGCCAACAGATTCTTGGCCTTGGGCTGGCCGGGCGTACCGTCAAGATGAAGACGGGCCATCATGGAGCCAACCATCCCGTGAAGGACGTCGAGACCGGGCGTGTATTCATCACCAGCCAGAACCATGGGTTCAACGTTGATCCCGAATCTCTGCCCGAGAACGTCAAGGTGACGCACGTTTCTCTGTTCGACGGCACTCTGCAGGGGTTTGAGCTGACCGACAGGCCGGCCTTCTGCTTCCAGGGACACCCAGAAGCCAGCCCCGGCCCGCATGACATCGTCGTGCTTTTCGACAAATTCATCAGCCTCATGGCCGGACAGAAGTAATCCCTTATGCCAAAGCGTACAGACATACAAAGCATTCTCATCATCGGCGCGGGTCCGATCATCATCGGCCAGGCTTGTGAATTCGACTATTCCGGGGCGCAGGCCTGCAAGGCGTTGAAGGCCGAGGGCTATCGCACCATTCTGGTGAATAGTAACCCGGCCACGATCATGACTGATCCTGACACGGCCGATGTAACTTACATCGAACCCATTACCTGGGAAGTGCTGGAGCGCATCATCGACATCGAGCGGCCCGACGCCGTGCTGCCGACCATGGGTGGCCAGACGGCGCTGAACTGCGCGCTCGATCTCGCCCGTCATGGCGTGCTGGAAAAATATGGTGTCGAGATGATCGGCGCCAATGCAGCCGCCATCGAAAAGGCCGAAGACCGCCAGAAGTTCAAGGAAGCGATGGATGCCATCGGCCTGGAATCAGCCAAGTCGGGCGTAGCGCATTCCATGGACGAAGCCTGGGCGGTTCAGCGTGAAATCTCAGAGCATACCGGCGGTTCCGGCTTCCCCGTGGTGATCCGCCCCAGCTTCACGCTGGGCGGCACGGGTGGTGGCATTGCCTATAACGCAGAGGAATTCGAAACCATCTGCCGTCGTGGCCTGGAAGCGTCTCCCACGAAAGAGCTGCTGATCGAAGAATCGCTGCTGGGTTGGAAAGAGTTCGAGATGGAAGTCGTGCGCGACCGCGTCGACAACTGCATTATTGTGTGCTCCATCGAAAACCTGGACCCCATGGGCGTCCACACGGGCGACTCGATCACCGTTGCGCCCGCACAAACGCTGACCGACAAGGAATATCAAGTCCTGCGTGACGCGTCGATTGCCGTGCTGCGCGAAATCGGCGTCGACACTGGCGGTTCGAACGTACAGTTCGCAATGAACCCGCAGAATGGTCGCCTGATCGTCATCGAAATGAACCCGCGCGTATCGCGTTCATCGGCGTTGGCTTCCAAGGCAACCGGTTTCCCGATCGCCAAAGTGGCGGCGCGACTGGCTGTGGGCTACACCCTCGACGAACTGCGCAATGAAATCACCGACGGCGCTACGCCGGCATCGTTCGAGCCGGCCATTGACTACGTGGTCACCAAGGTGCCGCGTTTTGCCTTCGAAAAATTCCCGCAGGCCGATTCCCGCCTCACCACCCAGATGAAATCCGTGGGTGAAGTCATGGCCATTGGTCGCACCTTCCAGGAGTCGTTCCAGAAAGCGCTGCGCGGCCTGGAAGTGGGTGTGGACGGTCTGAACCAGATGACGACCGACCGCGAAAAACTGCAGATTGAACTGGGTGAACCCGGCCCGGAGCGTATCTGGTATGTGGGCGATGCCTTCGCTCAGGGCTTCTCGCTGGAAGACGTACATCAGCTTACGAAGATAGACCCGTGGTTCCTCGCGCAGATCAAGCAGATTGTCGATATCGAACTGGCGCTGGAGCAAAAGACCCTTGCCGACCTCGACTACGACACCCTGCGCGAACTGAAGCGCCGCGGGTTCTCTGACCGTCGCCTGGCTTACTTGCTGGACACCTCGGAGACCGAAGTGCGCAAGCTGCGCCACCAGATGGGCATCCGTCCCGTCTACAAGCGGGTCGATACCTGCGCGGCTGAGTTTCCGACCAACACTGCATATATGTACTCGACCTACGAGGACGAGTGCGAAGCTGATCCAACCGACCGCAAGAAGATCATCGTTCTGGGCGGTGGGCCGAACCGTATCGGTCAGGGCATTGAGTTCGACTATTGCTGTGTGCACGCGGCGCTCGCCTTACGCGAGGATGGTTATGAAACCATCATGGTGAACTGCAACCCCGAGACGGTTTCCACCGATTACGACACCTCGGACCGCCTGTATTTCGAGCCGCTCACACTGGAAGACGTACTGGAAATCGTCCACATCGAGAACCCGGTGGGCATGATCGTTCAGTACGGTGGCCAAACCCCGCTGAAACTGGCCCGTGCGCTGGAAGCCAATGGTGTGCCCATCATCGGCACCAGCCCTGAGTCCATCGACGTGGCGGAAGACCGCGAGCGCTTCCAGAAATTGCTCAGCAAGCTGGGTCTGCGCCAACCGCCCAACCGCACTGCACGTACTGAAGGCGAGGCACTGGCCTTGGCTTCGGAAATCGGTTATCCGCTGGTGGTGCGTCCCAGTTATGTTCTGGGCGGCCGCGCCATGGAAATCGTTCATGAACAGCAGGATCTCGAACGCTACATGCGTGAGGCCGTGCGTGTCAGCAATGACTCCCCCGTCTTGCTGGACCACTTCCTGAACAATGCCACCGAAGTCGACGTGGACTGCATTTCCGACGGCAATGTAGTATTCATCGGCGGCGTCATGGAGCACATCGAGCAGGCGGGCGTGCACTCCGGCGACTCGGCATGCAGTCTGCCGCCGTACTCCCTGTCTGCCGAGGTCATCGCCGAGATCAAGCGTCAAACGGCGTTGATGGCGCGGGCTTTGAACGTCAAGGGCTTGATGAATGTCCAGTTCGCCATCCAGGATGGTGAAGTGTATGTTCTGGAAGTGAACCCGCGTGCATCGCGTACTGTTCCCTACGTGTCCAAGGCAACAGGTCTGCAGCTGGCCAAGATTGCTGCGCGTGCGATGGCGGGCCGCAGCCTGGAAGAACAGGGCGTCCGCGACGAAGTCGTGCCGGACTACTTCTCCGTGAAGGAAGCGGTCTTCCCCTTCGTGAAGTTCCCGGGCGTCGACACCATTCTGGGTCCCGAAATGAAATCCACCGGCGAAGTCATGGGAGTGGGGCGCAGTTTCGGCGAGGCCTTCGTGAAATCGCAGCTGGCTGCTGGCGTTACGCTGCCCAAGTCGGGAACAGCATTCATCAGCGTCCGCGATCAGGATAAGCCGCGTGCAGTGGAAGTGGCTCGTGGGTTGAATGAGCTGGGCTTCAAGATTATTGCTACTCGTGGTACGGCTGCGGCGATTGAAGCGGCTGGCCTGCCCGTGCAAGTGGTCAATAAAGTTACGGAAGGCCGCCCGCACATCGTGGACATGGTGAAGAACGGCGAGATCGACCTGGTGATCAACACTGTGGAAGAGCGTCGCAACGCCATTGCGGATTCGCGTACCATTCGTACCCAGACCTTGGCCGCCCGTGTGGCTTACTTTACGACCATCGCCGGTGCACGTGCAGCGGTAGAGGGCATGCAGTACATCCACAACGAAACAGGCCTGCAGGTCTACTCGGTGCAAGCGCTGACAGGCGGTCAGGCAGCTGCCTGATCCTGGCTTGGAACGGGTCTTCATCACAGGAGCGAGCAGCGGCATAGGTGCCGCGCTCGCTCTTTGCTTTGCGCGGCGCGGTGCTCAACTGGGTCTGGTGGGGCGCCGCCGTGATGCCCTGGAAAGGTTGGCGGCCGAGCTTCCTGGCACAGATCACAGCATTTATGTGTTGGATGTGCGTGACCGCGCGGCGCTTCATGCGGCGGCCACCGATTTCATGCGCGCGGGCCCTGTAGATATCGTTATCGCCAGTGCGGGCATCAGTGTTGGCACGCTCACAGAGGAACTCGAGGATTTCGAAGTTTTTCGGGCCATACACGAAACCAATGTGCTGGCCACCGTCGCCAGCTTTGAACCCTTTGTGGCCTCCATGCGGGCGCGTGGTCGAGGGCGATTGGTAGGAATTTCCAGCGTAGCAGGCGTTCGTGGTCTACCCGGAGCGGGAGCGTACAGTTCATCAAAGGCGGCAGTGCGCGCCTATTGCGAAAGCCTAAGAGTGGAATTGCACGGCAGTGGAGTCAAGGTAGTGACCATATCACCCGGGTTCATTCGCACGCCCATGACAGCAAAGAACCCATACCGCATGCCATTTTTAATGCCGGTGGAAGCGTTTGCCCGGCAGGCGCTGCGGCACATCGACCGTGGTACGCCTGCGGTCGTAATTCCCTGGCAGATGGGGTTGGTGGCGACTCTTTTAAGAGGTGTGCCGGCCGCCGTATACGACCATTTCGCCGCCCGGCGCAAACGCAAGCCGCGCCGGGGCGAATAGAGTGTCAGGTGTGCATGACGTCGTCTAAGGAGGCGATGTCGCCCAGGTGTTTAACCTGGTTCCAAGGGCCCATCTTCCATCCACCATCGATATCGATATCGAAAACACTGATGCTGGTGTTGAGTATCGTGCCTTCACGGTGGGTGGTCAATGAGTGGCCGCCGGCCAACCGCCAAGCAATGTCCACCACGCCTCCATGGGCGAAAACCAGCACATTCTGACCAGTGTGCTCCCGTGCGAGGCGCTCGAAGGCGGCGCCTACCCGCTGGGCAAACTCTCGCAACGATTCGCCTTGTTCCACGGCCTGGTCAGGCTCACGCAAATTGATGTCTTTCTCTGCTAATCCTTGCGACAGGGCGTTCCAGTCCATGCCTTGGTAGACGCCATAGTTGCGCTCACGTAGCTCAGCAGTCGTCGTGACGGGTAAGCCAAGATGAACGGTGGCCAGATGCGCAGTTTCGGCAGCACGGCTCAAGTCGCTGCTGTGGACCGCGGTAAAGCGGGGGCTATCCAGACTCTGCAGGTAGGTACCCAACTGCCGGGCCTGCTCCAAGCCGACCTCGCTCAAGGGGATGTCCAGCCAGCCCTGAAGGCGGCGGTTGGCGTTCCATTCGGTTTCGCCGTGGCGAATAAGCCAGAAGTGTGTCGTTTCCATGTCGCGTATTCTACCTCGCGCCAGCCCTGTTTTTGGGGTCGGGAAGGGCGTTGGCGCGGGTCGGTCGCGGCGCGCGTAAGCGCGTGTGTAAGCAAATATGCTTGCCGTAGACAGTCTGCTCGCCGTACACTTCGCGTCGCTTCATCGCCCCCTCGACTTTCTTCCACATATCCATGTCCGATACATTCTTCCCCCGTTGGCGTCGTGCTGACACGAGCAAGCCGGGCACTGTCGTCCAGCCCGACGAATGTCTCTCCACATCTCAGAATATCGCCATGGGTGCGCAGCACGTGGTCGCCATGTTCGGCTCCACGATACTCGCGCCGTTGCTAATGGGCTTTGACCCTAACGTCGCCATCCTCATGTCGGGGATCGGCACCTTGATCTTCTTCCTCTTTGTGCGAGGCCGTGTCCCGAGCTATCTGGGTTCCAGTTTTGCCTTCATTGGTGGCGTCATTGCCGTAACCGGCTATGCCGGTGCTGGCCCCAATGCAAATATTGGGGTGGCACTGGGCGCCATCATTGCCTGTGGCCTGGTCTATACACTGATCGGCTTGCTGGTGTGGTGGATCAACGCTCGCACCGGGGGAGATGCCCAATGGATCAACCGCTGGATGCCGCCAGTGGTGACCGGCGCCGTGGTAGCCGTTATCGGCCTTAACCTCGCGCCCATTGCGGCCCGTGGCGCCATGGGTTCCTCAACCTTCGATGCCATGATGGCACTAATGACAGTGCTGTGCGTGGGGGGTGTCGCTGTCTATACCCGCGGAACGGTGCAGCGCTTGCTCATTCTTGTGGGCCTGCTCGTGGCCTGTGTGATCTACGCCGTCTTCACCAATGTTCTGGGCATGGGGACACCGATCGACTTCAGTACTGTGGCTGCAGCACCATGGCTTGGCCTGCCCAACTTCAGCACTCCCGTGTTTGAACTGCATGCCATGAGCGTTATCGTGCCTGTAGCGATCATTCTTGTCGCGGAAAACCTCGGTCATATCAAGGCGGTGAGCGCGATGACAGGGCGTAATCTCGATGCTTACCTGGGCCGCGCGTTTGTTGGTGACGGCGTGGCCACCATGGTCTCCGGTTCGCTCGGTGGCACAGGGGTAACAACCTATGCCGAGAACATCGGTGTGATGACGGTCACGCGGATCTATTCCACCCTTGTTTTTGTCGTGGCTGCGCTATTCGCCATTGCTCTGGGCTTCTCGCCCAAGTTTGGTGCCCTCATCCAAACCATACCGGGCCCCGTTCTGGGCGGCATGTCTGTGGTGGTGTTTGGCCTGATTGCCGTGGCTGGTGCCCGCATATGGGTGGTCAATCAAGTGGATTTCAGCGATAACCGGAACCTGATTGTTGCTGCAGTAACGTTGGTGCTCGGCGCGGGGAATTTCACCGTCCAGTTTGGTGATTTCAAGCTCGACGGTATTGGCACTGCCACGTTTGGCGCCATCATTCTGCACGGCTTGCTGCGCCCTCGCTCTGCCTAGGCACGTAGGATTCCGGCTTCGTCAACCCGTAACAATTCGGAGGGAAATGCGGGCGAAGATGCTTGCATTTTCCTTAAAACTTGCCGACAATAAACCCGTAATCCCCGGTTTGCATCAGGCCGGGGTTTTGTTTTCCGGTCAGTCCCCTAGCGAAATATTTCAGCCGTGGCGCCTTTCGGTCTGCCGCGCTTCGGGCATCGCTGGCCAATTCAACACTGTCGTCTTTCGGCGCTCCTATATCCGGAGCGTCTTTTTACTTTTGATTCAGGAAATACTATGTCTGCGATTCCGTTGACTGTAGGTGGCGCTGAGCGCTTGCAAGCCGAACTGCATCGTCTGAAAACGGTTGACCGTCCTCAGGTGATCGATGCCATCGCGGAAGCGCGCGCCCAGGGTGATCTCTCGGAAAACGCTGAATACGACGCCGCACGCGAGCGTCAGGCTTTCATCGAGGGTCGAATCAAGGAACTGGAGGGCACACTGTCCAACGCCCAGATCATCGACCCCACGGCGCTTGACGTCGACGGTCGCGCAGTGTTTGGCGCAACCGTGGAAATCGAGGAAATCGAATCTGGTGAACGTGTCACCTATCAGATCGTTGGCGATGTGGAAGCTGACATCCGGTCGAACAAAATCTCGGTGTCCAGCCCGGTAGCACGTGCACTCATCGGTAAGTCCGAAGGTGACGTGGTCGAAGTAGTGGCCCCTGGTGGTGTCCGCGAATACGAGATCATCTCCATTCGCTACGTCTGAGCCCTGCCACGCCTGGGGCGTGGCGCCAGCTCAGTGAATCAGCCCTGCATATGTGTAGCATTATTGACAGGGCTGTTTTGTTTTCAGCCGCGGCTGCGGCGAACACCGGCGCGCAATGAGAGCGCACTTCCGCTACGGCGCGGAATACGGGATGGCTGAGCCTTCCCTTGAAGCCGGGTTCGGGCGGGGCGACCTTCCGGACTGCTCATAGACTTGGGTTGGTCGGCCGCGGGAGCGCCAGACTTACGGGGCTTCGTGTCACGGCGGTCGCGGGTGCGTCCTTCCGCAGCAAGCTTCTTGGGCGTATAGGGTTCAGACGCTTTGCGCTTGACCTGACCACTTTCTTTTTTGTCTCGGTTCAGCAGGTCGATCTGCGCGTCGGGGTCCGGCCGGTATATGATGAGCGTCTTGCCGAGATGGTGCACATTCGCGCAGGAGAGCGTCTCACAGATAGTGTCCAGCATTTCAATGCGCGCTTCGCGGTCGTCACCGGCGACGCGAACCTTGATCAACTGGTGCGCCTTGAGATTCAGGTCGATTTCCTTCAGGACGGATTCAGTCAGGCCACGGTCGCCAATCAACACGACGGGGCGCAAGGGGTGGGCGGCTGAGCGCAGGGCGCTGCGCTCCTGGGATGTGAGGTCTAGTTTTGGCATGGTGGAATTGTACGGGAATGGCCAAGAAAAAATTTTCTAAGAACTGGGTTCATCAGCATATTAATGACCCCTATGTCAAACAGGCGCAACAGAAAGGTTACAGGGCGCGAGCGGCGTTCAAACTGTCAGAGATACTCGATGCTGAAAAGCTATTGCGCAGAGGTGACCGCGTAGTCGATTTGGGGTCTGCGCCCGGCAGTTGGTCGCAGGTCGTTCGTGAGCGTCTGGTCGGGGAAGGTGGCGTCATAGACGGCCGCATTATCGCACTGGACATACTACCCATGGAGCCTATTGCCGGGGTGGAGTTTCTACAGGGCGATTTCCGCGAGGATGCGGTATTGGCCCAGCTGGAAGAAATGTTGCAAGGTGAAAAACTTGACCTTGTGATTTCGGATATGGCCCCCAATCTCTCTGGGGTGAGCGCGGCAGATTCCGCACGCATACAACATGTCTGCGAACTGGCTATGGAATTCGCCTGCGCGCATCTGAAACCCGATGGTGCTCTGGTCGTCAAGGCCTTCCATGGGAGTGGCTTCTCCCAAATAGTTCAATCGTTCAAGTCGCGCTTCAAACGTGTGGTGGAACGCAAACCCAAGGCGTCGCGGGACAAGTCATCGGAAACCTTTCTCGTGGCACGCGGGTTGAAGGACGAGTTGGATGTTTGAGCGGCCTGATCCCGCCCGCGTTGTCGTTCAGGTTTTTGTAAACATGGGCTGAGCAATCAGGTAGAATTGAGACTAGTGATTCCCCGCAGGTATACCCGCGTCCGCCTGCTCCCGACTGGGGCAGGGCAAAGCATCGTTGTCCGGCTTGCGGTGTTTGCTTAAGGGCGTCACGGTTTTTAGGAGGTTGGCTTTGAACAACTCGTTTTCCAAGGTAGCGATCTGGATGGTGATCGCTCTGGTCCTGTTCACTGTTTTCAAACAGTTCGACGGCCGTGCACCGATCACCGACAACGTTACCTACACGCAATTCATGACTGACGCCCAGGCCGGGCGTATTGCAAAGGTCGATATCCAGGGCGACACGCTTTACGTGACGCCTGACTCCGGCCGTCCCTACAGCCTGACCTCCCCGGGTGACCTCTGGATGGTCCCTGAACTCGTAAAGAACGGGGTCCAGGTATCCGGCCGTGCGCGGGAAGAACCGTCCTTCCTCACCAGTCTGTTCATTTCCTGGTTCCCGATGCTGCTGCTGATCGGTGTATGGATTTTCTTCATGCGCCAAATGCAAGGTGGTGGCAAGGGCGGTGCCTTCAGTTTCGGCAAGTCTCGCGCGCGCATGCTCGACGAGAACACCAACCACATCACTTTTGCCGACGTTGCGGGCTGCGATGAAGCAAAGGAAGATGTCCAGGAACTGGTCGACTTTCTGCGCGATCCGACCAAATTTCAGCGCCTCGGGGGTCGCATTCCCCGCGGTGTGCTGCTGGTTGGCCCGCCCGGCACAGGTAAAACCCTTCTGGCGAAGGCCATTGCCGGTGAAGCCAAAGTGCCTTTCTTCAGCATCTCAGGTTCCGACTTCGTTGAAATGTTTGTCGGTGTTGGTGCCGCTCGCGTGCGTGACATGTTCGAGAACGCCAAGAAGCAGGCACCTTGCATCATCTTCATCGATGAAATCGACGCCGTCGGTCGTCAGCGGGGCGCTGGCCTGGGTGGCGGCAACGATGAGCGCGAGCAAACGCTGAACCAGCTGCTTGTGGAAATGGATGGTTTCGAGACCGGCCAAGGCGTGCTGGTCATCGCTGCTACCAACCGTCCTGACGTACTTGATCCTGCACTTTTGCGTCCGGGCCGTTTCGACCGCCAGGTTGTAGTAGCTCTGCCGGATATCCGCGGCCGTGAGCACATCCTTAAAGTGCACATGCGCAAAGTGCCCCTCGCATCGGACGTTGATCCAACTATCCTGGCTCGTGGCACGCCCGGGTTCTCCGGCGCTGATCTGGCTAACCTGGTGAACGAGGCTGCCCTGTTCGCGGCACGCCGTAATGGCCGCACTGTGGAAATGGCAGATTTCGAGAAAGCCAAGGACAAGATCATCATGGGTGCGGAGCGTCGCACACTGATCATGCCCGAGGAAGAGCGCCGCAACACGGCCTACCACGAGGCTGGCCACGCGCTGGTGGCCAAACTGCTGCCCAAGACTGATCCTGTCCACAAGGTCACCATCATTCCACGTGGCCGCGCACTGGGTGTGACGATGCAGTTGCCCGAAGGCGACCGCTACAGCATGGATAAAGAGCGCCTGCTCAATATGATTGCCGTGCTGTTTGGTGGGCGCATTGCGGAAGAGGTGTTCATGAACCAGATGACCACCGGCGCATCGAACGACTTCGAACGGGCTACCGCTATCGCACGTGACATCGTCACCCGCTACGGTATGACCGACTCGCTCGGCCCAGTTGTGTATGCCGAGAACGAAGGCGAAGTCTTCCTGGGCCGCAGTGTCACCAAAACGACCCATGTATCGGAAGCGACGATGCAGAAGGTCGATGCCGAGATCCGCAGTATCATCGACGAGCAGTATGGCGTGGCGCGCAAGCTCATTGAAGACAACGCCGACAAGATGCACGCCATGGCGAAGGCACTGCTGGAATGGGAAACCATCGATGCCGAGCAGATCGACGACATCATGGAAGGTCGCGAGCCGCGTCCGCCGAAGTCCTCGGCACCGCCCTCCGACACCAGCGACCAGTCGCCGCCTGCAGCAGGCGTGTCTCCCAGCGCTGGCGGCAATACCGCGACCACTCCGGTTTAAGCGATCAGGCGCTCCGGCTCAAACCGGGGCGCCTCTTTCTTTCTCTCCAGGCATTATGTCCACTTCATTGCAATGCGGGCGCTTCGAGCTAGATCTCGGGCGCCCTTTGGTCATGGGTATCCTCAATGTGACGCCCGACTCCTTTTCCGACGGCACGGGCGAACTGTCCATCAACCGCGTGCTGGAGCGCGCGCATCGTATGGTGGAAGATGGCGCTGATCTGCTGGATATTGGCGGGGAATCGACGCGCCCGGGTGCGCACCCCGTCCCCCTTCAGGAAGAACTGGACAGGGTGCTGCCGCTATTGGAGGCCCTGCATGATCTGCAGATACCGCTTTCAGTAGACACGTTCAAGCCAGAGGTAATGAAGGCTGCCCTGCATGCAGGGGCCGACATGATTAACGACATTCGTGCGCTGCGCGAACCTGGCGCGCTGGAAGTCGTCAGGAACAGCCAGTGCGGCCTTTGCATCATGCATATGCAAGGCGAACCCCGCACCATGCAGGCGAACCCCCATTACGACGATGTGGTGGCGGATGTTCGAACCTTTCTGGCTCAGCGTGTGAGTGACCTCCTGCAAGCCGGTATTGCGCGGGAGCGGGTTGTGCTGGATCCCGGCTTTGGTTTCGGCAAGACAGTGGGGCAGAACTACCTCATGTTGCGCCGACTTGACCAAATGCGTGTCGATGACTACCCGTGGCTGCTGGGTTTCTCCCGTAAATCCATGCTGGGGCATATTGTGGGAAGGGAGCCTCGTGACAGGCTGGCTGCAAGCCTGGCCGCAGCCTTATATGGGCTGGAAATGGGAGGGCATATCCTCCGGGTGCACGATGTTGCAGAAACGGTAGATGCAGTAAAAATATGGCAAACAATAAAGGATGAGTCCTTCGTATGAGCAATCGTCAATACTTCGGTACCGATGGGATCCGCGGTCGGGTCGGTGGGCCGACAATCAATGCTGAATTCGCGCTTCGGCTGGGATATGCCGCTGGGCGCGTGCTCGCACGGAATCACCAGGGCAGGGGCCGTCCCACAGTTGTTATCGGCAAGGACACGCGTATTTCGGGATACATGCTGGAGTCCGCCCTTGAGGCGGGGCTTTCTGCAGCGGGTATTGACGTGCTGCTGGCAGGGCCTGTGCCCACACCGGCCGTCGCCTATCTGGCCCGAACGCTACGGTTGGTGGCCGGCGTGGTAATAAGTGCGTCGCACAACCCCTACCATGACAACGGCATCAAGTTTTTCTCCGGCAATGGCATGAAGTTAGCCGATGAAGTCGAAGCGGAAATCGAGGCCGTCCTTCATGAAAAGGTGGACTGCGTTGACTCGGAACAACTGGGTCGTGCTCGCCGCATTGATGACGCGGCGGGGCGATATATCGAGTTCTGCAAGAGCGCCTTCCCGAATGAATTGGCGCTCTCGGGGCTTTC
Source organism: Alcaligenaceae bacterium (assembly GCA_029267315.1). Classification (GTDB taxonomy): domain Bacteria; phylum Pseudomonadota; class Gammaproteobacteria; order Burkholderiales; family Burkholderiaceae_B; genus Yanghanlia. The sequence continues at coordinate 15,937 of JAJUJD010000001.1, forward strand.
CATCGTGGTGGATGCTGCCCATGGAGCGGCTTACCACATCGCGCCCCACGTTTTCCGCGAGCTGGGTGCCGAAGTATTTGCGGTAGGTTGCCAGCCGGACGGCTTCAACATCAATGAAGGTGTCGGCGCCATGTATCCGGAGAACCTGGTCAAAGAGGTTCGCGCGAAAGGGGCAGACTTGGGAATTGCTCTCGATGGCGACGCCGACCGCCTGCAGATGGTGGACGCTGAGGGCCGCTTGTACAACGGCGACGAACTACTCTATGTGATTGTTCAAGACCGCATGAAGCTCAAGCCGGTTCAAGGTGTCGCCGGCACACTCATGACGAACTTTGGTTTCGAACGGCGCATGAAAGAGCTCGGCATCCCGTTCGAGCGTGCCAAGGTAGGCGACCGCTATGTCCTCGAGATGCTGCTGCAAAAAGGCTGGTTGTTTGGCGGTGAGAGCTCGGGCCATTTGCTCTGCCTCGATCAACACACCACGGGCGACGGTATCATCGCTGCCTTGCAGGTGCTTCAAGCCATGGCCCGAAGCGGCAACAGCCTGTCCGAGCTGCTCGCAGACTTGCGTATGTATCCGCAGAAGATGGTCAACGTGCCGCTTGAGCCGGGCACGGACTGGCAGAGCCATGCCGGCCTTGCGCAGGCGCGCGAGGAAGTCGAAGCAATGCTGGGTGAAAGGGGCAGGGTGTTGATCCGGGCTTCGGGTACTGAGCCCAAGCTGCGACTGATGGTAGAAGCCGAAGATGCCGCCCTGGCGGACGCAGGTGTGGAAAGGCTGATGGGGGTCGATTTAACAAACGTGTAACTTCACTGCCGATGTCCTGACACATTGCCCACTAATTAGTGGGCAATTTCTTTTCGTCTGGCTCATTGTCATGTTGGATGTTCTTGCTCGAAGTGTCAGTCGTCGACGGCTTCCACCTGGATACTGAAGCCCGCTTTCTTCCACTCCTTGCGTTCTCCTTCCAGTGAATAGGCGGTCAGCGGCCGGGAATCCAGCCATTTGCGGGAAGCGAGGATAACGATGCGCTTGTTTTCCACTCGTATGGTGAGGGGCAATTCTGCGATGGTTTCCCGGCGGCGGCACAGAAGGACAGCCAGTCGCAGGCAGAACAGTGCCAGCCAGTGCGCACGGGTATCTTCGGGCATGTGCTTGGGCAGTTTGCCCTGATGACCAAGGGCGAACGCTGCCAGCATTGCCTGGTCGTGCGTGGAAAAACCCGGCATGTCGGCGTTGCCCAATACATAGGCGGTGTGCTTGTCGTAATTGGAGTGGGATATGCTGATGCCCACTTCGTGCAGCTTGGCTACCCAGCTCACGATACGAGCAAGTTCTTCCTTTTCGCTGCTATCCGGCAGACCGAGCTGCTCGAATAGCACCATGGCAATCCGTTCCACGCGCTGAGCCTGCTGGGCATCAATGTGATAACGCCGCATGAATTGCTTGACGGTTTCGTCGCGTTTGTCGTGTTTGGAGTCACGGCCCAGGAGATCGTATAGGACCCCCATGCGCAGCGCGCCGTCACCAGCCCGCATGAGGTCGATCTTGAGCTCCTGAAAGGCCGCCAGCATGATCGCCAGGCCACCCGCCAGCACGACTGCGCGGTCGGGCTTGAGGCCCGGTAGCGACGCCATATCCACCTTGCCGTCGCGTATCAGCTTGTTTTTCAGTTTCTCCAGCCCATCCCGCGTAATTCCTTTGGGAGACATGCCGGTTTCAGCCAGGACGGCGATAAGGCCCTTTGCTGTGCCGGATGAACCGAAGGCTTCGTCCCAACCAGCGCGTTTGTACAGCCGAGCAATGGTTTCAACCTCACGCCGTGCGGCCATGATGGCCTTGCGCATGCGCTCTTCGGTGATGTCGCCGTCTGGGAAGAAGCGCCGCGTGTAACTTACGCAGCCCATATGTAGCGAGCTCAAGTGCAGGGGCTTGAATTCTTTACCGATGATGATTTCCGTTGAGCCTCCGCCGATGTCTATCATCAGACGCCGGTTCGGTGACGGCGGAAGCTCGTGCGAAACTCCGGTGAAAATCAAGCGGGCCTCTTCCTGCCCGGAAATGATCTCAATGGGAAAGCCCAATGCGTCTTCCAACCTTGGAAGGATCTGCTGAGCATTGCTGGCGATTCGCAAGGTGTTGGTTGCGACTGCCCGCACCCGGTTCGGGTGGAAGCCCTCAATGCGCTCTGCAAAGCGTTTGAGTGCTTCGATGGCCCGCTGGACGGAGTCATCATCGAGCGCATTGTCTGCGCCTAGACCGGCGGCCAGCCTGACGTGTTCCTTGAGGCGGTCGATCGGGTAGATCTGGGCGACGCCATCCAGCTGTACGACTCGTCCGATAGAGAGTCGGAAGCTGTTCGACCCAAGGTCAATGGCGGCAAGAAGGGTGTCCATGATGAGACTCTTTGCTGACGGCTTGGGCGGATTATAGTTTCCATCCGCATTTCAGCTTCAAGTAGCCTCCATCTCATTTGGGGCTTGTGTCATATGACGGTAAGATTTCTCCAGTAAAAGATCCGATTTGCATTTACTTTCCGACTGGCATTCCATGCTCCCCATTTCGTCTGATCCTACCCTGCTTAACCGGGAATTATCGCTGTTGAAATTCAATGAGCGGGTGCTGTCCATGGCGGAGCGTGACGATGTGCCCCTGTTGGAGCGGCTCAGATATCTCTGCATCGTCGGTTCCAACCTCGATGAGTTCTTCGAGATTCGTATCGCCAGCTTGAAAGAACAGATGCGGCAGAACCCGGATCTATTGGCGGCCGATGGCTATACCCCCAACGCTGCCTTTGCCCGCATTCATGTGGCAACGCATGAACTGGTCGACCGTCAGAACGCGCTACTGACCGAAAAGGTGCTGCCAGCACTCCTGGAGGAAGGCATAGGGCTGATGCCCAGCCGGGACTGGAACGAGGCCACGCGCCAATGGGCGCATGAAACATTCGTGCGCGACGTCATGCCTTTGTTGACGCCCATCGGCCTTGACCCGGCCCATCCTTTTCCCCGTGTTTACAACAAGAGCCTCAATTTCATTGTTCCATTGTCGGGGAAGGACGCTTTCGGCCGCCGGGCCACCATCGCGATCATGCAGGCTCCGCGGGCATTGCCTCGGATCATCAAAGTGCCAGTTGAGGTCTGTGGCCTGCCTCATGGTTTTGTCTTGCTTACTGCGCTCATTCGCGCGTTTGCCGCGGAATTATTCCCGGGGCTGGAAGTCAGGGATTGCTTCCAGTGGCGCGTGACGCGCAACAGCGACCTATTTGTCGACGAAGAAGAAATCACCAACCTGCGTCATGCCTTGCAAGGCGAACTTTCACAGCGCAACTTCGGCGCCGCCGTTCGGCTTGAGGTCGACGACTCCATGCCGGAAGATCTCGAGGAATTTCTGCAAAAGGAGTTCGGCCTCACACCGCAGGACACTTACCGTGTGAAGGGGCCGGTGAACCTGGCGCGGCTCATGCAGATGTGCAATGCAGTAGACCGGCATGACCTTTCCTTTCCAACTTACCGCCCACCAGTGCCCGCTCCCTTCAATACGCTGGACGAGCGCCCGGGAGCCTTGTTCGAAGCCCTTTCGCGGCAGGATCATCTGCTCCACCATCCCTATCAGTCATTTCAGCCAGTGCTGGATTTCCTGACCGCCGCGGCGGTTGATTCCAACGTAGTGGCCATCAAGCAGACCATCTACCGTACGGGCGAGGATTCCGAGCTCATGCGCCTGCTGGTGGCGGCGGCCAAGGCGGGCAAAGAAGTCACGGTGGTAGTGGAGCTCATGGCCCGCTTCGATGAGCAAACCAATATCAATTGGGCGGCCAAGCTGGAGGAAGTGGGGGCGCACGTCAGCTACGGTGTCGTGGGACACAAAACTCACGCCAAGATGGCGCTGGTGCTGCGGCGCGAGGGAGGCCGCATCAAACGCTACGGCCACCTTGGCACAGGAAACTATCATCCCCGCACGGCGCGGCTCTATACGGATTTCGGGCTGTTGACGGCGGACCAACGGCTATGCGAAGACATGGATAAGGTCTTCTCCCTGCTCACTGGGCTCGGTGCCCGTAGGCCTTTGCGCCTGATGTTGCAGTCTCCGTTCACTTTGCACGAAACCATGCTCGCCATGGTTCGGGCCGAAGCCCAGGCCGCCAAGGAGGGAAAGCGTGCTCGCATCATGGCCAAGATGAACTCACTGCTTGAGCCCGGCATCATCGACGCCCTTTACAGGGCCAGCCAGGCGGGAGTGAAAATCGACCTCATCGTGCGAGGTGCTTGTGCTTTGCGAGCCGGTGTACCCGGGCTTTCCGAGAACATTCGGGTCAGGTCCATCGTGGGACGCTTCCTCGAGCATTCACGGGTGTTTTATTTCTACGCCAAGGGCGCCGAAAACGTGTATTTGTCGTCGGCTGACTGGATGGATCGCAACTTCTTCCGCCGTGTGGAAGTCGCTTTCCCGATTCTGGACAGGCGCTTGAAGCGGCGTGTCATTCGGGAATCATTCACGATTGCCTTGCGTGACAATCAGTTGGCGTGGAAGGCCCTGCCAAATGGCAGTTACGTTCGAGTGCGCAGCCGAAGCAAGCCGGTGAACCTGCACGAGGTACTGATGCAAGAACTCGGTGCGAACTGAAGCGAAGGCGGGAAGCCAGCACGGTGCGTGAATTGCTGGGCGGCTGTAATAGACATGTCATATTGCTCGCCTACTATTTCCTCTATCGAAGCTTTGCTCCCCGATTCACCGGATTGTCTAAGAGGATACCTTCATGTTCAAACGCATCTTCAAACAAGTTTCCATCGGTGTGGCCCTGTCGGCTGCAGCGCTCTCCGCCCATGCGATCGACATCACCGGGGCAGGTGCGTCCTTCCCGTATCCGGCTTATGCCAAGTGGGCCGCCAAGTACCAGGAGGAAACCGGCCACCGCATCAATTACCAGTCCATTGGTTCAGGCGGCGGTCAGCAGCAAATCATCGCCAAGACGGTGGACTTCGGTGCTTCCGACGACCCGATGAAGGCAGACGCTCTGAAAGAGCACAACCTGGTGCAGTTCCCGGCCATCATTGGCGGTGTAGTACCCGTCGTCAATATTCAGGGTATCGAACCTGGCAAACTAAAGCTGTCGGGCGCGGTGCTGGGCGATATCTATCTGAAGAAGATCACCAAGTGGAATGACGAAGCCATCAAGGCTCTGAACCCGGATCTCGAACTGCCCAATAGCACGATCATCGTGGTGCACCGTTCAGACGGCTCCGGCACGACCTTCAACTGGACCAACTACCTTTCCAAGGTATCCCCCGACTGGAAGAACACGGTTGGCGAGGGCAAGGCCGTGAAATGGCCCGTGGGGCAGGGCGGTAAGGGCAATGAAGGTGTGGCTGCCTACGTACGACAGCTGAAAAACTCCATCGGCTACGTGGAGTACGCTTACGCCAAGCAGAATAATTTGTCGTGGGCCCAGCTGCAGAATAAGGATGGCAACTTCGTGCAGCCTTCGGAAGAGACCTTTGCGGCCGCAGCGGCGAACGCCGATTGGAACAGCGTGCCGGGCATGGGTGTGGTGCTGACCGACGAACCGGGTGCGGATTCCTGGCCCATTACCGCCGCCAGCTTCATTCTGGTGCATAAGGTTCAGGAAAAGCCTGAGCATGGCAAAGCAGTGCTTGAGTTCTTTGACTGGGCCTTCAAAAACGGTCAGCAAATGGCAAGTGAGCTGGACTACGTGCCCATGCCCGAGTCGGTTGTGAAGCAGATTGCTGAAAAGTGGAAGAGTGACATCAAGGCGGCTGACGGGTCCCCGATCTGGCAGTAAGGTTAAAATCAGTTCCAACTTTGGTCTGATTACCGGCCTGCCAGAAGACGGCGCTGTACAACAATAGCGCCGTCTGCTTTTATTTCCTTTCCTTAATTCTGTTGTAACTCCACCGGTGTAACGCCATACTGCCGTCATGAAGAGTCACTCAAATGCGCTGATGGATCTCCTGTTCAAGAACCTGACGCGCACTTTTGCGTTCCTGGTGTTCATCCTGCTGGCTGGTATCATGGTCTCGCTCATTTGGGGCAGCCGTGAATCCATCGCCCAGCACGGTCTTGCCTTCCTCTGGACGAATGAATGGGATCCCGTCCAGAACGTGTATGGTGCCCTGGTGCCCATTACCGGGACATTGCTCACGTCATTCATTGCCCTGATCATTGCCGTACCGGTTTCTTTTGGCATCGCCATGTTCCTGACGGAGCTTTCGCCCGTGTGGCTGCGCCGCCCCCTGGGCACCGCCATCGAAATGCTGGCAGCCATCCCGTCCATCATCTATGGCATGTGGGGCCTTTTCGTTTTCGTTCCGCTTTTCCAGCAATACATTCAGCCTCATGTCATAGAATTTTTTGAGGGCGTACCGGTTCTGGAACAGATTTTCGGCGGCGCTCCATTTGGCATCGGCGTCTTCACAGCTGGCCTGATTCTTTCGATCATGATTATTCCGTTCATTGCGGCGGTGATGCGCGACGTCTTCGAACTGGTTCCACCCATGTTGAAGGAATCGGCCTACGGCCTGGGAAGCACCACTTGGGAAGTCGTCTGGAAGGTCATCCTGCCATACACCAAGAGTGGGGTAATCGGCGGCATCATGTTGGGCCTGGGCCGTGCGCTGGGGGAAACTATGGCCGTCACGTTCGTGATTGGCAACTCCTTCAATCTGCCTGATTCAATCTTTGCGCCGTCCAATTCCATTGCTTCCGCCCTGGCCAACGAATTCAACGAGGCTGGCGGCATGCAGAAGGCGGCCTTGCTGGAACTCGGCCTGATTCTCTTCCTCATCACGACTATCGTGCTGGCTTTCTCCAAAATGCTCTTGCTGCGCCTGTCCAAATCTGAGGGGACCTCGCGCTAAGCGGGATTAACACCATGTTTGACACTGATTCCGTCATTGGCGTTTCCAACCGCGTCTATCGTCGCAGGCGTGTGGTCAACCGCATCATGCTGACGCTGTCCGGTGCCGCCGTGGCATTCGGCCTGTTCTGGCTGTTCTGGATTATCCTCACGCTGCTCACCAAAGGGGCGTCAGCGTTATCCTTCTCGCTGCTCACGCAGCCGACGCCCCCACCCGGCGGGGAAGGTGGATTGCTCAATGCCATTGTGGGGAGTGTGCTGATGGCCGTAACGGCCACATTGGTCGGCACGCCAATTGGCGTGCTGGCGGGTACCTATCTGGCAGAGTATGGAAACCGGGGCTGGCTGGCGCCGGCGACGCGTTTTCTTAATGACGTGTTGCTGTCTGCCCCCTCCATTGTGATCGGTCTGTTCATCTACGCGGTATACGTCGCTCAGGTCGGACACTATTCGGGTTGGGCGGGTGCGTTGGCGCTGGCCATCATCGTGATTCCAGTGGTGGTTCGTGCCACCGACAACATGTTGCTGCTGGTACCCAATAGCCTGCGAGAGGCCGCAGCGGCTCTGGGGTGTCCCAAATGGCGTGTCATCACCATGGTGTGCTATCGCGCGGCTCGCTCGGGCATGATCACCGGGGTGCTGCTGGCCATTGCACGGATCTCCGGTGAAACTGCACCACTGCTCTTCACTGCTCTCAACAATCAGTTCATGTCCATGAACATGAACGCCCCGCTGGCCAATCTGCCGGTGGTGATCTTCCAGTACGCCGCCAGCCCCTTCGAGGACTGGAATCGCCTCGCGTGGGCCGGCGCGGTTTTGATCACCATCCTGGTGCTGGGCATCAATATTCTGGCCCGTAGCCTTTTCCGCAATAAATAAGCTGACGGCGGCACGCCCGCCCGGATTATCAAATGACTACTTCTGCTTCCGCCGAACGCATCAAGCTCGACGTCAAGGATCTGAATTTCTACTATGGCGATTTCCACGCCATCAAGAACGTCAGCATGTCTATTTACGAGAATAAGGTGACGGCGTTCATCGGCCCGTCCGGCTGCGGGAAATCCACGCTACTGCGCACCTTCAATCGCATGTTCGAACTGTATCCGGGACAGCGCGCCGAAGGTCAGATCCTGCTGGATGGCGAAGACCTACTGCAGTCCAAACTCGATATTTCGCTTATTCGGGCGAAGGTCGGAATGGTTTTCCAAAAGCCGACGCCTTTTCCCATGAGCATTTACGACAACGTCGCATTTGGCGTAAGGCTGTTCGAGAGGTTGAGCAAAGCTGAGATGGACGAACGAGTCGAGTGGGCATTGACCAAAGCGGCCATCTGGAACGAAGTGAAAGACAAGCTTCACCAGAGTGGAAACAGCTTGTCTGGCGGGCAGCAGCAGCGTCTTTGCATTGCCCGTGGCGTAGCCATCAAACCTGAAATCCTGCTGCTGGATGAACCCTGCTCCGCCCTAGATCCCATCTCCACCGCCAAGATCGAGGAGCTCATTGCGGAGCTGAAGTCGGATTACACCGTTGTCATCGTTACGCATAACATGCAACAAGCGGCGCGGTGCTCTGACTACACAGCGTATATGTATCTCGGTGAGCTCATGGAATATGGCGAGACCGATCAAATCTTTGTGAAACCAGTTCGCAAGGAAACTGAAGACTATATTACCGGCCGTTTCGGTTGATAATTTGATGGCGCGTTCAGCGCACCATGTGACACCCGCCCCGCGAAAGCGGGGCTTTTTGTTGACGGAATCGCGTAATTTTTCAGTAATTTGACTACATTTTTCTGTGTGAAGGCAACAACTTCCCAGAATTTCGGTGCAGGTTAACCCTCGGATTTGCGTCGGAAGTCCGAATCGGAATACTTTGTGTCCGGTTCACGATAGTTACTCTCTTCGGCTTTTTGATAACCTGCCTTCGAGCTTGCGAAAACATAAATTGATACATGCATAGCTCGCGCCGACAAAATCGGCGTCCCGGTTTGACTGCAGCACCACATAGCTGAGTCCGTTTCCCTTTCCTCTAAGAAATTCCCTTCTGCTGGGAAGGCCTGTTCACGCAGGTTGGAAACGCTCAGCCTCAATCACTGGTGGATCAAGGGAGATATTCAAGTGAAGAAGATACACGTGGCATGTGAAGCATCGGATGGTCGCCGTCGTTTCATGAAAACCTCGGCAGGGGTGGCCGGTGGGTTATTGCTGCCGACCATGTCCGGCAATGTCTGGGCTCAAAAGAAGGATTATCCCTCCTTGGGCAACTTTCCTGCGGGGGTCTCCGGTGATACGGTCACCGCTGGGCTGACCCTGGACCTCACCGGGCCATATTCGGCAGAAGGCGCAGGGCAGAAGCGCGGCTTCGAACTGGCAGCGGAGCTCATCAACAAGGGCGACCCCCGGATCAAGAAGGTTTCCCCACTTACCAAAGAGGGCATCCTCGGCAAGAAGTTGGTATTGACCATCGGCGATGCAGAGACCAAGCCCAACAGTGCTGTACAGGCCGCGACACGCTTCATCCGTCAGGATAAGGCCATGATGGTCTCGGGCAGCGTCAGCAGCTCGGTGGCCATTGCCTTGCAGAACACCTGCGACCGGGCCAAGACCCTGTATTTCTCGGTGATCAGCGGCTCCAGCGACACCACCGGCAAAGATTGCCGCCGCTACGGTTTCAGGCTCTGCCACCACGCCTATACGGCGTCCAAGGCCATTGCTCCGATTCTTGCCAAGGAATACGGCAAGAACATGAAGGCCATCCACTTGGTGCCCGACTACAACTACGGCCACTCCATCCACCACTACATGAAGCAGTTTACGGAGGAGCAGGGCTGGACTACGATCGACAACCCCCAAATCCACCCGCTCGGCGCGACAGACTTCAGCTCCTGGATGCTGAACATCGCAAACAGCGGTGCAGACATCCTCATCAACCACGACTATGGCGCTGACGCCGTGAACTCGGCCAAGCAGGCCTATGAATTCGGTGTACTCAAGAAGATGAAGATGTGCGTGCCCTACCTGCCGGCTTACATGCTTGAAGAGGTGGGTCCGGAGATTATGGAGGGTGTGCTTGGCACCATGGTGTTCTGGTGGACTGAAGGCATGAAGCACGAAGTCGGCCGTGATTTCGTCGAAGCCTATAAGGAAAAATACAACGCCATTCCGCGTGACCCGGAACATAACGCTTACATGACCATGCTGCTGTGGGCGGATGCCTGCGAACGGGCCGGCACCTTCTACCCGGCCGCCGTGGTAGAGGCCCTCGAGGACGGCATTAATCACAAGCGTCCGTACAGCATGGGCGGCGAAGTCTACTTCCGTGCGGAAGACCACGACGGGGTCGCCGACTTCGCCATCGTTCGCGGCAAGAAGCCCTCGGAAATCCAGAACAAGGATGATCTGGTTGACGTGGTTGCCGTTGCCAACGGTCTGGAGACCTTGCCGCCTGTGGACTACGCAGGTTGCAAGATGGGCCCGGCCGCCTGATGAGGTCCGCGCCCCGGAGACGAGCATCGTTTCCGGGGCGGGTATGGGCTGCATCCAGATCTGCATAACAAAGGCAAAAGAGGGGGGACGGGCATGAGCCTTTTCATGTCGCAAGTTTTTAACGGCCTGGCTTTGGGTGTGCTGCTGGCACTCATTGCGACAGGTCTCACCATCATTTACGGTACGTTGGGAGTCATCAACTTTGCCCACGGCGCCTTGTTTGTTGTCGGCGCTTACGCGGGCTTCTCCATATTCACCGCCACAGGTTCCTTCGTAGTCAGCCTGATCGGGGCGGCGGTAGTCGCCATGGCAGTGGGGCTCATCATGGAGCGGGGGTTGATCAAGCGCTTCTATCACCGACCCCATGAAGATCAGATACTGGTCACCTTCGGCATCAGCATCGTCATTGTTGAGGTCATCCGGGGCATTTATGGCGGGGTGGGGCAGCGCGTACCCTTGCCAACATGGGGTGAAGGCGCGGTCCACCTGGGCTTTCTCACCTACCCTTTGTATCGGCTCGAGATCATGGCCATTGCGGCCTCTGTCCTCTTTGCCTGCTGGTACGTGCTGTACCGCACGCGGCTGGGCCTGATCATTCGTTCCGGTATTGAAGACGCCATGATGGTCCGCCTGTTGGGCATCAATGTGCAGCGGTACTTCATGTTGGTGTTCGGCATCGGGGCCGCTGCGGCCGGATTCGCCGGAATGATCTACGGGCCCATGGTGTCCATCGTTCCCGACATGGGTTTCCGCGTGCTCATCCAGTCCTTCGTCGTAGTGGTGCTGGGTGGCGTCGGTTCATTCCCGGGGGCGATTCTGGGCGGTTTGATCGCGGGCCAGATTCTCAGTCTTACCTCATTGATCAATCCAGTTTATTCCGACGTCATGCTTTTCGCTGCCATGGCGCTGATCCTGATCATCAGGCCGCAAGGTCTCATGGGTGTGGAGGGTAGAGCATGAGCCAGTCCAACGAATCCGTCATTCAAAGCAGCCAGGCTGCAGCGCCGGCTGTCCATCTCGGTAACCCAACGCTAATGCAGCGCTACGGCGCATTGCTCGTAGCCGGGCTCATCCTGGTCGTCGCCCCTGCAGTGGCTCCCATTATCGGTGCAGGCCCCGACCTTCTCAGCCGGGTACTGATCTGGGGCATTTTTGGCCTCGGTTTTGACCTGCTGTTTGGTTATACCGGGCTACTCTCATTCGGGCAGGCAGCGTTCTACGGCACGGGCAGTTTCATCACTGCCTATCTGCTCACAGCCGGCATTCTCGACAACATGTTGTTGGCCCTGCTGTGCTCCATCATCGGCGCTTCCATACTGGGCATCATGATTGGTTATCTCACGCTGAGGCGCAGCGGTATCTACTTTGCGATGAGTACGCTGGCCTTTGCCGAGATGATCTATTTCCTGGAGTTCGGGCCCTTACGGGATTGGACAGGCGGTGAAAACGGCATTCCGGGCATACCGGAAGCAGTGGTCGACTTTGGCTTCGTCCAGTTCTTCGTGGGCTTTGGCTGGCCGATGTACGCCTTCCTCGCAGTACTGTTCTTCATCGGGTTTGCCGTTGCCCGCCGTATTTCCCTCTCGCCCTTCGGTGTCATCCTCACCGCTATCCGCGAGAATCCCGAACGCGCTATGGCAGTGGGCCATACCATTCAGCGTTACAAGCTGGCGGTATTTGTTATCGCCGCTGCCTATGGTGGGCTGGCGGGTGGTCTCTTGGGTATGTTCCAGGGCTACATGCCACCTGATGCCTTTAACCTGCACACCTCGGCCGAACTGGTCATTCAAACGGTAATGGGAGGCGCAGGCACCTTGTTTGGCCCCTTGTTGGGCGCGCTAATCTGGCTGTACCTGTACGAAGTCCTGCAGTTTGTTGATTCGGTCGGACCATACTGGCGGCTGATCCTCGGTGTCATCTTCGTCATACTGGTGACGCTGTTCCGCCGTGGAATCTGCGGGGAAATCCTTGCCTGGCGCGATCGACGCATGAGCAAGCGGATGGCAGCGGCTGTGCCCCCCACAGTGGGCCGAGGCGCAGGCAGTGATGTTCACGCCAAGCTTGTCATGCGTGATGCACCGCCCATGGAAAGCGGAAGGCCCGTTCTGCGCGCCGACAATATTGCCAAGCACTATGGCGGCCTTAAAGCGGTCAAGGGTGTCTCCATTGCCATCGAAGAAGGTGAGCTCCGCGGCCTAATCGGCCCCAACGGTGCCGGCAAGTCCACCTTCTTCCGCATGCTGGCCGGTGAGATTCAGCCCACCCACGGTCGTGTCTACCTGCGGGGGCAGGACATTACCGGCATCGGTGTGACGCAGGTGTGTCAAATGGGAATGAGCAAGAGCTATCAGGTCAATACGCTGTTTGATCAGCTCACGGTCAAGCAAAACGTCCTCATGTCCGTACTTGGCCATAAACGTGGTCCCTTCAAGCTTGATGCCCTGAAATCAGTGGAAGGGGTCCGCGGTGCCACGGAACAGGTCGCGGCGGTCTTGGCCATGGTGGAGCTTAGCCATCGTGCCGATACCCCCATTCATGAACTTTCCTATGGAGAGAAGCGCCGTGTGGAAATCGGCCTGGCGCTGGCTACAGGAGCCAACGTCCTCTTGCTTGACGAACCACTGGCCGGCATGAGCCCTGAAGAGCGTGTGCAGACAGTCGCCTTGCTGAAGAAGATTCGCAAGGGTCGTACGGTGCTGATTGTCGAACACGACATGGATGCCATGTTCGAGCTGGCTGACCGCATCACCGTACTGTACGACGGCAACTTCCTCGCTGAGGGCACGCCCGAGGAAATTCGCAACAGCAAGGCTGTACAGGATGCCTACCTGGGCGGCATGGAGGAAGACGAATGACGCTACTTGACGTATCGAAGGTCAATACCTTCTACGGCGATTCCCATATTCTGTTTGACGTATCTCTGCACGTGAACGAGAACGAGGTGGTCGCCCTGTTGGGACGAAATGGCGCAGGCAAGTCAACCCTGCTCAAGACGATTGCCGGCGCCCTGCAGCCCAAGTCGGGCACTATCACCTTCAACGGCAAGCCCATCCACACGATGGCGACCCATCTCATTGCCCGCGAAGGATTGCAGCTGGTGCCGGAGGAGCGACGCATCATCGGCGGCATTACTGTGCACGAGAACCTCGAGCTGGCTGCAATGACCGCGCCCAACCCAATGTCCTTCGAGCGCATATATCAGACCTTTCCTCGGTTGTATGAGCGCCGCACAAACAAAGGGCGGGAGCTTTCCGGCGGTGAGCAGCAAATGATCGCCATCGCGCGGGCGATGATCCGTGACGCCCGTCTGATCCTCCTGGACGAACCTTTTGAAGGGCTGGCGCCCATTATCGTGCGCGACCTCATGCAGGTATGCCGGCAGCTTGCGGAAGAAGGCCGCACGGTCATCGTCGTGGAGCAAAACGTTTCCGCGGCGCTGTCCATGGCCAGTCGTGTCTACATGCTGAATACCGGTCATATCGTGTTCGACGGCAGCAGCGATGAACTGCGCGCACGGCCCGACATCATGAGCCGCTATCTGGGAGCGGCGGCCTAAGGGGTTGACATGCCGTCGCTACAAGCGACGGCACATTCATTTAGAGGAGCAACAAATGTCGTCTACCATCAACACCATGCTGATCGAGAAAAGGGTACTCAACCCTTCCAAGGAGTTCGTTGCGAATGCGCGGATTTCGGGCATGGACCAGTACCGGGCGATGTACGAGGAAGCGGAACGCAATCCGGATACTTTCTGGCAGACGCTTGCGCAGGAGAACTTGCTATGGCGCAAGCCCTTCACCAAGGTCCTTGATGAATCCAATGCGCCCTTCTACACCTGGTTCGAGGACGGTGAGCTCAACGTCTCGGAAAACTGCCTTGACGTTCACATCGAGAATGGAAACGGCGACAAGACGGCCATCATCTTTGAGGCGGACGACGGTACGGTGCAATCCATCACCTACCGCGAACTCCTCGCCCGGGTCTGTCGCATAGCCAATGGCATCAAATCGTTGGGATACGGGAAGGGCGACCGCGCCATCATCTACTTGCCCATGTCGATCGAGGCCATCGCGATCATGCAGGCTTGCGCGCGGCTGGGCCTGACCCATTCGGTGGTATTTGGCGGGTTCTCCGCACGCAGTCTGCACCAGCGCATAGTCGACGTCGGCGCAAAACTGGTCCTGACGGCTGATGCGCAAATGCGTGGCGGGCGGCAGATTCCTCTGAAGGGGGCGGTCGACGAGGCACTGTCCTACGAGGGTGGCGACGTCGTCGAGAAAGTGGTGGTCTATGAACGTACCGGGGCCGACGTCGGCTGGGTGGAAGGGCGCGATATTCGACTGAGCGAAGTTGAGGCGGGCCAGCCGGAAAAGTGCGAGCCGGTTGCAGTTGGCGCTGAACATCCGCTTTTTGTTTTGTATACCTCCGGCTCGACCGGCAAGCCCAAGGGAGTGCAGCATTCCTCCGCGGGGTATTTGCTTTGGGCCAAGATGACTTCTCAGTGGGTGTTCGATGCCAAACCGGACGACATATTCTGGTGCACAGCAGACGTCGGTTGGGTCACCGGTCACTCTTACATCACCTATGGTTCGATGGCGGCGGGCCTGACGCAGATCGTTTTCGAGGGTATACCCACCTATCCGAACGCTGGCCGCTTCTGGGAAATGATCCAGCGACACAAGGTCAGCATCTTCTATACGGCGCCCACCGCTATCCGTTCCCTCATAAAAGCCTCGGAATTGAACCCTGAGCACCATCCGCGCCGATACGATCTTTCCAGCCTGCGGCTGCTGGGTTCTGTAGGAGAGCCTATCAACCCTGAAGCCTGGATGTGGTACTACGAGAATGTGGGGGGCTCACGTTGCCCAATTGTTGATACGTGGTGGCAGACTGAAACCGGCGGCCATATTCTGACGCCCTTACCCGGGGCCACACCATTGAAGCCCGGTTCCTGCACTCTGCCGCTGCCCGGCATTGACGCGGCGGTGGTGGACGAATCTGGCAAAGAACTTCCGGCGGGGGTCGGTGGCCTGCTGGTCATCCGTCGACCCTGGCCCGCCATGATACGTGCAGTTTGGGGAGACGAAAATCGTTTCCGCACGAGCTACTTCCCGAATGAACTCGGCGGCATGTACATGGCCGGTGATAATGCCCAGTGCGATGAAGACGGCTATTTCTGGATTCTGGGCCGCACAGACGACGTGCTCAGCGTCTCTGGGCACCGCTTGGGTGGAACGGAAATCGAATCGGCACTGGTGGCTCATGAGCTGGTAGCAGAAGCTGCGGTAGTTGGTCGGCCAGACGCCACCACCGGGGAAGCCATCGTCGCCTTCATCATGCTCAAGCAGTCGGCACCCGACGGCAGCGAGGCCCAGCAAATCGCTGAAACCCTGCGTGACTGGGTGGCGAGGGAAGTAGGCCCCATCGCCAAGCCCAGGGATATCCGCTTCGGCAATAGTCTGCCCAAGACGCGATCTGGCAAGATCATGCGCCGCTTGCTCAGGCTGGTGGCCGAAGGCAGAGATATCGACCAGGACACGTCCACGCTTGAAAACCCTGATGTACTCAAACAGTTTTCTGACGTGTACTAAGGCCTGAACGAGGGGGCCGCTGTGTGGCCCCCTCAAACGCATGCGTCGGGGGTCAACCCTGATGGAGTTGTCTTGCACTGTTATCACGCTGTTCCGAGGTCGGCCGCATGTTGCGGTCCGTCCAGCGCAAGGGGCAGAAGGAAGCATCCGCAATGGCATCAATCGGCAGTTTGAGAACTGATATACGAGATGTGATGTTGGGTGGGCTGTGTAGAGACTTTACTGACTCCACCCTCATTACGGGTAAAGGCCAGGACGACGTGGGGGTGTTGCAGCTTCCCCTGAGCGGCGCGCTGTTGGTTACCAGCCCACATGGCAGCTGGGTCGTGGATACCGGCAGTGTTTTGTGGCTGGCGCCTAATACGCCCTATAAGTTACGCATGTTGGGCAAGGTGCGCTTGCGCTCTTTGCATTTGAATCTGCGTCAATACGGTGATATTTGGCAACAGAGCCGCATTCTACACGCCACTCCGCTAATGCGGGAGCTCATTTCCGAGGTGGCAGACCTTTATAGCCCACAGGAAGACAAGCGTGTGGCCCTGTTGTTGGCCGCCCTCATCGAGGAAATGCGACATAACAACGTGGGCAAGCCTCAGCTGCCGGCACCGCGCGATCCGCGCCTTGTTCGTATCTGCACCCATATCCAACAACAACTGGACGACGCCAAAACCCTTCAGGAATGGGCGCTGGAATTGGGTTGCGACCCGCGCACGCTGCACCGCTTGTTTGTTCAGGAACTGGGAATGTCGTTTGTGCAGTGGCGACAGCATATACGCCTGCGGACGGCAATGGACTGGCTGGCGGCCGGTAAATCGGTGGTGGACGTTGCCTTTGACCTGGGTTACCAAAACCAGAGTGCGTTCACCACCATGTTCAGGCGCAACATGGGCATGGCACCCTCTGATTTTGTTAAGGCGAACCGTCGAAATCTTGCCGTTCCTGCCTGAAAATGCGGGCTAAAGCCTGCGGGTGCCAAGTTCCTGCAGGCTCGGCAGCATGAGCCGAGTGGCGAGCATGCCTTGTTCGATGGCCTGATCGGCTCGGTGAAAGTCGAGCAACCCCAGCGAGGCCAGCCGCGGTGCGATAACGACATCAGGCGGATCACCCGCCAGACGGCTGCGAGTAATGCGAACCTGCATGATATTGATGCTGCTCGCCAGCACGTCTATCAAAGATGGCATGGGTTCAGCATCAACCGTATTCGCCAGGGGAAAAAGGGCGGAAACGCTTTGTGGCAAACGAGTGAGCCAGGCGCTTCCTACCATGGACCGCAGCTTCGGCTCGGGCAGCGCTTCAAGATGACGGCCCAAAATATCTGCATTCAGGTCGACGGCCACGACGAAATCGGCCTCCATTGCCCGGGCAAGGGATACCGGCACAGGGTTCACAAGGCCACCGTCAACCAGCAGGCGTTCATTCACCCTGACAGGGGAGAACAGGCCGGGCAGGGCAATGGATGCACGCACAGCCTCGATGACGGAACCTTCCTTGAGCCAGACTTCCTGGCCCGTATGCAGGTCAGTGGCCACCGCTACGAAAGGCATTCTCAATGCTTCGATCGGGCAATCCATGAAATGCTTCTGGAAGAAGTTCATGAGGCGTTCGCCCTTGAGCATGCCCCCGTTCAGACGGAAGTCCATGAGCGACACAACATCGCGCAGGCTCAAAGAGCGAACCCAGCTCTCGAAACGTTCGAGTTCTCCTGCAGCATAGGCGGCCCCCACCAAAGCACCGATCGACGTGCCGCACACAATGTCGGGTTTGATTCCCGCTTCTTCCAGTGCCTTGATTACCCCGATATGCGCCCAACCTCGAGCTGAGCCGCTACCCAACACCAGAGCGAGGCGGGGATGCCGGGCCGGCGTGGACATGGATGGCAATCAGTTCCAGCGGCCGCCAAGCGCAAATCGCCCAGCGCCTTGCATGAGCACCGCAATACCGGCGGCCAGAAACATGCCCTGCAGTTCCAGGCGCCAGCCCCCACTGGAGGTGAAGTCTCCAAAGTGCCCGCTGTGCGCAAGAAACAGCGCAACTAGCATGTTCACCACGATGAGTGCAGCACCGATGCGAGTGAATATGCCGAGAATTAGCATGATTGGGGCGAGGACTTCCCCCAGATAGACACCCCAGGCCAGAAATGCGGGCAGACCGCGCATCGCCAGCATTGCTTCGATGCCGCCGACGCCGCCGCGCAGCTTGGCCCAGCCATGAAAAAGAATGAGGATGCCGAGCACCAGGCGCAGCAATAGTTTGGCGAGATCGTCCAGGGTAGTCTGTGACATGGGCGCAGGCAGAATGTAAGAGGGATGCTGGCGATTATAGGCGCAGCAAGGGGCGGCGGACACAGGCACCTTGGTCGGAGCCATATGCCCGTGGTCAGAGTCATATACGCGACATTGCTGCCCAAAGGCTGAAGGCGATGTTGGGTGCTCTGGCTATGCACGCCTGCAGCCCCAACTAGGGGGGACCTCAGGCTTGGTCGGCCTTTTCCGCAGCTTTTTCGAAGAAACTTTCGAAAGATTCCGGGGTGGGGAACTCGGCGTCGCGATAGGTGTACACCAGGCCGGGAAACTGCGAGAAGTGAATTTTGAAGTCTTCCTCGCAGGGAATGAGCGCACTGCCTTTTTCGTCAACAATAATGGTGCTGGGAAAGGCTGCGTTGATGACCTCAGCTAGTTCTTCCTGACTCGCGTGCGTACTCAGTGGCAACAGCTTCTTGTTCGCCGCCTGCGTGGCAAGCACGGCAACGAGATATTCATGACAGTATTCCGCGCAAATGGCCACGGTGCTGCCAGGCACCGGGTTCATATTGGCCAGGGCCACGCTCATGGCGTGCACGGCAACGGCCAGTTCTGAATAGGAAACCGCGATCTCGGAATCGTCCAGCGCGATGTGTTCGCCAAACTTCTCTGCTATGGAATTCAGATACTGCACGGGTGACATGTCTCAACTTCCTTGTGTAGGCAGGCCGAACAAGTATAGAGAGTCGTATCGGTGATGTCGTGCTTCATTCCTAAGGACTTTCCCCATGGGTTAAGCTCGCAACCCTAAACAGGAGCGTAGGCGATGCAACGACTTGGAATCATGGCGGCAGTCCACGATGAGATTGCCCACTTGCTAGTTGACATGACGGAAGTTAGCACCCATCGCATTGGCATGCGAGATTATCACGTCGGTAATTTGTACGGCCAGCCTAGTGTGCTCGTTTTGGCTCGCATGGGAAAAGTGGCGGCCGCCGCAAGCACCGTCACGCTGTTGCGTGAGTTCAACGTGGATCGTCTGGTGTTTTCAGGGCTCGCCGGTGGCCTGGCCGCACAGGCGCGGGTTGGGGATGTGGTGGTAGGTACCGAACTGCTGCAGCATGATCTGGACTCCAGCCCATTATTTCCTCGCCACGAGGTGCCCTTATTGCAACGCAGCCGCTTTCCGACCGACGATGCACTTACCCGTATGTTGGCGGCGGCTGCAAATACATACCTTGCCGAGGACTGGCAGGAAGACATTCCACTTGCCGCGCGCGATTCCTTCGGTTTGTCCCAGCCCCGGGTACATGAAGGCCTGATCATAAGCGGCGACCAATTCGTCAGTTCTGCCGTCAGGGCGCAAGCTCTGGGTAGGGAATTGCCCGACGCGCTGTGCGTTGAGATGGAAGGCGCCGCTGTGGCCCAGATCTGCCTTGAATACGGTGCACGATTCGCGGTCCTTCGTACAGTTTCAGACCGTGCGGATGATGCTGCAAGCCATGATTTCAATCGCTTCTTGCGGGAAGTAGCCAGCCATTATTCAGCCGGCATTCTGAAGCGCATGCTGCACATGATGTCGTGAGCGCTGAATAAACATAAGAAAGGCCGTGCTGATGCCAGCACGGCCTTTCGGGTGCGACCGGGACGCTTAGTCCAGTGTGATGCCCTGTTCTTTGATCACGGCATGCCAGCGCGTGATTTCTTCCTTGAGCATTTCTGCATATTCCTGTGGGGAATTTCCGACCGGCTGGATTCCGAACTCCACCAGCGTGGAATTGATCTTGGGGTCATTCAGCGCCTGCACCACCTTCTGATTCAGCGTTTTGATTGTTTCGGAAGGGGTAGCGGCAGGCGCGACCATGCCCACATGAGCGGCAGCGACGATGGACGGATACCCCAGCTCCGCAAAGGTGGGTACATCCGGCAGCTGCGGCAAGCGCTCCGGATTGGCAACTGCCAGCGGCTTGACCTTGCCCCCCTTGATGAAGCCGGCACCAGCGGCGAGGTCCACCATCATGACGGGCACTTGGCCACCTGCCACATCAGTGAGTGAAGGCGCGGCTCCCTTGTAGGGGATATGGGTCATATTGAGCTTGAGTTCGTGCTTGAACAATTCCATCGCCAGATGGTGGGGGCTGCCTGCCCCTGCTGAGGCGAAATTCAACCCCGCTTTGTCGTTGCGGGCCCGTTCAATGACCTTTTCCACGCTATCCAGGCCCGATGCCGGGTCTGCCACCAGAATCATGGGGAAGCGACCCAGTAGCGTGACCGGTGCCAAATCCTTCTGAGGGTCATAAGTGAGCCTGGAATACAAGGCTGAATTGAAAACCAGCGTGCCGTTGTCAGCCGACATGACGGTGTAGCCATCAGGCTGGGCACGTGCAATCTCCGCCGCCGCAATTGCGGTATTACCACCCGGCTTGTTTTCTACGACGACCGACTGACCTGTGATGGGGCCTAACGCATTGCTGATGGTGCGAGCCAGGAAGTCGGAACCACCACCGGCGGGATAGGGAACGATCCAGCGTATGGGCTGATCAGGGTAGGCAGCCTGTGCGGCCGTGAAGCTGGCAAACGGAGCGCTGAGCAGGGCCGCCAACGCCAGAGTTTTCAATCGTTTCATGGTCTCCCCTTGTACCTCGTTAATTGTTCGTGCACGCCATGGATGACGCGCATGTCGTTTATGGACGAACATTCTAAGCGTACAAGGTATACGCAGTGCGTAACCCTATCTCAGCAATTACCCTGAGGGGTTAATTTGGGGGCGCGTGTCCCAAGGACTGACTGATTAGCCGACTCTCCGCTTGCAAGGCCCGCGCTACGGGACCCGATGGGCTCGTGTCAAAACTGCCTGTAGCGCCAAGGACGGTCACGACGGCGGCGAGATGGTCGGAGAAGTCGAAGAGGGGGAGGGATATTGCGCTGATGCCCTGCAGGTTAGTGTCCCGCACTATCGCCATGCCGGCGGCTTGGACGTCGCGTTTGAGAACGCCTATGGGGTCACGCGCGTCAAGCGTGTTTCGCTGCTCCGGGGAAATGCGTTCGAGTTCCTCTCGAGCCAGTTTTTCCACTCGGCTGTCGTCCAGATAGGCCAGAAACACCCGGCCGGTGGCGGACCACAGCAACGGCAGTACAGAGCCCACGCGAACGTTCAGAGTCACCGGCAGGCCAGGTTCCTCGAAACGCACTATGGTCGGCCCCTTGTTGCCCATGACGGCAAGAAAGCAGGTCATTTCCAGCGACTGTCTCAAACGCAGCAGCGCAGGCTCCGCAACGCGCAACGGATCGGCCAGCCGCATTGCCACCAGGCCGATATGGATCGCTTCCGCACCCAGGAAGTACTGCAGCGATACGGGGTCCTGTTCGACCAGACCTTCCTCCATCATGCTGATTAGATAGCGGTGCACTTTGGCCGGGTTTTCTTCCACCTGGCGGGCCAGCCCGGTCAACGTGGCACGCCCCCCCATGCGGGCCAATGCCTTGAGCAAAACTATTCCGGTGGTCACGGCCTGCACGCGTTGGCGTCGGTCGCGGGCGACGATGGGGTGCGGTGCGGAAGGCGAGTTCATTAGATGGTTCATGAGTTGACGCAATGGGGAAGTATATCGCTGAGGGTTTTCCAGATTCCATCGATTACGCAATGCGTGTTACGTTTACGCAAGAGCTAATTTACTGATCGCAGGTCAGGAGCAGTCATGGATTCCGTCGCAAAAGATCTCAGCCGTTGTCCCGTCAGCCACAAATCGTCCGGTGGTAGCTGTCCTCATGCACGCATGGCGGCGGAGTTCAACCCTTTCCAAGATGCGTACATGGAGAACCCTTCGGAGTTTGTCCGTTGGGCGCGCGAGGAACTGCCCGTTTTCTACAGCCCGGAGTTGGACTACTGGGTGGTGACGCGATACCAAGCCATCAAGGAGATTTTTCGAGACCCCATCACGTTCAGCCCGTCCAATGTGCTGGAGCCTGTCGGATCGCCTCCCCCGGAAGTCAAGGAAATTCTGGGCCAGTACGGCTACGCCATGAACCGGACATTGGTAAACGAAGACGAGCCCATGCATATGGCCCGTCGCCGCGTGTTGATGGAGCCTTTCACGCCAGAGCATTTGAGAGAACATGAACCCATGGTGCGGCGGCTGGTGACGGAATCCATCGACGGCTTCATCAACAAGGGCAGGGCAGACCTTGTTCGGGAACTGTTTTGGGACGTCCCGTTCTCCGTGGCCTTACATTTCCTGGGCATTGATGATGCGGCAGACCGCGCGACCATGAAGCGTTTCGCCATTGCCCATACCGTCAACGCATTCGGCCGCCCGACTCCCGAAGAGCGTGTGGATATTGCCCATACGGTGGGACAGTTCTGGCAGTTTTCTGGTGAGGTTCTGGAAAAGATGCGCCAGACACCGGACGGCCCTGGCTGGATGCGCTATTCGATTCGGCAGCAGAAGCTTTATCCCGATGTTGTGACGGACTCCTATCTGCATTCGATGATGATGGCCATTATCGTGGCCGCGCATGAAACCACGGCCTTCGCATCGACCAATGCGCTGAAGCTGCTGCTGGAACATCCCGACGACTGGCGCGACCTCTGCGCGAACCCGGAGCTCATATCGCCAGCCATGGAAGAATGCCTGCGGCATAGCGGTTCAATCGCATCTTGGCGGCGACGCACTACGCGGGATGTAACGATAGAAGGAGTGTCCATTCCGTCCGGCGCGCGGCTGTTGCTGGTGGTCAGCTCGGCGAATCACGACCCGCGACAGTTCGGTGACCCCGATCTCTTCGACATCCGCCGAGATAACTCTGTGGACCATCTAACCTTCGGATACGGTGCACATCAATGTCTGGGCAAGAATATCGGGCGCATGGAAATGCAGATCATGATTGGCGAGCTATCCCGCCGCATGCCGCATATGACATTGGCGCCGCAAAAGTTTGAATACGTCCATAACCTGGCCTTCCGCGGCCCACGTGCGCTGGTTGTGGAATGGGATCCGGCAAAAAATCCCGAGCGACGAAATCCGGCCATCCGTAAATGGACGCAGGAAGTGCGGCTGGGTGCGCCCTTGGCGAGAAATGCTGTCCGCAATCTGCGAGTCGAAAGGGTGCGCGAGGTCGCCCGCGACGTCTTGATGCTGCGTCTGGTGTCGCAGCATGGTTCCGCCCTGCCGCAGTGGGCGCCGGGCGCGCATATTGATATAGAGTGCGGTGACCCTGGCCTGGCGCGCCAATACTCTCTGTGCGGCGACCCCGCCGACCGTGCGGCGTGGGAAGTGGCCGTTCTCAAAGACCCGGACAGTCGGGGAGGCTCCGCCTGGATTCACCAGCATGCGAGACCCGGTGCCATACTGCGGGTGCGCGGGCCTCGAAACCACTTTCACATGGATGAAGCGCATTCGGGCCACTACGTTTTCATTGCCGGGGGTATTGGCATCACGCCCGTAATGGCAATGGCCAGGCGCGCGCGGGAACTCGGTCGGTCTTACGAGTTTCATTACAGCTGCCGCAGCCGCTTTGGCATGGCTTTCGCCGAGGAACTCGCGCATCTTCATGCTGAATGTCTTCAGCTGCACATCAGTGAGGAAGGGCGGCGCAATGATTTTCTTGCGCTCTTGTCACGGTTGAAGGGGGCGAATGTTCAAATTTACGCCTGTGGGCCGTCCCGCATGTTGGAAGCGCTGCAGGAAGCCGTTATTGCAGCTGGGCTACCCGAAGAACAGCTGCATGTTGAGCATTTCAGCAACGATCGGCCCAAGCTGGACCCAAGCAAAGAACTGCCTTTTGAGGTGGAGCTGCGCAACACCGGGCTCACACTCACAGTTACCAACGAGCATAGTCTGCTGGAGACCTTGCGGGCTCAGAACGTCGATGTGCAGAGTGACTGCGAGGAAGGCTTGTGCGGCGTATGCGAGGTGGCCGTCCTCGCTGGTGAAGTCGACCACCGTGACAGCATTCTCAGTCCGGCTGAGCGTCGCGAGAACAAGCGCATGATGGTGTGCTGTTCCCGCGCGAAGAGCGGAGAAAAACTAGTGCTGGACCTTTAAGGCGCGCAGTAGGATGCTTGCTCGGGCATGTCGAGTTCACCCATCATCCATGCCAATAGGCCGTCGACCCAGGTCTGAGCGGGCAGCCCCAGGGCCAACTGTATCTGTGCAGCCCGCTCCCGTAGTTGGTCGAAGTCGACAGAGGGCGAGCGTTTGAACGCGATGGCCACGATATTGCTGTCGTGAACGACGGGCAGCCAGGCCACCGCTTCAAAGCAAGCTTCGATTTGGCGAATGTGGCCTGCGTGTTCCGGCCAATCGCAGTAAAGATTGACCGTCATAATGCCTTCCGGCGTGAGACAGCGGGCGCATGCCTTATAGAACGCTTCGGAGCTCAGCACTGGTTCATGAGCCTGAGCGTCATAAAGGTCGACCTGCAGTACATCAACGCTCCGCCGACGCTCAAAATCGCCCACAAATTCGATCGCGTCCATGTTCAGGACGGTCAGGCGCTCGTCATCCTCCGGCAAGGCGAACTGGCTGCGACAGAACTCAATAACTTCGGGGTCGAGTTCGACTGCCGTTACACGCATTTCGGGCAAGCGGCGATAACAGAACTTGGTGAGCGAGGCGGCACCTAAGCCCAGCTGCACTACGTGGCCTTGCGCCTCACGGAACAGCAACCACATCATCATTTGCTGCACGTACTCCAGGACGATGTCGTCCGGCCGTTCCAGGCTCATTGCCCCCTGCACGGCAGGAGTGCCAAAGTGCAGGCTGCGTAAGCCATTGGTTTCCAAAGTCGTAATCATGCGGCGATTGTCTCATGCTGAGGCGGCAGCGGCGCAGTGAAGAAAAAAACCCGCCGTAGCGGGTTTTAAGAGGGTTCACCAGATTACCGTTTCTGCTGGCTCTGACCAGATTTCTGATCCTTCTGCTGACCTTGCCCCTGCTTTTGATCCTGTTGCTTGCCGGGGCTTTGTTGGGCGGGTTTTTGCTGGTTGGGCATGATGCGCTCCTCGCATGAGACTGAGGCCGGGTGGCTTCTGCTGAAGCTGCCATCGACTTCGCTCATTTATCACTGAGCATACGGTATGCCTGATGTAGGCTCGAACATGAGGCGTTCAGAAACGGACAAGGGCTTACAGCGAGATCACTGTAAGCCCTTGGAAATAGTGGTCGGGGCGGCGGGATTCGAACTCGCGACCCTCTGGTCCCAAACCAGATGCGCTACCAGGCTGCGCTACGCCCCGACAAGCCCGTAAATATAGCACATTCGAAAAAGTGCTGCTTGGGTGCTCAGGCTGCGTCGTGCGGCAAAGCTTCTGCATCCCCGCTGACACGCTCTACAAAGACCTTGGCGATGCGCCGCCCCTCCAGCTGCAAGACGCGGAAGCGCAGTTCATAGCCGCTGTATTGCAGGTTGAAAGTCTCACCCACTTCGGGCAGCTTGCCCAACTGCTGCAATAGGAAACCGGCCACGGTACTGAAGTCTTCGGTTTCCTGTGACAGGCCTTCGACGTCCAGGGTTTGCTCAAAGTGGTGCAAATCGGTGCCGCCTTCCACCACCCATTGGTTTTCGCTCTTGACGATTATGTCTGGGGTCTCGTCTTCATCAGGGAAATCACCTGCGATGGCCTCGAATACGTCCATGGGTGTGACCAGACCTTCGACGGTGCCGAACTCGTTGATAACGATGACCAGCTGCCCCCGCGCTGACTTGAGCGTGTTGATGAGGTCCAGCATGCGCACGGTTTCATGAACAATGATGGGCGGACGCAGGCGCTGCTGGTTGATTCTGCCGTCTACGATGAGGTCTGTTATGAGGTCTTTCGCACGGCCGATGCCAACGATTTCGTCCAGGGAACCTTTGCAAACCGGGTAGAAACCGTGTGGCGTACGATTGATTTCCCCGCGCACCGTCTCGGCATCACTGTCCAGATTCAGCCAGGTGATGTCCGTGCGCGGTGTCATTACCGAATGCACATTGCGTTCGGCCAAGCGCAGAACGCCGCTGACCATATGGCGCTCTTCCTCGGCGAAGGGGATGGCGTCTTCGCTCGCATGAGAGGTATCACCGCTATCGGCGTCGCCACCCGTTCTCTTGCCTAGCATGCGCATGACCGCTTCGGCCGTACGCTCCCGCATGGGCCGGTCGGACCTCATCAGCAGAAGATTGCGGCGAGCCAACTGGTTGAGCGCCTCAATGATGACCGAAAAGCCAATGGCGGCATACAGATAGCCCTTGGGTACCTTGAAGCCAAACCCTTCCGCGACCAGGGAGAAACCGATCATGAGCAAAAAGCCCAGGCAGAGGATGACAACAGTTGGATGGGCGTTGACGAAGCGGGTAAGCGGTTTCGATGCCACCAACATGACACCAATCGCAATGACGACAGCGGCCATCATTACTTCAAGGTGTTCCACCATGCCGACGGCGGTAATGACGGCGTCCAGCGAGAACACCGCATCCAGAACCACGATCTGCGTCACGATGATGCCGAAGCTGGCATAGGCAGGCGACTGCAGCACTGCGTGCCGTTTTCCTTCCACGCGTTCATGCATTTCCATGGTGCCTTTGAACACCAGGAAGAAACCGCCCAGAATAAGGATCAAATCCCGCCCCGAGAAAGGCGACCCACCGACATGGAATAGCGGCGCCGTTAGGTGGAACATCCAGGATATGGCAGATAGCAGCCCCAGACGCATGATCAGCGCCAAGGAAAGCCCCATGACCCGGGCCTTATCGCGTTGGTGGGGGGGAAGCTTATCCGCCAGAATGGCGATGAAGATGAGGTTATCGATCCCGAGGACGATCTCGAGGATCACGAGAGTCAGCAGGCCGACCCATATGGAAGGGTCCAGCAATAGCTCCATTACGATGTAATCCGGAAACTGAAAGAATCATTATAAAGAGGCGTTTTCAAAAAGCGATCCAGATGCTTGACGGGTATTTATGCTCACGTTTAGCATAAAGTCCTTGGAGCAAGAGAGGGCGCCTCCGGGTGCACTAATCTCGCGCGCTCGTATTTGAAACCGCATTTCTGGAAGCGGAGCATGATGACTCCCATCGCACGGCGCCTCGCGCGACTACTCGTTTTCTCTGTGTCCATGTGGGGCGCCGGGGCTGTTCAAGCGGAACAAGCCATCCGCATTGGCGAGCTGAACAGCTACAAGACACAACCTGCTTTCCTGGGGCCTTATCGCATGGGCATGGAGCTGGCGGTGGAGCAGATCAATGCGGCGGGGGGAATTGCGGGGCGGCCTTTGGAACTGATCATTCGCGATGATAATTCCAACCCTGGCGACGCCGTACGTGCGGCCGAAGAACTGGTCACCCGAGAGAAAGTCGACCTTCTGACCGGAACTTTTCTGTCGAATATTGGCCTTGCGGTGGCCGATTACGCGCGTCACCGGAAGGTATTTTTTCTTGCCAGCGAACCACTGACCGACAAGTTGGTGTGGGAACAAGGCAACCCTTACACCTTCCGCTTGCGTGCCTCCACCTATATGCAGGTGGCCATGCTCATTCCCGAAGCAGTGAAGATGAACCGCAAGCGCTGGGCAATTGTCTACCCGAACTACGAGTACGGTCAGTCTGCTGTGGCAACCTTCAAGGCATTATTGAAGGAAGCGCAGCCCGATGTGGAGTTTGTTGCAGAGCAGGCCACACCGCTCGGACGAATCGACGCCGGCAATGTGGTCCAGGCGCTCGCAGATGCGAAACCCGACGCACTATTCAACGTGTTGTTTGCGGCAGACTTGGCCAAATTCGTTCGTGCCGGCAAACAGCGTCGTTTTCTGGATGGCCTTCCTGCGGTAAGCCTGCTTTCCGGCGAACCGGAATATTTGGACCCCTTGGGCAAGGAAACTCCGGAGGGGTGGGTGGTCACAGGCTATCCCTGGTACGCTATCGATACGCCTGAACATCGAGCTTTTCTCGAGGCATACCAAGCTAGGTACAACGATTACCCGCGCCTTGGAACCGTTATTGGATACAGCACCATTGTCTCGCTGGCCGAGGGCCTGCGCAAAGCCGGCTCTACGGATACCGACGCATTGATCGAAGCGTTCCGTGGCTTGCCAGTTACCACGCCCTTCGGGCCCATTACTTACCGACCACAAGATCACCAGTCCACCATGGGAGCTTATGTTGGCCGGCTGGCGATTCAAGATGGCAAAGGCGTGATGGCCGACATCCAGTACGTTGATGGAGCAAGTGTGCAGCCGCCAGACGATCTGGTCGAACAGTGGCGGCCCGCTGGCACGCGTTGATCACCGGCCAAAGCTGGCATTGAAGGGGGAGCAGTGTCGCTGTCATCTCTGCTGGTTCAGGCGATCAATGGCCTGGCCGAGGCGTCTTCTCTGTTTCTGGTGGCGGTCGGCCTTTCACTGATTTTTGGCGTCAGCCGTATCGTCAATTTTGCCCATGGTTCTTTGTACATGCTGGGGCTGTACTGCGCTTGGGCATTGGTGCAGGCCTTGGGCGAGAGTGTCCTGGGTTTCTGGGGCGGCATACTGGGGGCAGCCGTACTGATCGGCGTGTTGGGTGCGGTCCTGGAAATTTCAGTGCTGCGCCGCATCTATCGCGCACCTGAAATGTTCCAGCTGCTCGCGACCTTCGCGCTCGTGCTTCTGTTTGACGACATTGCCTTGTGGATGTGGGGCCCGGAAGATTTACTGGGCCCGCTGGCTCCGAGCCTGGATGGAGCGGTGTCAGTACTGGGCAGCTACATTCCTTCCTATGATTTGCTATTGATTTCCGTTGGTCCATTGGTCTGGCTGCTTCTGTGGCTTTTGCTGAATCGTAGCCACTGGGGGCGACAAGTTCGTGCCGCTACGCAAGACCGGGAAATGCTCGGTGCACTGGGGGTCAACCCGGCCTGGCTGTTTACCAGTGTGTTTGCGCTAGGAGCGTTTCTGGCTGGGTTGGCCGGGGCATTGCAGTTGCCGCGGCAACCCGCCAATTTAGGGTTGGATCTCGCCGTCATCGGTGACGCGTTTGTAGTGGTGGTAGTGGGCGGTATGGGCTCCATTTCCGGCGCGGCGTTGGCGGCAATCATCATTGCCCAGCTCAAAGCTTTTTGCATTGCCCTGGGAACAGTGGAACTTCTGGGAGTGAGCTTCGCCTTTCCGAAACTCACGCTGGTGGTGGAGTTTTTATTCATGGCGGTGGTGCTGGTGTTCCGCCCATGGGGACTGCTCGGTAAACCTCTGAGCCTGCCGCGTGTGGCCGCCGGAGCCGAAGCGCCGCTCATCAGGGCTGGGTCGGGCGCGCGGGGGCTGGGCTGGGCCCTCGCTGCGATCGTGCTCTTGCTACCCGTGCTGGAACCCTGGCTGCCCTATGCCACCGTACTCGCGCAAGATATGCTGATTGCGGTGATTTTCGCCGTGAGCCTTCATTTCATGATGGGACTGGGGGGCATGGTGTCATTCGGGCACGCGGCGTACTTTGGCTTGGGGGCCTATGGCGTGGCCCTGGCATTCAAACACTTAGGCTGGGGCATGGGCGCATCGCTGCTCATGGCTCCGCTTTTGGCCGGTTTGGCGGCGCTGTTGTTTGGCTGGTTCTGTGTGAGGCTGGCGGGGGTGTATCTGGCCATGCTCACCCTGGCCTTTGCGCAGATCGTATGGTCCATCGTGTACCAGTGGGACGCTGTAACTGGCGGCTCCAATGGGCTGATCGGCGTTTGGCCGGAAGCATGGTTGAGCGGAGACGCCTGGTACTGGTTCGTCGCGCTGATATCCATCGCAGTGGTGTGGGCGGTACGTCGTGTGGCGTTTTCGCGGTTCGGTCTGGCACTTCGTGCGGTGCGAGATTCCGTGCAGCGTGCGGATGCGCTGGGCATGAACGTTCGACGCGTTCAGCTTATGGGCTTTTGTATTGCCGGAGTGCTCGCCGGCGTGGCCGGCGGGCTGTTTGTTTTCTCCAAGGGAGGGGTCTCGCCTGAAACTTTGACGGTCGGCACTTCTGTCGATGCCTTGGTGATGGTGTTGCTCGGGGGCATTCAACAGCTTGCTGGCCCGGTGGTCGGAGGTATTGCCTTTACTGCCATGCGGGACGTCTTTGTCGGCATCACCCAATATTGGGGTGCGCTATTCGGCGCGGTCATTCTGTTCATCGTTCTGGTGTTTCCACAGGGTATTGCCGGTCAAGCTGCCCGCTGGAACGAGGTTTGGAGGGCGCGATGACTACGCTGCTCAAGGTTAGGGGGCTGACGCGCCGATTCGGGGGCAACCTCGCCGTTGATCACATTGATTTCGATGTGCAGGCCGGTGAAATTCTCGCCCTCATCGGCCCCAATGGAGCGGGCAAATCGACAACCTTCAATATGATCAATGGGCATTTGCGTGCCACTTCCGGCTCTGTCCAGTTCCAGGGTCACGAGATTGTCGGTATGGCCGCGCACAAAATCGTGCGGCTGGGCATTGGGCGAAGCTTCCAGGTTGCGGCCACATTTGCCTCAATGACTGTTTTGCAGAACGTGCAGATGGCTTTGATTGCTGCCCGTCGGCGCGTGTTTTCCTTTTTCGCTCCCGCCGATGACTTTGCTCGTGGTGAGGCCATGGACATGCTCGACCAAGTCGGCATGCTGCCCTTGGCTAATCATGTTTGCGCGGATCTCGCCTATGGAGATGTAAAACGGCTGGAACTGGCCATGAGCCTGGCGGGAAACCCACGATTGCTGCTCATGGATGAGCCGACCGCAGGTATGGCTGCAGCAGAGCGCAACGCCCTGGTTGCCCTGGTGAAGTCAATTGTTAGAGAACGCAATATGGGGGTGCTGTTCACAGAACACAGCATGGATGTTGTGTTTGAGCATGCCGACCGAATCATTGTCTTGGCGCGCGGAAGGCTCATAGCTCAGGGTAGCGCTGCAGAGATACAGGCGCATCCTGAAGTCCGACGCGTGTACTTTGGCGGGACACCTGGTCTGGTTCTGGAGCACACCGGAATCGACGCCGGGCGGGCCGGTTTGGGAGAAGCGCCATGACCCCAGGGCGGTTTGAGTTGGGTCCGCCAGTCTCGGTGGCGGTGCAGCCCGCAGCGACCTTGCTGGAGGTCAAAGGGCTGGATGCATGGTATGGCGCTGCACAAGTGCTGCGGGGTGTGGATTTACAGGTCGCGCGCGGCGAAGTGGTCGCGCTCATGGGGCGCAATGGGGCGGGTAAGTCCACCACCATGAAGTCCATTATGGGTATGGTTAAACGCAAGGCCGATGTGCTGACCTTCCGGGGAACGGCAGTCGCTGGCCTGAGGCCTTACGAGATGGCGCGCAGGGGAATCGGTTACGTGCCTGAGGACAGGCGCGTGTTTACCGACCTGACCGTCGACGAGAACCTGTCTCTGGGGCGCCTGCCGCCACGTAGCTGGCCCGACGGCAGGGCTGCCGCGAACTGGAATAAGGAAGACCTGTACGCGCTTTTTGCGCCCTTGGCCCCCTTGCGCAGGCGGCAAGCCGGCACGCTGAGTGGAGGAGAGCAACAAATGCTCACGGTCGCGCGTACGCTGATGGGCAACCCGTTTCTGCTCCTGCTGGATGAGCCTTCGGAAGGTGTGGCGCCTGTGGTGGTCGAACAGATGGTGGGCATGATTCACGCGTTAAGGGAAAAGGGCACGAGTATTCTGCTTTCAGAACAGAACCTGCCGTTTGCACGGCTCGTAGCAGACCGCGCATATGTGCTGGAAAAAGGCGTGGTCCGCTACGGGGGCAGCATGGAATCTCTGTACACAGACGAAACGCTCAAGCGCAAGTATCTGACCCTTTGATTCCATGCTGGCGACCTATCCGGGCACTCAAGCGACGTTCCTGCGCACTTCCTCTGCTTCGAGTTTGCCCTGACGATATTGCCGCAGTAGCACTGCCCAACGCTGCTCGGCGGCGTCCATGGCGGCTTCCTTTATATGCCCGTAACCTCGAATGGCCTCGGGCAGGCGCGACAATTCAAGAGCGGTGGCAAGTTTGTCTGCATCGAGGCTGTTGGTGAACTCCTCGAGCAGGGCGAGGTAGTCTTTCACCCATTGCCGCTCACGCCGGCGCTCATCCGTCTTGCCGAAGATGTCCAGCATGGTGCCACGAACGACCCGCATGCGGGCCAGCAGCTTCATCGCTCGCAGCATCCAGGGGCCATAACTAGTTTTCTTCGGGCGACCTTGTTCGTCGCGGGGGGCGAATCGGGGCGGCGCCATGTGGAAGCGTAACTGGTAGTCCCGGCCGGGCTCGCCCTCGAAGGCTTCGCGCAGCTGAGCCAGGAAGGCGGGGTCAGTGTAGAGTCGCGCGACTTCGTATTCGTCCTTATACGCCATGAGCTTGGCCAAGTTGTGTGCCACAGCTTCGCTCAGACGTAAGCGCAAGGGGCTAATACCCTGTGCACCGGACTCGACATCGGAGCCGTTCGATGGCTGGGCGCTTCCGATTTTGGCAAGAACCTCTGCTTCCTTTTTGCGAATGGCGGCAACCGCCCGACGATACCGCTCCCCATAGGCTGCGCTTTGGTATTGAGTCAGCCACTGAACATTCCGCTCAATGACCTGATCCAAGCTTTCCGGCATGGCCAAGACCTTGGCCGATGCCTTGGGCAGTAGGTTCTGCGCCCCTTCATGGGCGGCACGACGGCCCCATTCGAATGCACTCAAATTCTTTTCCACCATGACGCCATTCAATCGAATGGCACGGCGCAGGCTCTCGCCGCTCACAGGCACCCAGCCCTTCTGCCAGGCGTAACCCAGTACGAGCGGATTGGCATAAATGGTGTCTCCCAGCAGCGCCAGGGCCAGTGCGCTGGCATCAAAGAACTCACAGTTGTCGCCTACGGCCGTACGCAGGCGATCCCGCGTTTCTGCACTGGGAAAACGCCAGGAGGCATTGTGAATGATTTCGGCTGTAGGTGCCGACGTGGCATTTACCACTGCCTGCGTATGTCCCGGATTCAATCGGGTAAGAATATCCGCAGATATGCTGACGATAGCGTCACAACCCAGCAGCAGGCGCGCACCGGCAGTGGGAACGCGGGTGGAGAAAATCTCTTCGGGCTTGGGAGCTATCTGAATATGGCTTGCCACTGCGCCGCCTTTCTGCGCGAGTCCCGCCATATCGAGCACGGAAACGCCCTTGCCTTCGAGATGAGCGGCCATGCCCAGCAGGTTGCCGATGGTGATGACGCCGGTTCCGCCGATGCCTGTCACCAGGATGCCGTAAGGGCCGTCCAATTGCGGCAAAACGGGTTCCGGGAGGGATGTTGACTGACTGGCATCCGCTTCCTGTACCGACGCACGCGACGTTGCTAACGAGGTCAAAGGCTTGGGCTTACGCGGTTGCGCGCCTTCGAGCGTGACAAAACTGGGGCAATAGCCCTTCACGCAGGAGAAATCCTTATTGCATGACGACTGGTTGATACGACGTTTCGTCCCTCGCGGGGTTTCCAGCGGTTCAACCGACAGACAGTTGGAGGCCTTGGAGCAGTCGCCACAGCCTTCACAGACTTCCGGGTTGATAAAGGCTCTCAGGGCGGGGTCGGGGTAGCTGCCCCGTTTGCGTCGCCGTCTTTTCTCTGTGGCGCATGTTTGATCGTAAATCAGTACTGTCGTGCCTTCGACCTCGCGCAGTTCCTTCTGGATGCGGTCCAATTCATCACGATGGTGCACAGGTGGGCTGCCATGCAAGGGAATGCCTTTGTACTTTTCCGGTTCGTCCGTGACGATCACAATGCGGCTTACCCCTTCGGCTGCCACCTGGGCAACAATCATGGGTACGGACAGGCTGCCATCCACAGGCTGGCCGCCTGTCATGGCGACAGCGTCGTTGAACAAAATTTTGTACGTGATGTTTGCCTTTGCCGCGACGGCAGCGCGAATGGCCAAAATGCCTGAGTGGAAATAGGTGCCGTCGCCCAGGTTCACGAACACGTGCTTTTCCCGGGTGAAATGCTGTTGGCCGATCCAGGCCGCCCCTTCGCCCCCCATGTGGCTGAAGGTCTCGGTGCGGCGGTCCATCCAGATGCTCATGTAGTGGCAACCAATACCCGCCATGGCGCGGGACCCTTCGGGAACCCGGGTGGAAGTGTTGTGTGGACAGCCGGAACAGAACCAGGGTTTACGTTCAATGGCCGTACTGACTTGCGTCTGTGCTTTCTCCCGGGCGTCCAGTACGGCGATGTGCGCCTCGATTCTGGCTCGAATGTCCTCCGGCAGGGGGAAGGGGCGCAGACGCTGCGCGATGGCACGCGCGATCAGTGCGGGGGAGAGGTCGGCCTGCGGCGGCAATAGCCAAGGGCCCCGGGGTTGTGTCCATTCACCGCCGCCGTCGCCCCGGTCAGCGAACTTGCCTGAAACTCGCGGCCGCACGTCGTCCCGCCAGTTGTAGAGTTCTTCCTTGAGGGCGTACTCCAGTACCTGTCGTTTCTCCTCCACCACGAGAATTTCCTGCAGACCGGTAGCAAATTCGCGCGCATCTTGTGCATCGAGTGGCCAGACGCAGCCCACCTTCATAATGCGCAGGCCGACGCGCCGACAGGCTTCTTCGTCGAGCCCGAGGTTGCGCAAGGCCTCGCGCATATCGACGTAGGCCTTGCCTGCAGCCATGATGCCAAATCGCGCTTCCGGGCTGTCCAGCACCACCTGATTGAGACGGTTTTTTCTTATGTAGGCCAAGGCAGCGTAGAGCTTGTGGTCCAGCAGCCTGGCTTCCTGGGCGAGTGGCGTATCGGGCCAGCGCAAGTTGAGGCCACCTTCAGGCATGAGGAAATCCTCGGGTAGCAGGATGCTTGGACGCAAGGGGTCCACATGCACAGAAGCACTGGATTCGATGACTTCGGTCACGCACTTCATTCCGACCCAAAGGCCGGTGTAACGGCTCATGGCCCACCCATGCAGTCCGTAGTACAGGTATTCCTGGACATTGGAGGGATAGAGCAGGGGAATCCCGGCGGATATCAGGTTGTGCTCAGACTGATGGGCGACGGTTGAGGACTTGGCAGCGTGGTCGTCTCCCGCCAGCATCAGCACGCCTCCGTGACGCGAGGTACCTGCCGCATTGGCGTGTTTCAGGACGTCCATGCTTCGGTCCACGCCCGGGCCTTTGCCATACCAGACGGCGAACACGCCGTCATGGGTCGCCTCGGGATACAGGTTGACTTGCTGCGTGCCCCAGCAGGACGTGGCAGCTAAGTCTTCGTTGACCCCAGGCTGGAAGACGATGTCGTGACGTTTCAGATGGTCTCGTGCTTGCCAGAGCGCTTGGTCATAGGCACCAAGTGGTGAGCCGCGATACCCGGAAATGAATCCTGCCGTATTCAAGCCGGCGGCCCGGTCTCGCACCTTTTGCATCAGGGGCAGGCGCACCAGCGCTTGTGTGCCGCTTAAGTAGATACGGCCCTCGTTCACCGTGTACTTGTCGTCGAGGGATATCTCGGGGCCATGCGGTAAGGCGTTTGCCGGAAGGGGGGCATTCATGCCGCTGTCTCCTGTTGTCATTTCGTGCCCGATGCGTCGCATATGGGCCAAGCTTAGTTCTTTGTACAGAGTGTAGGACGCTCATCTGCTATCGTAAAATCAAATTTTTATGTAGCAGGTATCTGAAAAACAGATGAAAAACGAAGTGACTTTGAGGCAGTTCAGGTACTTCATTGCTGCCGCCACGACTGGCCAGTTTTCAACCGCCGCTCTCTCCGAACATGTCTCACAGTCGGCCATCACCAGTGCAGTGCAGAGCCTTGAACGCAGGCTGAAACTGCGGCTATTTGATCGCCTTCCTCATGGGGTCGCGCTCACGCCTGAAGGCCAAGTTTTCTTTCATCACGCGCTTCACGTGATGGATGCCGTGAACGACGCCCTGAATCACGCGACGCTGAAGCCACAGGCAATGCAGGGCACCATCCGGTTGGCGGCGACATATACCGTGCTGGGATACTTCCTTCCAGACCTTCTGAGCCGCTACAAGCGCAGCTATCCCAATGTGGAAATCGACTTGATCGATATGGATAGATGCACGTTGGAAAAGGCGGTACGGGAAGGCTCGGTGGATCTGGGTGTGGGGCTCACGTCCAACTTGGAGAATCGTGAAGATCTCAAGGTGAGTACGCTGGTGCGCTCGCGGCGTCGTGTATGGGTCAGTGCTGGACACCCGCTGACCAGGCAGACTTCCGCGACGCTCGAGGAGATTGCCCAATACCCCTACATTGTGCTGCAGATTGATGATGCCGAAGCGGCCGCCTTACGCCACTGGCCCGACGGAGGCAAGGGGCTGAAGATTGCCATGCGTACCGCGTCTCTGGAGGCGCTGCGGGGGCTGGTGGCGTATGGCTTTGGTGTATCGATATTGTCTGATCTGGTCTACCGGCCCTGGTCGCTGGAAGGCAAGAGAATCGTCGCCTTGCCCGTTTCCGACGTACTGGAGCCCATGGAAGTAGGGCTATTGTGGTCAGCAAGGAAGGAACCCTCGACAGTGACGGACACCTTCCGCCAGTTCCTGATTCAGGCCTGCGAAGGCACCGACACCCATCCCACCGCCGCCTGACCTGTCCAGAGTCAGGCGGAGTATAGGCTCAGCCCATATCAGGCGACATCAAGGCACAAGAGCAAGGCCGAAACGCACTTGTGATCCTGTCTTCTGATCGTAGCCCAACAGGGTTTCGTTATAGCCCTTGAAATATTGGACATGGAAATAACCGTTCATATTGAGGAAGGTGCGCTTCAAGGGCCACGCGGCTTCCAGTTGAGTGCTGTTGCGCCCGCCCTTGCCATGGCGGTACAACCCGGTCAGCACCAGCCCGTCGTCTTGTGCCCAACGCAGCTTCCAATCGACATTGCCCACATAGTCGCTATAGTCTGAATTTTCGGAATCACTGAAATATTGTTTGAAGCGGGGGGCAAAGGTGAGGGTGCTGCCGTGTCCAAGGCGATAGTTGAATTCGGGTTGGATGTAGGCGAAATTCAGCGCTCGCGAATCATCGCCGCTCTTACCATTCGATTCATGCTCTACGCCTGTCTGCAAGCCCAGGAAAAAGGCGCTGGATTCCGGCTTGAAGATGGCATCCTGGCGCCAGAATATGCTTGGCTTGAATGAGGTGTCCACGAAGGGATGCGAGTCCGAATGAAGGTCCCAGAGCGAGGTCTGGGTATAGCCCAGATACAGGTTATCCCATACGCTGGGGTTTTGCGGGTCATCAGGGGTGAACAAACGGTACTTGAGGCTGATCTGGAAGCGGGCGGCACGGCTGTTGTGACCACCCACGTCGAAATACACCGCTTCATACGGCGAGATAGCGCTGCGGAAACGCTCAAACCCCGGGAAGCTCTGAGCGCCCAGTGTGGCCACGGGCGCTGGGCCACCAGCGTGGGTAGAACCAGCTTGCGCGACCGCAATCGGCGAGGCGACGGGATCTCCATAAATCGCATCGCCCTTGCTGGCATCCACGACCGGGCCGTCCGCCCGGGCAGCCACGATTTTGCCTTCCTCAGTCGGGCTGGTGTCCAACGCCAACAGTGTGTTGTCACCCTCGACGTTTACAGCCTGCAAGCCTACGGCAGCTTGCGGTACAACGGCACGCCATTCAAAACGCACGAAATTGTTCACTGGGATGCTGGCCTCTGCGGTACCGGCGTTCCGATAGGCGATGCTGCGAACCGCCTCGCCACGCTCGTTGCGCCACTGCAGAACAATGGTGTCAGGTGCGGTCCAGTCCAGAGCATTGGGCGTGTCATTGAATACCACCGCCCGTACCAGGACAGTTTCACCTGCGCTAGCGTGGTTGCGATCCAGCGAATAAGTCACGCCAGACCAGGCCGGGGAGTTGCAGGCGACGAATATGCCCAGTGCGAGGGGGGACAGGCGAACCGCGCGCGTCCAGTGTTTGGATGTAATCATGGATTGGGATCAAAAATGTAACGAGGCGAATGTAACATCGGCCTTGAGGCAGCCCGAATACTGTATGTAACGGGATCTGCCATCAGCGAACATCGTGCCCGGCGGAAGGTACTGCGCTGGGCCCGTTTGGTGCTTTGCCGCTGCAACGGTAAAATGCCCCAGCTTCATTGCGTGCGGCAGTAGCTCAGCTGGATAGAGCACGGGCCTTCTAAGCCTGAGGTCGGGGGTTCGAGACCCTCCTGCCGCGCCACTGATTTTTTGTTCCCAGAGTCTTATCGGGCGATCTTTATCGCTCGTTGGTGAAGCGGTAAAAGCGGCGTTCTGCGTCGTGCAGGTCACGTCTCGCGCGAAGCAGCCTGTCATCCAAATCCCGCAATTCCCGGCGCAGCGTCCTGCGCTTTTTATCATCCTTCTCCTTTTCCAGCTCGCGTTCCTTGCGTCGCAGATCACTGTCCAGCGAATTGACATGCTGTTCTGCCTGGTAAACCCGGTAGCCGACTTGATAATGAGTACGAAATGCCGGGTCAAGCTCCATCGGGCAGGCGTTTCGGTAGCTGTGCCCGCGGCGACCCTCACTGAGGGCATTGGATGGACGGCAGTATTCACGAATCCCGACATTCCATCCTGATTGATATCGTGCGTTATCGGGTACGACAGCGACTTTCGCGCAAGCTTCTGTGTGTTCCTCCACTCTGCTGCGCGGATAGCCAGAAAGGCCGTCGCGATAGCCCTGTTCCTTCCAATCGGCGGCGAGACATTCTTCTTCGGACATACTTGCGCACCCGCTCAGGGCCAGTACAAGTGTGAGGGAAAACAGCAGTCGTGCGGGCCCAATGCTGCGGAAGAATCGCCGGTGCCCTTCGCCAGTGAATGTTGAACCTGGAACAACTGCTAAGCGGGACTGCAGGGAAGTACTGCTGTGAGAATAGGGGTGTGACCTCATAGTCGGCGTCCGGTTGTCGGCTTGAAAGTCAAATTCCTTGGCAGCCCATCACTGCGGGAATTTTGACAATTTGTAATTATTCTCTCAAACGCCGACAAAAGAAAAGCCCGCTAAGCGGGCTTAAGGCAAACGACCTTCTGATCACTGAAATCAGGATCGGGTCACGGATAACAAAGCGGGGTCAGTGCGATGGGGGTCGACTCGTAAACCGAGTTCCTGCGCCTGGGCACTGAATTCCAGTAGCCAGTCGTCTCCCATTATTCTTTCTATATCCTGAATCTGGATGGTGATGGACTTTTTCTGACCCAGGGCGGTACGCAGATCGAATTTAGCTTCTTGCTCCATTTTCTTATCCTCGTAATGGGAAGCTGAAAACATTCCGCTTCAGTTTCCACGCAGTACGCCTCTTAAAAACCGAAGCATGTCGCTGACGCTGCTCCTCGTCGGCAGAGGAGGGTGGATTGGGCGGGGTGTTCATATTGCTTCCCTGCACACCGACTGAGGAAGCTGAACTGAGAATCGTAATCATACGGTCCTTAGTCGTCAGCCGGGGATGATCCCGTTCGACTGACTGTAGTGATACTGCGAGACCCAGCTTACGCTCATCGTCGGTGTTGACCTACCTCTCATTTGCAACAGGAAGGGTGCCCTCCTGATGGGTTTTTCGCCCTCGGCCCGTGTGCGGCCGCGCCGCTGTTGGCATGTAGCGTGCCCGGCCTTGATTTCATCTGTCATTAAAACTCGTATAAGTTACATAGTCTTTCAATTTTACGTTTTCCTGAGATGGCGATTCATACTGTGAAAAATCGGATATTTCGATGTTTTTACTGTTTTTTATCGATCGTTCGGGTGATGTTGAGCAAACTTAGCTACTTTGAGTATTTGTATCCCTCCTGGGCTCCGCATAGTATGGCCCCCTTTTAAGGAGGCGTTTTATGGAAGCGATGGCGGTAGAGCGTGAAACTGGCTTCTGGACCGTAACTACTGTTCTTAGGCTCTACGAAATGCCTTTTCTCGACTTGGTTCACCGTGCTCAAGAAGTGCACCGGGCGCACCACTCGCCAAACGAGGTTCAGCTCTCTACGCTGATGTCGATTAAGACGGGGGCATGTACAGAGGACTGCGCTTACTGCCCCCAGTCCAAGCACCATGACACGCAGCTTGCGGACGATCAGCGTCTGGCCAAACTGCAGGAAGTGGTGGAAGAGGCGAGGGCAGCCCGCGATCAGGGCGCGCAGCGCTTCTGCATGGGTGCTGCATGGCGTTCACCCACGGAAAGGCAACTGGACGATGTCATTGAAATGGTGCGCGCGGTCAAAGCCCTGGGTATGGAGACCTGTGTCACGCTCGGCATGTTGAAAGATGGCCAAGCTGAACGGCTAAAGGAAGCGGGCCTTGACTACTACAACCATAACCTTGATACGTCTCCCGAGTTTTACGGCAATATCATCACCACGCGGACTTACCAGGATCGACTGGATACGCTGGATGCGGTGCGTGACGCCGGCATCAAGGTGTGTTGCGGTGGGATTGTAGGCTTGGGCGAGTCGCGGCGTGAACGGGCCGGCCTTCTGGTTCAGCTCGCCAACCTGAAGCCGTATCCGGAGTCCGTACCCATCAATAACCTTGTGAGGGTGGAAGGAACGCCGCTGGCCGACGTACCCGCTGTAGACGAATTCGAATTTGTGCGCACCATTGCTGTCGCTCGTATCATCATGCCGGCGGCCGTCCTGCGCTTGTCTGCCGGCCGTACTGAAATGAGTGACAGCATGCAGGCCCTATGCTTTATGGCGGGGGCGAATTCCATCTTTTACGGTGATGAGCTACTCACCACGGCAAATCCGCAGCAAGCCAAGGACAAGCAC
Source organism: Alcaligenaceae bacterium (assembly GCA_029267315.1). Classification (GTDB taxonomy): domain Bacteria; phylum Pseudomonadota; class Gammaproteobacteria; order Burkholderiales; family Burkholderiaceae_B; genus Yanghanlia. The sequence goes on from JAJUJD010000001.1 coordinate 56,788, forward strand.
CTTCTGGAGCGCCTGGGGATGCGGCCCGCCGTCCTGTCGTGAAGGTCAGTGGGGTAGGGTCAGGCCGCCGAAACGTGCGTAGAAAAAATCTGCTGTGGGCTGGGCCTGGGCGTCCTCCTCCAGCAGAGCTTCCATGATGTATTCCTCGGCCCGGTGCCATGTGGCGTTGTACACATCGTGGCAGAGTTCATAAGCGACTTTCCCGGCCCAATCTGTGGGAAGCAGTTCTATGGGCAGGCGGGGGTCATGCAAAAGAGCCCGCCGGTACTCGTGTATGAGCAGGGTGCGAACGACAAAGGCGAGCTCGGGCGAAAGTGCCTTGCCCAGGTCGTCGAGGATTTCGGGAAGCTGATTGAAGTGCTCGATAAAGCTGAGGTAATTCTGCCTGATCTCTTCTAGCGGCCAATACTCGGTTACCAGCTCTGGTAAAGGGCGGCCCGGCATGCCTTGCGCCTGCTCCATACTGGTGACGAAGACATCGCGCTGCACGTCGTAGGCATGAAGAATTTCGCGCAGAGTTTCGTGATCGGGGTTGGGGTGCACGAAGACGGTGGGCGATATGGCACTGAAGCCCTCCCACCCAAGTTCCTTACGCAGCTCACTGCGGGTTTGTGGATTCAGTGTGCCGGTACTGGCAAAAACCAAGGTCCAGTAGCCCGACCATGCGAGATAGGTAGGGGAATAGACCCGGTTATAGGCTCGCGAAAAACGCCGTTCGGCACTCTCCCGCAGGGTGTAAAGACTGCGACGGCCCTCGCGGCGTCCACTGAGCCAGCCGTCTTCAGCCAACCTGAATACGCTGGTTCGCACAAGCCGGTCACTGATGCGAAAGGGGGCCAGGAGTCGTATGAGGCTGCCCAGCCACAAGGCGCCCCCATGGGGCCGGATGGCGTCCCCAAAAAGGGTCATGACCAGGGACTTGGCTCGGGGGGGATGCGCTTCCAGGAAGTTATCCGCCCAATCCTGCAGTGAACGTGTTTGGATTATTTGCATTATTCTGCGGTGTATCCGGCGGGGCCGTGGGCAAGCCGCTGTGAGTTCGTCGTGGTATCTCTTTTATTATGCAGTATTGGGACCGCAAGCCGAAATCCGTATCAAATCGGGCTTGCAAGACGATACGAATGCTGTTTACAGGTAAGGACTCGCCAGCCAGATCACCCGGTTACGCAAGCGTTTGCGGAAAGGTATGGCGGCGAGAGATTCCAAGGTCACCAGTTCGGCGTGGGCGATTTCAAGGTCGATAAGGTCTTCAATACGGCGCGCGAGGCTTCGGCTGTAGATTTCCATGTCGAGCTCGAAATTCAGACGGAGGCTGCGTGGGTCGAGGTTGGATGAGCCGATAAGACTCCACGCTCCGTCAATGGTGGTCAGCTTGGAATGATTGAAAACACCTGCTGTCCGCCAGACTCGGCACCCCGCTCGCACCACTTGGTCCAGCTGGGCGGTCATGGCGTAATTGACCAGCCGCAAATTATTTTGCCCCGGAATGACAATGTCGACTAACACTCCCCGGCGGGCGGCCGTGTTGATGGCGCCAAGCAAGACTTGATCGGGCAGGAAATAGGGCGACTGGATGCGTATATGGTGTTGTGCCACGGCAAAGGCCCCCAGCAGCAGGCTGTGCGTGCTGGCCATGTAACGGTCAGGGCCGGAGTGAATGCAGCGGGCCGCGATGTGGGGCTCGCAAGTGTCCCAGTCGGTAGCGATCCATTTCTCGAAAGGAAGCGCTTCACGGGTCGTGAACTCCCAGTCATGAGCAAAAACGGCCATTAGCTGCGCGACGACTGGCCCCTCCACCTGGAAATGGGTGTCGTTGGCGGCTTTCTCTTTTGCAAGCGTGGACACAAAGTTCTCGCGAATGTTCATGCCCCCCGTAAACCCTAGCCGGCCATCCACTACGAGAATCTTGCGGTGACTGCGCAGATTGGCATAAGCGGTACGGATGCCCATGGGGTTGGTCATGAACAGGGCATAAGGGATCTCGTTGCGTCGCAACGCCCAAGTGATCGACGGTTGCGAATAGCGCACGCCCACCGCGTCGATCAGTACCCGAATTTCCACGCCTCGTTGCCTGGCACGCGCAAGGGCTGCCACGAACGCCTTGCCCTGCATGTCGTTGTCGAAAATGTAGGTTTCCAGGGCAATGGTGCGCTCGGCCGACTCAATTGCGTCGATCATGGCGGGGTAGGCTTCGTCGCCACTGCGCAGGATGCGCACATTATTGCCATCGACCAGGGGGAAGCGGCTGAGGTTGTCGCTTAGCTGATGAAGGGATTTGAATTGCGGGGCGGCAAGGTAGGCCACATCAATCGGCGTGAGAGGCCTGTCTGGAATGTAGCTGGGCAGGCTGCGATCACGCTGGTCGGAAATGTGGTCGTGGCGAATTCTATTGATGCCGGCGATCAAGTAGATGAACGGCCCCAACAGAGGCGACATGATGATCACGCCCACCCAGGCGATAGCCGCTCTCACATCGGACTTCGTCATGGCAGCGTGCACGGCGGCCGTGCTGCCTACCGTGATGCTCAAAAGCAGCACGAGATGCGGCCAGTATTCGTCGAAAAGCGCTTGGAAGGTTGTCATGCGAGCAAGATATGCCGGTGGAGTCGCGATGATGCCGGCAGTGTAACTGAAGGCCCAGGGCCCAAGCCCTTCATGGTGCGCCCATGATACAGGCTTCAGGAGTGTGGCCCGATACTTGCAATAAGGGTGACAAGGCGGGGTGGTTGTTACCCCGACATCACAAAAGGAGAACTCTTATGCGCCCCTTGTTGCTTTGGCTTATCGGCATTCCCCTGCCAATTATTCTTCTTATTATGCTGTTCTGGTAACAGGGCGGCCGCACAAAGAAAAAGCCCGCTAAATAGCGGGCTTGTGCGACAGGTGGATGGGCCAATTGGTTCATGCCACCCAAGGTTCTGCAGCTTCGTCAAAACCTCAAGAATTTGGGGTGACCGATGGGGCTCGAACCCACGACAACCGGAATCACAATCCGGGACTCTACCAACTGAGCTACGGTCACCATTGACAGTGCGCTAACAGGTTCCCCTGTTTTGCTAAGACTGGCAAATTAAGCACCAGGCACTGCGAAAGAAAAATGATTCTAGCATATTTTTTCAGACAGGCGCGAGCCCATGCCCACGGCCGCCTTTTGAAGGTGTTTGCCTGGCCTTACGGCGCGTTGTATCGTAGAGCGGCGTCACTTGGAATTCCAGGTGACTGAGACCGGTTGATGCGTATTCCGTTTCAATGAACCCAAGAATGTCAGGAAGCTTACATGGCCCAACTCTTCGTCGTTCACCCAGAGAATCCGCAGTCACGGCTGCTAGGCCAAGCCGGCCAATTGCTGGCCGAAGGCGGTCTTGTAGCCATCCCCACCGACTCCAGCTACGCCGTGGTCGCCCGGCTCGACGATAAGTCAGCCGCCGACGCGCTTCGACGCCTGCGCGGGCTGGACGAACGTCACCACCTCACTCTTTTATGTCGTGACCTTGCTGAAATCAGCCACTTCGCCCGCGTGGACAACCGGCAATACCGGTTCCTGAAACTGGCCACCCCGGGGTCCTACACTTTCATCCTCGAGGCCACCAAGGAAGTGCCTCGGCGCGTATCGCATCCTTCCCGCAAGACCATAGGCATCCGGGTGCCAGATCACCGCATCACGCTTGCCTTCATCGAGGCCGCAGGCACGCCACTGGTATCGACTACCTTGATCCCCGACGGCGAACAAGACCCGCTTAACGATGCGCAGGAAATTTTCCAGCGCTATGGTGGTCAACTGGCTGCTGTCATTGATGGCGGTGCATGCTCTCTAGCACCCACCACGGTCATCGACCTGACTGGTCCGTTGCCCGAAGTGGTACGCCATGGTCAGGGAGACCTTGCAGCAGTAGGGCTGGACTAACTCAGGCGCCAGATGTCCGAGCTTATCCAGACGATCACGGTCTACGCGCTTCCCGTGCTTTTCGGCATTACCCTGCATGAAGCGGCCCATGGTTATGTTGCGCGCATGTTTGGCGACCCTACCGCCTGGCAGGCCGGACGCATCAGCCTGAATCCTATTCGACATATTGACCCGGTCGGCACCATTGCGGTGCCGCTATTTCTTCTGTTCACCACAAAAATTCTGGGCGGTGCCGGCCTGCTCTTTGGGTGGGCCAAACCTGTGCCTGTAGATTGGAGCCGGCTTCGCAATCCGAAGCGTGACATGGCATGGGTCGCACTGGCGGGGCCGATGTCGAATCTCGTCATGGCGGTACTGTGGGCAATATCCCTGCGACTGCTGGCAGAGTCGGGCGCCTCGGCCACCGACTTCTGGGCTCGTATGGCGATTGCAGGGGTTCAGGTTAATCTGATCCTTATGGCCTTGAACTTGGTGCCGCTACCCCCGCTGGACGGTGGCCGCATTGTGGTGAGTTTGCTGCCTAACCGTCTCGCTTACCAATACTCGCGTATTGAGCCATACGGCATTCTTATTCTGATTATTTTGATGATGACCGGTATGCTGTGGTTCCTGCTGGGGCCATTCCTGCTGTTCGGCCAGACCATTATCGAGTGGTTCCTGTAGCTGCCATATGGGTGCACAGGATGCCCCCTGTTTACAACTTCTACAGCAATGCGAGTAAACTTGCAGATTGGGTTCGGTTGGCTGAATACACGCCAGGCCGATGAGTTAGTGGAGATCAACTGAAATATTATGGCAAGCACGGATTCTTCGATTTTTAAGGGCAGCATGGTGGCCCTTGTCACGCCCATGCACCCCGATGGCAGCCTTGATCTCGACGCATTTCGAAAACTCATCGATTGGCATGTGGCCGAAGGCACCGACGCACTGGTGGTCGTAGGTACTTCGGGTGAATCGCCAACAGTCGATTTCGAAGAGCACTTTGAAGTCATCCGCATTGCGGTTGAACATGCCGCTGGCCGCATTCCCGTCATTGCTGGGGTGGGCGGCAATTCAACCAGTGAGGCTATCGAGCTCACCGAACATGCTGCCAAGGTCGGCGCTCAGGCCGGCCTGTCGGTCGTGCCTTACTACAACCGACCCACACAGGAAGGCCTGTACCAGCACTTCCGCAAAGTGGCGGAAACGGTCGATCTCCCGCTGATCCTCTACAACGTCCCGGGACGTTGTGTGGCTGATCTCTCCAATGCCACAGTACTTCGCCTCGCCGAAGTCCCGAACATTATTGGCATTAAAGATGCCACGGGAGACATACCCCGCGGGGTGGAGCTCCTGCGCGACGCACCGGCCGATTTCCGCATCATCAGCGGGGACGATCCCACGGCTGCCGCATTGATGCTGCTGGGTGGGCACGGAAATATTTCCGTCACCGCCAACGTGGCGCCGCGCATGATGCACGAGCTGTGTGTTGCTGCCATGTCAGGAGATGTCGCGCGGACACGCGAACTGAATACCAAGCTTGCACAACTGAATAGGGTGTTGTTCGTCGAGGCCAACCCCATTCCGGTCAAATGGGCCGTCGCAGAAATGGGGCTGTCCGAGCTGGGCTATCGCCTGCCTCTCGTACCGCTTTCATCGCAGTACCATGATCTCGTTCGTACATCCCTGAAAGAAGCTGGCGTACTCTGAACATGACCATTCATTCCAACAAGACGCGCATCATCGGGTCGGCGCTCGGCCTGAGCGCACTGCTGCTTACCGGCTGCTCGACCATCAACCAGGCCCTCGGCCTCGAAGAGTCAGTCGATTACAAAAGTACGGTAGCGGGCGACCCTCTCACAATTCCGCCTGATCTCACTCAGGCGAACAGCGACGTTCGTTATACGGCTCCGGCCGGGGTGACCACCTTCTCCGAATACGCAGCCGCACAGGGCAGCCGTCCGGCAGCAGGGCAGACACAGGTTCTGCCGGCCTCCGAGGGTATCGAGGTCAAGCGGGACGGCGATCTGCGTTGGCTGGTGGTGCATCGTCCCGCCGAGGACATCTATCCGCAGTTGTTGGAATTCTGGAATGAGCAAGGCTTTACGATTCGTTCCGATGACCCGCGCGCCGGTCTGATCGAAACGGATTGGGCCGAGAATCGGGCGAAAATTCCGGAAGGTTGGATCCGCAAGGCGCTGGGTTCCATCATTGACCAGGTCTTCGACAGTGGTGAGCGCGAACGCTTCCGCACACGTGTGGAGCGCGTCAGCCCCACCGTGACGGAAGTCTATATCAGCCATCAACATATGTTCGAGGAGCCTGTAGGGGATGGCCAGGGGTTTCGATGGGTGCACGGGAAGGAAGATCCGGGCCTGAACGCCGCGATGCTGGCAAGGTTGATGGTATATCTGGGCACCGATGTCGCGGCCGCTTCGGAACGCGTAACGGAAGCCGAGAAAGTCCAAACCCGCCCCTCGGTTCAAGCATTGCCTGACAGTACAGCACTTGCTCTGGCCGAGAACTTCGACCGCGCATGGCGTCGTGTCGGTGTTGCCATCGATTCTGCCGGCTTCTCCGTCGAAGACCGCGATCGCTCCACAGGCGACTACTACATTCGTTACCTGGACGTCGACCTCGGGCAGAAGATCGAACAACCGAACATCTTCAGCCGCATGTTTGGCGGGAAGAATACGGCCGAACCGGTCTCGTATCGCATTAACGTGCAGGAGCAGGGCGGCACTTCCGTGGTGCGCGTTCTGGATGCCAACGGGGTCTCCCAAGAAGACGATACGGCTAAGCGCATTCTTGCCGTTCTCGCCGATCACATGGGTTACCGCTAACCCGCGGCACGTCTGACAGCACATTGAAAAGGGCAGGTTCAACCTGCCCTTTTCTTATTCTTCCATGTAGTGCACCCAGCCTTCCGCGACCCATTCGCGCAGAGCAGCTTCTTCTTTATTCTTGAGGTCGTCGAGCAGTTCTGGTGAACAGATCAGCTCACGCTGGTCTGCCAAGGTGCGCATGCGGCGACTTGCCTTGATTGGAGCGACCTCCCCGTTAATGTACAGCTCCTTGTCCCGGTACATCATGCGGGTGCAGCGGTCGAGCACGAAGCGACCGACAGTTGGGAAGGGTTCGTGGTCAGGCAATACGTCTTCGCCGGGAACAAAATAAGCATGTTCCGGCAGTTCAGTCAGCCACTGCCCGAGAAAGCGTGCCGCCTGACGCCGATCCAGGGGCAGCCGTTTTACCGCTTCAATCGTGCTGTCAAGCAGCTGCGTCGGCAATTTGGCCGGCGTGCTGGTCGCCGCTATGCCCGGGTCTTTGTACGTACCTTCCATGTTAGGACCAGGAATGATCGGGCGCGCGTATAGGCCGTCGTCGTTACCCAGGTTAGCCATCAATTGGTCAGACATGGCGTGCAGCATGCCGTAGGCCAGTGCACCCTGCGTGGGAGCGCGGAACCCGATGGAAATGGTCATGCAGTTATGTGTTTCGGCGACCCCGTCGTGAGCCACATGGGGCGGTAAATACAGCATGTCGCCGGGCTCAAGCACAAATTCCTGTTCGGCTTCGAAACGCTGCAGTATTTTGCATGGCAGTCCCGGAACAAGGTCGAGGTCGCTTTGCTGGCTGATGCGCCAGCGGCGCTTGCCATGGCCTTGGAGCAGAAAGACGTCATAACTGTCAAAGTGCGGGCCCACGCCGCCACCTTTTGTGGCTACGCTGATCATGACATCGTCGAGCCGGGCATCCGAAATGAAACGGAACTGGCGCATGAGCGCGGCCATGCCGTCATCGTGCAGGTCCACGCTTTGCGCGAGCACTGTCCACCCCGGCTGACGGGCAGACGGTAGTTTGGAGAAAGGGCCTTTGTCCATGTTCCAGATGCCTTCGTCCTGCCATATCAGGCGAGATTCAACTTCTTCACGCTTGACGAGCTCGCGAATATCCACAGGCCGGAGGTTGGGCCGGTAGCCAGGAATCGCCTGACGGATGAGCAAGGGCTGGCGCTGCCAGTAGCGGCTCATGAATTCCTGAGGGGAAATGCCGCCAAGCAAAGTTAAGGGCTGGTCGATGTTCATGATGAAATTTCTTCGTGCAAGGCGTAGAGAAGGTCAAGCGCCTCACGTGGACTTAAGGTGTTGGGATCAATCTCGCGCAGCTTATCGCGCAATGCCATGGCAGCGTCGATGTCCGCGTTGGCGACTGTGGATTCGGGCGCGGACTCGGTGAGCGAAGGGCCGTCAGATCCATTTCCGCTGCCGAACAAATCGAGCTGGGGGGTGGCGACGCCCAGGGCTTCCAACCGTGACAGTTCCCGGCTGGCATGGCGGATTACTGCGCCGGGAATGCCGGCGCGCTGAGCAACCTGAATGCCGTAGCTGCGGCTTGCAGGGCCGGCCCGTACCTCATGCAGGAAGACGATTCCTGAGGAAGACTCAGCGGCCGCTAAATGGACGTTTGCCGCCGTCGGCGCTTCCGCAGGCAAGCGAGTCAACTCAAAATAATGCGTCGCAAACAGTGTCAGCGCCTGGTTGTGGTTCAGCAGGCGATGAGCAATGGCCCAAGCCAGCGCAAGACCATCGTATGTGGAGGTACCCCGGCCGATTTCGTCCATGAGAACGAGGCTGCGTGCGGTGCTAGCCTGAAGAATGCTTGCCGCTTCGGTCATTTCCATCATGAAGGTCGACCGCCCGCCGGCAAGGTCATCTCCCGCGCCAATGCGGGTGAAGATACGGTCAATGTCACCAACTCGCGCCGATGCAGCAGGAACAAAGCTACCCGTTCGGGCAAGCAACACAATGAGGGCGACTTGCCGCATGTAGGTGGATTTGCCGCCCATATTGGGCCCAGTGATAAGCAGCATGCGTTGTGTTGGCCCCAAGGTGCAATCGTTGGGTGTGAACCGTTCGATACTGCGTTCCACTACCGGGTGGCGACCCGCTTCAATCGCAATTTCCGCCGTGTCAACCAGTTCAGGCGCAACCCAGTCATTGTCGCGTGCGTGCAGGGCAAGGGATGCCAGGGCATCAACTTGCGCCAGCGCCGCCGCACAGCAGCTGAGTGCCGCAGCAAATGGAATCAAGGCGTCGAGCAATTGCTCATACAGCCATTTCTCGCGGGCCAGGCTTCGTTCCTGTGCCGACAGCACCTTGTCCTCCCAGGCTTTGAGTTCCGGCGTTATGTAGCGCTCGGCGTTCTTCAGGGTTTGGCGCCGGCGATAGTCGTCGGGGACTTTGTCTGTCTGGCCGCGCGAGACCTCAATGAAGAAACCATGCACGCGGTTGTATTCAACACGCAGATTGGAGATTCCCGTACGCTCGCGCTCGCGCTGTTCGATCTCCATGAGGAATTCGCCGCTATCTGTTGCCAGACGACGCAGTTCATCAAGTTCTTCATCGTAGCCGGTTGCCAGTACGCCACCGTCACGAACCTGAGCGGCTGGGTCATCCGCAATGGCTCGCTGCAGCAGCTCGCAGGCGGCGGTGTCCACAGCCAGCTGCTCACATAGGGTCTGCAGGGCCCTACCTTCGGGGTAGCGCTGTTTGAGCAGAGTAAAGATCACTGGCATTTGCAGCAGGCAATCTCTCAGGCTGGCCAGTTCGCGCGGCCGGACCGATCGAAGCCAGAGGCGTGTGGCAATCCGTTCGAGGTCCGGAACGCGCTGCAGGCTGCGACGTAACGTGTCGAGCGGCTCTTCGGACTCCAGCCCGCCGGCCGGGACGGGGGAAAGCAGGGTGGATATGACGCTCTGTCGCTCCTGTATGGCGTGTCGGTTGCGCAGCGGCTGATGCAGCCAGCGTTTCAGCAAACGACTGCCCATGGGGGTTGCACAGTGGTCAAGCACTTTGAACAGTGTGGGCCCGTCTTCACCGCTGATGGTTTCGGTAATTTCCAAGTTGCGTCGCGACACGGGGTCAAGCACGACATACTCGCCCCCGTGGTCGACCCGAATGCCGTGAATGTGCTCGAGTGCGTGACTCTGCGTGCGGCTCACATAGCGCAATAGTGCACCCGCTGCACATGCCGCAACCGGTACGTCGGACAGGCCGAGGCCTTGGAGGCCGTCCACCTTGAAGTGGGATTCCAGCACATGGCGAGCACCGTCTTCTTCGAAATGCCAGTCGGGTATGCGGCTGACGGCGGCGTGCAGGTGAGCTGTGTCTCTCCAGCTTTCCGCGCACACGAGTTCTGCAGGCGCGATGCGGTGCAGTTCCGTCTCCAGCATATCGGGGCTGCATTCCGTGACGCGGAATTCGCCGTTTGCCAAGTTCATCCAGGCCAGGCCGCAACGTTCATTGCGGCCCTTGCCAGACCGCCACACAGCGGCAATCATGCGGTCGTCTTTGCTTGGTAGCAGAGCGTCGTCCGTCAGGGTGCCGGGCGTCACGATGCGCACAATCTTGCGTTCGACCGGCCCCTTGCTGGTCGCTGGGTCACCGACCTGTTCGCAGATGGCCACCGATTCGCCCATCGCCACAAGCCGGGCCAGATAACCCTCAACGGAGTGGAAGGGCACGCCCGCCATGGGCACAGGTTGCCCGTTAGACATGCCACGCTTGGCGAGGGTGAGGTTCAACAGTCGGGCTCCCCGCTCGGCGTCTTCATAAAACAGCTCATAGAAGTCACCCATGCGGTAGAACAGCAAATAATTTCCGGCCTCTGCTTTGAGCCGGAGATATTGCTGCATCATGGGTGTGTGACCGGAAAGATCGGGTTGTGTCATCAAGCGTTGGGAAGAAAAGGATATGCGCTCCCCGCCTGCTGCATGGCAGTAGGCAGGAGACGAGGAGTCGGGATGATGCGATCTGCCCATTATAGTGGGGCAGGGATACCGCGCAGCGTAGGGGTCCGCGTTCCAAGGGCATTAAAAAGCCCGCGCAGATGAGCGCGGGCTCGAGGGGTGAAGCAGTCTATAAGGAGGGCGGACGCCCCGGATCAACTGGTTCAGGCGGGCCACCTGGGTGACCAGGGTTGCTGGGTTCCGGTGTAGGGCGACCGGGCTCCGCGGGCAAGTCTATGCCTGGCTTCCCGCCGGGCCGACCACCTTCGCCCACGTCCGTGTCGGGAACCCGGTTCCCTTCCCCGGGGGCTTCCCGCTTCAGCGGATCAGTGTCAGGGACGGGTCTGGTCATCGCGTAACTCGTCTTTGACTTCGCCGACTTCTCGCTGCACGGTGCCAACGTTCTTTTCGACTTTACCCTTGATTTCGGTTTTCTTGTCGCCTGTAACCTTGCCAGCAGCTTCCTTCACTGCACCCTTGACTTCGTGGCCAGCACCTTCAATACGGTCCAAATCCATGGTGATCTCCTGTGACATCGTTGGAAAGGTATTCAGGAAATCGTAAGCAAGGGGTATGCCCGCCACTTAAGAAGAAGACCGCATCTGCTTGCCCCGCCAGAACACATAAGCACCGATCAGAACAATGATCCATAGCGGGATGCCGTCTCGGGAAAACAGTAGGTCGAAATACAAAGCCCACGGCCCCTGCACGCAGTCGGGGCTGAGCGAACACGCCGTAAAGGAAAAATAAAGAACGATGGCAAGGGCGCCAACAACCATGTTGGCCCCCACTATCATCAGGAACGCGCCCAGTCTGCGCATGTGGTTTCTCCTGGAAGGCTCGTGCGGCGCGCAGCCATGCAGCTCTAGAGTCGCCAGCTGGCAGCTAGGCCCGGGAGATTTGGCGGTCCGGAGCGCGGTCCAGGTCAAGTTCTGGGCCGATCGGCACGATACCGTTAGGGTTGATGCTGTGATGGCTGCGGTAGTAGTGTTGCTTGATGTGGTCGAAGCTGATGGTTTTCGCCACGCCCGGCCACTGGTAAAGCTCGCGAGTGTAGCTCCACAAATCGGGGTAATCGACCAAACGCCTGACGTTGCATTTGAAATGGCTGTAGTAAACGGCATCGAAGCGAATCAGGGTAGTGAAGAGGCGCCAATCGGCCTCTGTAAGCTGGTCTCCAACCAAGAAACGTTGCCGCCCAAGGCGCTTTTCCAAACTGTCCAGGCAGGCGAACACACGACGAACTTCTTCTTCGTATACGACTTGTTCGGTGGCGAAGCCAGCCTTGTAAACACCGTTGTTCACGGCGTCATAGACCTCTGCATTGATGGCGTCTATTTCCGACAGAAGTTGTGCTGGGGCGTAATCCCCCTCCTTGGCGCCAATGTCATCAAATGCAGAGTTCAACATACGGATGATCTCTGCTGATTCGTTGTTGACGATGGTGTTGCGTTGCAAGTCCCATAGAACGGGTACAGTCACCCGGCCGGTGTACTCGCGACTTGCGCGCAGATAGACCTCGAACAGGTAGCGCGCATCATCGACCGGGTCCGCAATGACGCCAGGCGCAGGCTCGAAGGTCCAGCCATGCTGTCCCATGTACGGGTTGACCACCGAAACGCTGATCATGTCTTCCAGACCCTTCAGTGCGCGGAAGATCAGTGTGCGATTGGCCCACGGGCAGGCGAGAGATACATACAGATGGTAGCGGCCGGCTTCTGCCTTGAAGCCGTCAGTTCCACTTGGCCCGGCCGTTCCATCGCGCGTGATCCAGTTGCGAAACTCAGTTTCACTTCGTACGAACTTGCCGCC
>JAJUJD010000027.1 GCA_029267315.1 Alcaligenaceae bacterium
CCGCCAAAATTGCGCCGCGAGCGGCTTGCCCGGACCCCGTTCAACCCTGGACAGCATCCCTCCGATGCGCGGTATCCGTCCGAAGATTCAAGAGGTTTCTCGTCACTATGAACACATCCACTATGAAGGTCACCAAGCGGGATGGCCGTACCGAACCCATTGATCTGGACAAAATCCACCGCGTGGTGGACTGGGCTGCGAATGGGCTCGACAACGTGTCGGTGTCGCAGGTGGAACTGCGCTCCCACATCCAGTTCTACGACGGCATTCGCACTGGCGACATTCACGAAACCATCATCAAGTCGGCCGCCGACCTGATCTCGGAAGAAACGCCGGACTACCAGTACTTGGCCGCCCGCCTGGCAATTTTCCACCTGCGCAAAATTGCTTATGGCCAGTTTGAGCCTCCGCATCTATATGACCATGTCTCGCGTTTGACCGAATTAGGCAAGTACGACCCCCACATTCTCGAGGACTACAGCCGCGAAGAGTTCGATGAACTGAACGAGTACATCGACCACTGGCGCGACATGAACTTCTCATATGCCGCCGTTAAACAGCTGGAAGGCAAGTACCTGGTACAAAACCGCGTCACCAAGCAGATCTACGAGAGCCCGCAGTTCCTGTACATTCTGGTGGCGATGTGCCTGTTCTCGAAGTACCCGCGCGAAACTCGCCTGGGCTACATCAAGCGCTTTTACGACGCTGTTTCCACTTTCAAGATTTCTCTCCCCACACCCATCATGTCGGGTGTGCGTACGCCCACGCGTCAGTTCAGCTCCTGCGTGCTGATCGAATGCGACGACAGCCTGGACAGCATCAATGCGACCACCAGTGCCATCGTGCGTTATGTCTCGCAACGCGCGGGCATCGGCATCAATGGCGGCCGCATCCGCGCGCTCGGCAGCGAGATTCGCGGTGGTGAAGCGCAGCACACCGGCTGCCTGCCCTTCTTCAAGATGTTCCAGGCCGCAGTGAAGTCGTGCTCGCAGGGCGGCGTGCGTGGTGGCGCCGCCACCCTGTTCTACCCGCTGTGGCACCTGGAAGTGGAGTCTCTGCTGGTGCTGAAGAACAACCGCGGGGTGGAAGAGAACCGTATCCGCCACCTCGATTACGGTGTGCAGATCAACCGCCTGATGTACGAGCGGCTCATTAAGGGTGGTCAGATCACGCTGTTCTCGCCACACGACGTTCCTGGGCTTTATGAAGCGTTCTTTGCTGATCAAGACGAGTTCGAGCGTCTTTACGAGCAATATGAACAGGATCCCGCCATTCGCAAGCGCACGCTGCCGGCCGTGGAACTGTTCTCCCTCATGATGCAAGAACGTGCTGGCACAGGGCGTATCTATATCCAGAATGTGGACCACTGCAATACGCATAGCCCATTCGATCCGAAGAAGGCACCGGTGCGTCAGTCGAATCTCTGCATGGAAATCGCGCTGCCGACCAAGCCGCTGAACGATCTGAACGACCCGGACGGCGAAATCGCGCTTTGCACTTTGTCTGCCCTGAATCTGGGTGCGCTGGAATCGCTTGATGAGATCGAGAGCCTGGCCGACTTGATCGTTCGTGCACTGGACGCCCTGCTGGACTACCAGGACTACCCCGTGAAGGCCGCGCTCAACGCCACTGAAAAGCGGCGCTCCCTGGGTGTCGGCGTCATCAACTACGCCTATTATCTGGCCAAGAATGGCGTGCGCTATTCCGACGATTCCGCCCTGGCGCTCACACATCGCACATTTGAAGCCATCCAGTACTACCTGTTGAAGGCGTCTGTACAGCTGTCGCGTGAGTATGGCCCGTGCAAGGCTTTCGACGAAACCACCTATGCTGCAGGCATTCTGCCGATCGACACATACAAGAAAGATCTGGATTCCATCTGCAACGAGCCCCTGCACCTGGACTGGGAATCACTGCGGGCCGAGATTCAGCAACATGGCCTGCGCAACTCCACGCTCACTGCGCTGATGCCGTCAGAAACTTCCAGCCAGATTGCCAACGCCACCAATGGTATTGAGCCGCCGCGTGGCCTCGTGTCCGTCAAGCAATCCAAGGATGGCATCCTGCGACAAGTCGTGCCGGAGTTCGACCGCCTCAAAGACCAGTACGAACTGCTCTGGAGAATGCCCAGCAACGACGGCTACCTCAAGCTGGTAGGCGTCATGCAAAAGTTCGTCGACCAATCCATTTCCGCGAACACCAATTACGACCCGCAGCGCTTCGAAGGCGGGCGCGTACCAATGAAGCAGCTGCTGCGCGACTTGTTGCTGGCCTATAAGTATGGCGTGAAGACGCTCTACTACCACAACACCCGTGACGGCGCTGACGATCCCAACGGCGAGTTCGAAGACGATTGCGCCGGCGGAGCATGCAAGATCTAAGGAAAAATACCATCATGAGTTACAGCATTTTTCCGAAAATCGATAATGACCAGCTCAAGGAACCCATGTTCTTCGGGCAGCCGGTCAATGTCGCCCGTTACGACCAGCAGAAGTATCCGATATTCGAAAAGCTCATCGAAAAGCAGCTTTCGTTCTTCTGGCGCCCTGAGGAAGTGGATATCTCGCAGGACCGCATTGATTACCAGCGGCTCCCTGCCCATGAAAAGCACATCTTCATCAGCAACCTGAAGTATCAGACCCTGCTCGATTCCATACAGGGACGCAGCCCGAACGTGGCGCTGCTGCCTCTTGTTTCCCTGCCTGAAGTGGAAACCTGGATCGAGACCTGGGCCTTTTCGGAAACCATCCATTCCCGCTCTTACACGCACATCATTCGCAACATCGTCAATGACCCTTCGGTCATCTTTGACGACATAGTGCGTAACGAGAATATCCGGGCGCGCGCCAGCGACATTTCCTTCTACTACGACGACCTGATCCGGGAGACCATGCTGTATTCGCAGCTTGGGCCCGGAGAGCACACGGTCAATGGCGAGACCATCAAGGTAGACATCTACGAGTTGAAGAAAAAGCTCTTCCTCTGCCTGATGAGCGTAAACATCCTGGAAGCCATCCGCTTCTATGTCAGTTTTGCCTGCTCTTTCGCGTTTGCCGAACGCAAGCTGATGGAAGGCAATGCAAAGATCATTCGCCTGATCGCGCGCGACGAAGCTCTGCACCTGACCAGCACCCAGCACATGCTGAACATCATGCGCTCAGGCCAAGACGACCCGGAGTTCGGCAAGGTCGCACAGGAAGTGAACCAGCAGTGCCACGAAATGTTTAAGCAGGCAGCCGAACAAGAGAAGCGCTGGGCCGAATACCTATTCCGTGATGGTTCGATGATCGGCCTGAATAAGGACATCCTCAGCCAGTATGTGGAGTACATCACCAATATCCGCATGGCAGCGGTCGGCCTCAAACCGGCTTTCGAAGGGGCAAAGCATAATCCAATTCCATGGATCAACACCTGGCTCGCTTCTGACACCGTGCAGGTGGCGCCGCAGGAAGTGGAATTGAGCTCCTACCTGGTCGGTCAGATCGACTCTGAAGTATCGGCGGATGACCTGAGTGGGTTCCAGCTGTGACAACCATCCACACCTCAGATAAAACCTTTCAGTTACTGAAGGGCGAATCTTTGCTGGATGGCCTGGAACGCACCGGGCATGAAGTCGAGTACCAATGCCGCAGCGGTTATTGCGGCGTATGCAGGCTGACATTGCTGGCCGGCAATGTCAGCTATGATGACCCTCCTTTGGCCTATTTGGGCGCATCAGAAATATTGCCCTGCTGCTGCAAGGTGACGGAACCGATACGCATCGAATGCCGTTCCGGGCGCCAGGGCGAGCTGCCCGTGGATACTGACCAGTTCTCGCTCGATATTTGAAGCTGTATATATGCCACTCACCGCAAGCCAAGCCGTTGCACTGATCCTGGTTACCTTGATTTGGGGCGTCAACTGGACTGTCATGAAAGTCGGCGTGGGGGAAATGCCACCCTTGATGTTCCGGGCGGCCTGCTTGTGGGTGGCGGTACCGGTACTGGTCCTGTTCATGCAGTGGCGCGGCATTCCTTATCACGTGCCTAAGGGCGAACGCTTCAAGGTGCTGCGGCTGGCCGCAGTCAATCTTGTTCTCTGGAACATGCTCATCATTCTGGCCATGCCACTGCTGTCGAGCGGTCGCGCGGCCATTCTGGGCTACACCATGCCGGTGTTCGCCGCCATCGCCGGCGCCGTGCTGTATAAGGCCGGCATGCAGGGGCGACATTTCGTCGGGATGGCGGCCGCCATCACCGGTTCCGTGCTGCTGCTGTGGCACGAAATGGCTGCACTGGCAGGGCGACCCACCGGCGTCTTCCTCGCATTGAGCGCCGCCCTGTTCTGGGGGGTGGGAACCCAAATGTTGCGCCATACCCGGCTCAGCATGCACACCGTGACCTTCACTCTCTGGTCGGTGCTGCTGGGCGCGACAGTTCTTACTGTATGCGCCCTGTTGTTTGAACTGCCCGAGTTCCGCTGGCCCGGCACACCTGGACTGCTGGCCGTGCTCTACAACGGTCTGCTGGTCTTGAGCGTGGCGCAGGTGGGCTGGTTTCTACTGGCCCGGGAACTGCCTCCGCAGGCGTCCACTCTGGGCGTCATGCTGATCCCGGTAATCGGCGTATTTTCCGGCGTGCTGCTACTCGGGGAACCGTTGCACTGGCAGGATGTAGTGGCTGTCGTGCTAATGCTGCTGGCCATGTTCTCCGTCCTATGGCCCAGCCGTGCCAACTCGTCCAAAAACGAGGCAGCACGCTAAGGAATCACGCAGCAGTCACATTTCTGTCGGCTTGCCGGTGAAACGTGTCACGGGTTTTTCGGGCTCCTCACTCATTCTTGAGGAAAAAGCCTTAAGTGCCTCCAGCAATGGGCTAATCGACTGCCACAGTTGTTCATCCTTGAGCATACGGTAGGCCCCTGTGACACCAGGTGCGTCGTCCCTGCGTTCCGACTGCGCCTGCGTGTTGAGCACGGACATGGCGTCCTTGAAACCGAAAACAAACTTGTAGAAGTCTTCAGGGGGAATGCGAGAAAGTGCCATCCCCAAAATTGACAGATTCTGAATGGCATTGAGCGTTCCCTGCTTGCTCAGGCCATTCACGACTATGCCAGCAATATCCTCCTGGGCACAGACGACATCATTGGCGAACCGTAAAACGCCGCGCTCATGCAAGCTTTGCAGCAACGTATCCAGTTCTTCCCGAGCGGTGGGGTCGATTGGGGTAGGTTTGACCTCGTAATCAATGGGTTTTGCCATCAGAGCTTCTCCGGGTCGAGCTGTTGGGCTGGTGGAACAACATAATTGGGCTGTGCCCATTTCACTTCGACTTCGACCCCGCTGACCGGCGTGCGACGGGCAAACCGGAAGTTGCTTTTGGGTAGCGGCGACCCTTTGGGTGCAGGGTCAAGCACAGTCATTCGGACTGCCGTTTCCTTGTATGCCGGTGTATTGACCACCGGGTCGTGATGTTCCCCTGTCAGCAAGTTCAAACCCGGCTTGCCCTGATGCAAGGGCAGGAACAGCACGCGCCCCGCCACCCTGTCCGTCACCAGAACGGGCACATCCACTGAATCGCGGCGGGAGCTCAGCCTGACGACGCTTCCATCTGCGATCCCATGCTCCTGGGCCAGTTCAGGGCTGATTTCCACAAACCACTCAGGCAACATGCGGTCAATGCCATCGTTGCGCCCCGTTTGATTGGTCGCCTGAAAGTGCTCCAACATGCGGCCGTTATCCAGCATCAGCGGGTAGTCCTCATCCACATCTTCCTGCGGCGGGGACCATTCCAGCGGGTAGAGAACCGCCTTGCCATCCTCTGTATTGAAGCGCTCGGTATACAGCAATGGCGTGTCGCTTCCATCTTCATTCACGGGCCAACATTGCGAGTTCCAGCCTTCCAGCCGCTCGTAGCTGACTCCCCGGAAGATCTCCGCGATCCCCGCCACTTCTTCCATGATCTCGCTGGGGTGTTCGTAAGCCCAGTCGTGGCCCATTCTCCGGGCCAGTTCTGTCAGTATCTGCCAATCGGGCCGGCTTTCGCCCAGCGGCGGGAACGCAGGATAGAAGCGCTGGATACGCCTCTCGGTATTCACGAAGGTGCCGTCCTTCTCGAGACTTGCACAGGCCGGCAAGATGACATCGGCAAACTGGGCGGTGCGGCTCATGAACATGTCTTGCACTACCAGGAATTCCAGCTTCTCGAAGCCATCGTGGACATCGTTCGTGTGGGAATCCGACAGCGCGGTTTCCTCGCCAATCACGTACATCGCACGGATCTTTTCTGTATCAGCGTCCTGCACCATAGTGAAATTGTCCGCCCCCACTTTCAACGATAGAGAGTCTTCCTCTACGCCCCACGCCTGGGCCCACTTTCTACGCACGGCCTCATCGTCGACTTTTTCATACCCAGGGTAGAAGTTCTTCAGACAGCCGAAATCACTGGCGCCCTGGACATTGTTGTGCCCTCGCATAGGGTAGCCACCTGTTCCCGCGCGACCGTAGTTTCCAGTGACCAGCAACAGATTGGAGAAGGCGGTGCTCGTGTCGCTGCCATGGCTATGCTGAG
This sequence comes from Alcaligenaceae bacterium, assembly GCA_029267315.1. Classification (GTDB taxonomy): domain Bacteria; phylum Pseudomonadota; class Gammaproteobacteria; order Burkholderiales; family Burkholderiaceae_B; genus Yanghanlia. Next base: position 6,549 of record JAJUJD010000027.1, read on the forward strand.
TGATGCCCATTGCCCACAGCAAACAGACCGATTTCGCTTGGCCGATCATTTCAGCTGCGGCCACCAGCGTTTCTTGCGGAATCTCAGTCATCTGCGCCGCAAACTCCATCGTGAAGGGGTCCAGCGATGCACGATAGGCAGCGACTTGGTTGACGCGGTTCTGAAGAAACTCAAGGTCGGCATAACCGTGTTCAAACATGTAGCGGGAGAATGCCGAAGCCCATATCAGGTCTGTTCCGGGTCGCACGCGCAAGTAAATGTCGGCCCGTTCGGCCATCTCGTGCTTGCGCGGGTCGATCACAATCAGTTTCTGGCCACGCAGCTTGCCGGCCTGCTTCACCCGGGTAGCGAAGACTGGATGGTTCTCAGCCAGGTTGCTGCCCACGATCACGACAAGGTCTGCCTGGGCAATGTCTTCCAGAGTTCCAGCGTCTCCCCCGTATCCAACTGTACGAAAAAGGCCTTTGGTTGCCGGGTTCTGACAATAACGGGAGGAGTTGTCCACGTTGTTTGTTCCGATGACCAGCCTCGCAATCTTCTGCGTGAGATAGGCTTCTTCATTGCTGGCCTTGCTGGAACCGATAAAACCGATGGCATCCGGCCCGTAGCGCGCACGATCAGCCATCAGCCGTTGCGCCACCAGATCCAAAGCCTCGTCCCAGCTGGCCTCTCTGAAGCTATCGTTCTCGCGAATCAGTGGGGTGGTCAAACGTTTGCCACTGTTCACAAAGTCCCAGGCGAACTTGCCCTTGATACAGGTGGAGATACCGTTGGTGGGCGCGTCAACCACGGGTTGAACCTTAAGGATGTGCCGGTTTCTTGTCCATATCTCGAAAGAACACCCCACGCCACAATAGGTACAGACCGTCTTAGTGCGTTTGATCTCGGGTTGACGCCACTGCATATCCATATTGGAAACGGCGGTGACGGGCGTCGCACCAATTGTTCGTTCCAGTGTTTTGACGATGTCGATCAGAGGACGTTTCACGGATTCCGACATGGAAGTGAACGGTCCGGCATCGGGTTGCATGCTTTTTTCGAGCAGGGCATTGCATGGGCATACGGTCACACAATGGCCGCAGCTCACACAGCTGGAACCATCGATCGTATGGCCACCGTCCCACAGCACCCGGGGAAACTCCTGGCTGAAGTCGATGCTGAGCGTCTCATTCACCTGCACATTCTGACAGGCCTGCACGCAGCGTCCGCACAGGATGCACTGGTCCGGGTCGTAGGTGTAGAACGGGTTACTTTCGTCTTTATCGTAGGGGCTGCGCCGATACTCGTAGCGTTGTATCGGTATGTCCATGTCCGCCATGGTGTTATGCAAAGTACAGTCGCCGGTGTTGTGCTCGCATACAGTGCAATAGAGTTCGTGTTTGGCCAGCAGCCGGTCCATCCCTTCCTCGCGTGCTTCAAGAACCAGCGGCGAGGTCTGAACCCGCATGCCATCCTGGCTCTGCTGGGCACAGGCGCGCGCCATTTCCCCGTTGATATCCACCCAGCAGACATCGCAGGTTTCAAGCGGCCCAAGAGCCCGGTGATAACAGACGTGGGGCACGTCGATGCCATGGTCTGCGAGGAAGTCAACTAGAGGGCGCCCAACCGGGCCGGTGAGTGGCTTGCCGTCAAAAAAAACAGTGCAAGTCGCTGCGTGTGTCATGGGGTCTCCTTGTTTCAGGGGGCCTTGGCCGGATGGCTAACTCGCGGGCAGCAAGTCGTATTCCCTTTTGACAACACTGGCACAGGCATGCGGGCTTTCACCTGCTCTCTGCGGCCAGACTGACGCTAGAATCAAATTGAGTGTCAGTGTCACAAGGAGGCCCTATGCAGATCCTGCAAACCATACAGGCCCAAGCAGCAGCGATGCGCCTACCCTTGTACGCCGTAACGCTGAGCGCAGTGGCCAAACCCGAAACCCCGGTCATGCTGATTCTTCATTGGCACGGCTTCCACCGGAAATCACCCGTCAGGGTTCCTGGCGTGGAGATTCCTCTGCGCTCCGTCGCGGGTTCCGCTCTACAGATTGATATTCCGTGGCAAGAAGTGGAAGCCCTCGATGACGCCATGCTGGAAGCCGCGTGGAATCTGGGTGCCTGGGATCTGGAGCGCGTCACTCACCGTCCCTGGTGGCGACTCAATGCGCCCCTAGAGGAAACGGTTAGCTGCCACCGTGCCTTCGCCAGCTATCCGGGCGAGGCCGCCGACCGCCACGTCGTGATGAATGCGAGTGACCACGCGGAACTTGTCTCCCTGGCCGCCACCCGGGGTTACGTACGCTGGTTGTTCCGGCCCCGTGCCTTCGGTATCTGGAAAGAGGTGGACGACGACGACCTCACTTTGGAAGCGGATAATCGCCGTTCGACCCCATGCCCAGTTAAGCCTGCGGCCTTTGACCGGCATCGCCCTGGAAAAAGGCTGTACAGGTTGGGCCGCGCTGCCACCTTCGTGGTACAAGGCGGCCGCGGCTTTCGGGTCAAGCCGACAGACTGACGGGGCACGGCCCTTGCATCTCCCACATGCCGGTCACGAGACCGGCATGAATTGCAAGGAGCACACCATGACCCAAACCGATAAAGATAAGAACCCAAGCAATTTCGACCCAGCCCGCCAGCAGGGGCAAGGCCAGAAGAATGCCCTTCGGCCCGACGACCAGAAACTCAAGGACGAGGCCGAGGGCCGCAAGGCGACGCAGTTCGATGGCAACCCCAATGTGGAGAAGGCATCTGACGGCCCCTTCGGCCCCCAGGATGACACCCCCTGGCGTTTAAAGAAAAAGGATTGAACTTGGCTCCAACTCGCACGGCGCCGATAATGTGGCGAGTTATTCCATCGTGTGAGAAGAGGAGCCATCAACTTGTCAGCGCTACAGAACCGCCAGGTCGTACTTAAATCACGACCGGTTGGCATCCCTCAGGCCGACCACTTTGAAATCCGGGCAGCGCCCGTTCGCGATATTCAGGAAGGGGAGTTCCTCGTCAGGAATTTGTACCTTTCCGTTGAACCCGCTATGCGCGGCTGGGTCAATGCGGCGTCCAACTACTCCCGGCCCGTCGGTGTTGGAGAGGTCATGCGGGCTTTCACGGTCGGCCGGGTTGTGCAGTCACGCAATGCGGACTATCCGGAAGGTGCCGTGGTGATGGGGCTGCTGGGCTGGCAGGAATACGCAGTAACTGACGGCTCACCCGTACGCCGGGTCGTGAAAGAGACCGATCTTCCATTATCGTTGTCCCTGGGCGTGCTCGGGTTGAACGGAATCACCGCCTACTTTGGTCTGACGGCCGTAGGCCAGCCGCAAGCCGGCGACACCGTTGTAGTTTCGACTGCCGCAGGTGCAGTGGGCTCGCTTGTTGGACAGCTTGCCAAACTCCAGGGCTGCCGCACGGTCGGTATTGCCGGCGGCGAATTGAAACGCCGGCTCTGCCTGGAAGAATTCGGCTACGACGCCGCCATTGATTACCGGCAGCCCAATCTGGAGGCTTCGCTGGCCGCAGCCTGCCCTGACGGCGTGGACGTCTACTTTGACAATACTTCGGGCCACATCAGCGACACAGTGATTCGTCACATCAACCGTCGGGCCCGCATTGTAATTTGCGGCACAGCGTCCATACCGAATTGGGAACCCTGGCCACAAGGGCCGCGCGTCGACCGGCACCTCCTGAACAAGTCGGCGCGAATGGAGGGCTTCCTGGCGTTTGATTATGAAAACCGCTACGAGGAAGCCATCGATTTCCTGGCGCCCTTGGTAAGAAGCGGGCAGCTACGCTACCGCGAGGAAATCCTCGAAGGTATCGAAGCGGCTCCAGGCTCGATCGCAGATCTCTACGAAGGTAAGAATCTCGGCAAGCGTCTGATTCGGCTTACAGAAGACTAAATTGCCAGGGCTCAGTCGCCGTCTTTCTCGCGTTTGTCTGCGTACATGGCCTCGTCTGCCCGGAGGACGAGGCTTTCCGCGTCCTTGCCGTCGCGGGGAAAGACAGCGGCACCGATGCTGGCCGAAATTCGCGCGGTTCGGCCGGCCACTTCATAGGGTTCCGACAGGGTTTCAGCCAGCTTGTCAGCAACGAGCCGGCAATCATGCGGGCTGCTTATGGTGGAAAGCACTACCGCGAATTCATCTCCGCCGATGCGTGCCACCGTATCTTCGGCGCGTATGCTGGTTTCGAGCCGCTTGGCTACTTGCTGCAGCAGGCGGTCACCCATTGCATGGCCATTGCTGTCGTTCACTTCCTTGAAACCATCCAGATCGATATACAGAACCCCGCACATGTGGCCATGGCGGCGCGCAGAAGCCAGTGCGTGGTTGAGACGATCTTCGAACATGCTTCGGTTGGGCAGCCCGGTAAGGACGTCGTGCATGGCATCGTGGGCCAGGCGAGCCTCCAGTGCTTTGCGGGCTGTGATGTCCTGCAGAACAATCACCAGATACGCAATGTCTCCGGCCGGGGACTTTACCGCGCCCAGTGTTTCACAGACCCAGACAATCGATCCGTCTGTGCGCAGATACCTTCTTTCCGCTTCCGCCGAGTCTCCCCGCTGCTCTTGCACAGTGAGTTGGTCGAAGAGCTGGCGGGCATCGCGACGATCGGCCAGCTTCATCAAGTCGAAAAGGCTGCGCCCCACCAAGGTACCGACTGTATAGCCAAGCATCGAGTGCAGCTTGTGGTTGGCCCCGATTATCGTACCCTGCTGCGACACGTGCGCAATGCCGGTGGCCGCCTGATCGAACGTGGCACGGTAGAGGGCTTCACTTTCTGCCAGGCTCTCCGCCGCACGGCGCTCGCGCATCAGCATCACGAGCAATAAGAAGCCAAAGAGGAACACCACCACCGACGCAGCAGCAGCCACTATCAAATAGTAACGTTGGCGCTGCTCAACAGGCGCCAACTCTTTGCCGTATTCGGTGCCTACCGCGACGACCAAAGGGTAATCGTCCACGCGGCGATAAGCCACAATCCGGGCAACCCCGTCCAGACCGGATCCATCATGCACATAGCTGCCCTGGGACGCCTCATGCACGCGGTCCAGGCGGGTCAGCGTTTCAGCGCTCGAGACCAGACCACTGCCCTCACCCACCCTACGGCTGCGTGCAAGGCCGTCCAACCCCACCAGCTCAAGCATGTCGCGTCCGCCAAGATAGGCCTCGCGGTAAAAGTCGGTGAAATCTTCCGGCGTCACGGACATGACGACCACTCCAGTGAACGTTCCATCTGCGCGGCTGATGCGCAAAGACATAGGAATGCGCACTTCACCGGACACCCGGCCGATGACAGGAGGATTTACGAAAAGCGTATCCGATGCGCTGTCGCGCTGGAATAAAAAGAACTCGCGATCCGCGTAGTTGGCCTGTACCCCAGCCTGTGTGGAATCCACGATGTCGCCATTTTCATTGGCAACACTGATGATGGTGAATATGTCTTCCCGAATCAGTCGGTCGTCGAGCCATCGCCCCAAATCGAGTGTGCCGCGCAAATATTGATCACGCGCGAAAGACGCGACCTGTTCGGCTGATTTGATGGTGCGATGAACCTGTTGCTCAAACGCTATGGCCAGATTTAGGTTCGCGTCTCGGGCCGCCGCCTCGGCTTGCCAGCGCTCGGCGTCGATACGCTGATAGGTGGTCAACCAGATACCGATCACCACCAAAGCACACAGCAAAGCAACAATGACGTTGAGCCGCCCTCCAGCACGCTGCCAGCCGGACAACATTCGACAAATCTCCTTTTATTTGGAAAGAATGTTACCCGGTTCCTTTCATGTATCAGTGGGGAGTTTGTAATCTTAAGATGGTGAAGCTATTTGGAGGGGAATCTTCAGACACTGAAGCAATAAATCATGCCTCAAGCCAACGCAAGATGCCATGCGCAGCCCAACGACCCTGCGCCATGCAGGCACTTAATAGGTACCCTCCGGTAGGAGCTTCCCAGTCCAACATTTCACCTGCCACGAAGACGCCGGGCATGGACGAGACCATGAGCGATTCGTCCAGCGATTCAAACTTGACCCCACCCGCCGTGCTGATTGCTTCCGGCAGCGGGCGTGGGGAATCCAGCGTTAGCGGCAGCGCCTTGACGGCGCGAGCGACCGTTGCAGGATCGGCATAACCCTGCGGGCCGAGCAGTTCCCTCAGCAGCGCGGTCTTCACCCCCTTCATTCCCAGCCGACTCTGCAGATGGCTGGACATGGAGCGAGCGCCGCGCGGACGGGCCAGTTCGCCCATTACGTTTTCCAAGCTGCGCCCTGGAGCCAGGTCCAGCATAACGGTTAGCGGCCCAGTGCGCGTCAGGCTGTCGCGCAGCGGCCTGGAAAGCGCATAGACCAGGCTGCCTTCAATACCGTATTCGGTCACGACCAGTTCCCCTTGCCGACTGTGCGTTACACCCTCTGCATCGGTGAAGGCAATCACAACGGGCTTGACCTGCGCACCGGCAAAACGCGTCTGCAGGTGAGGACTCCACTGCACATTAAAACCACAATTGGCACTTTGCAGCGGCGCGACGTCTACGCCCTTGGCCTCAAGCCATGGCACCCAGGCCGCGTCAGACCCGAGTTGGGGCCAACTCCCGCCTCCAAGCGCCAGGACAGTGGCACACGCACCTACGGCTACAGTGCCTTCCGGGCTGGAGAATCGCATTGCGCCGGCCTCGTCCCATCCTTGCCAGCGATGCCTGAGTCGAAAACGCACTCCCAGCTCGCGAAGCCGATGCACCCAGGCGCGCAGCAGAGGTGCGGCCTTCATGTCGACCGGAAACACTCTGCCGGACGACCCGGTAAAAGTTTCGATGCCCAGATTCCTCGCCCACTCGCATATCGCTTCAGGGGGAAAAGCATCCAGCATGGGTTTCAGCTGATCAGCTCGTTCACCAAAACGGGTGACGAACTGCGCATACGTTTCGCCATGGGTAAGATTCAGCCCGCCTATCCCCGCCCGAAGAAACTTTCGGCCCAGAGATGGTTTGGCCTCGAAGACTGTGACACGCCTGCCCGCACGCGCCAGCACTTCCGCCGCCATGAGGCCCGCCGGGCCGCCACCAATAATGGCAGCATCGAGGTGTTCCAGTTCAGACATAGGGAGAGCTTTCGGGTGGACGGGCGCAAATCATAATGCACTACGCCAGATTTCTCGCCTTTCAGGGGACACGGTATGCTTGGCCATCGTCGTCAATTTTTCAGGGAATCCATGAGCACCACTGCCCCCCAGCCCTTTTCTCTTTCCGAACTTTCCGCCGCATATCGGGCGGCCGCTGAGAGGGAGGCCCACCGCATCAGTCAGGGGGCCGTCATTACCGGACACAAGGTCGGCTTCACAAATACGCGTAATTGGGCACAGCTCGGAGCGACGGAACCCATGTGGGGCGCCATGTACGATGACACCGTTACCTTCATGGCGGGTAAACCCGGGCCCTACTCTCTTGCCCGCTTCACGGGTCCACGCATCGAGCCGGAAATCGTGCTGCATTTTCATAAGGCGCCGCCCACGGATGCAAGCCCAGAACAGATTCTGGCATGTGTGGACTGGGTGGCCCAGGGTTACGAGATTGTGGTGACGCCTGCCGACGGCGTGCCTCCGACCGTCCCCCAGGCGATTGCCAACGGTGGCATGCATGGTGCCCTGCTCATTGGCGAACGCTGCTCAGTAATGGAACTGGGGCGCGACCTTGTTGGCCGCCTGGCCGCCGTGCAACTGGAGCTGCGTTGCGATGGTGAGCTCAAAGACAATGGTTCAGGTGCAAGTGTGTTGGGCAACCCTCTGAACGCCATCGTGCACCTGATGAAGGGCCTGCAACGGGAGGGGCGGCCGCCGCTGGAGGCCGGCGCCGTCGTCACCACCGGCACTCTGACGGCCGCCTACCCGATATCCCCCGGCCAGCGCTGGACCACGGCACTGACCGGCCTGCCACTGCCCGACCTGGACGTCACTTTCGTATAGGACATTTCGCTCGCGAGCTGCCCTTCACGCCTTAACGGCCCAGAGCGGCAGCGGGCTCATTGGCGGCCTGAATCGCATCGACGGCCCGCTCAAGACGGCCTACCGTGCCATCGATATCGGCCCATTTGTCCAGCCCGAACAAGCCAATCCGGAAGGTTTTAAAGTCCGCCGGCTCACCGCATTGCAGCGGTACTCCGGCGGCTGCCTGTACGCCGGCAGCGACAAACTTCTTCGCTGACTGGATGCCGTCGTCATCGGTGTAGCAGACTACCACGCCGGGTGCTTCGAACCCCGGTGCCGCCACACTGCGGAAGCCTTTTTCCCGCAACATGCTTCGCACGCGGTCGCCGAGCTGCTGCTGTGCGGCCCGCAGCTTTTCGAAACCCTGTGCCTCGGCTTCGGCCATGACATCGCGCAAGGCTAGAAGCGCGTCAGTGGGCATGGTGGCATGGTAGGCAAAGCCGCCCTGTTCGTAACTCTGCATGATCTGCAGCCACTTGCGCAGGTCGCAGGAGAAACTGGTACTGGTTGTGGACTCAATGCGTTGACGCGCTTCGGCGCTCAGCATAACCAGCCCGGCACAGGCCGGCCCTGACCAGCCCTTCTGTGGCGCGCTGATGAGGATGTCGACGCCCGCCGCCTGCATATCCACCCAAATAGCTCCGGAAGCAATGCAATCCAGCACGAACATGCCGCCCTGTTCGTGAACGGCATCCGCCACAGCACGGAGATATTCCGGCGGCAACATGATGCCCGACGCCGTTTCGACGTGCGCGGCGAAGACCAGATCGGGCTTCTGCTCGCGAATGGCAGAGACAACTTCTTCGATGGGCGGCGGTGAGAATGGCGCCTGCGATTCCTCTTGTGTACGTGAAGCTGTCAGCACCGTGGTCTGGGCGGGGATGGACCCCATTTCGAATATCTGGCTCCAGCGGTAGCTAAACCAGCCATTGCGGATGACCAGACAATGCTTGCCCGTGGCAAACTGGCGGGCAACCGCTTCCATGGCGTAAGTCCCGCTGCCGGGCACCACAACGGCCGCTTCAGCCTTGTAGACCTGTTTAAGCGTACGACTGATGTCTTGCATCACGCGCTGAAAGCGCTGTGACATGTGATTGAGAGCGCGGTCTGTATAAACCACCGAGTATTCGAGCAGGCCGTCGGGATCCACTTGTGGAAGCAAACCGGGCATCGTGTTCTCCTGTTATGGAAGATGGACCACCCATTATTGAATGCGAACGCCGATTCGGCAATCGGCGTTCGACTCGGTCAGCACGGCCGTTCGCCCGAGTTGTCGACCCCCGGGCGCCCGATTTCATAATGCTTTGCGCGCTGCAGCGGCAATGGACTCTGCGTCTACACCGAAATGGCGTCGCAGTCGGGCACGAGTGTCGCTCATGCCAAAGCCGTCTGTGCCCAGACAACGATAGCGTCGCCCTTCAGGCAGGTAAGCGCGCACAGACTCGGGCACCAGGCGCACGTAATCGCTTGCGGCAATGATCGGGCCTTCGGTTGCCGCCAGAACGCCCCGAATATGGCAGTCGTCGACTGCCGCATCTGCCTCCTCCAGCCGCATACCCTCGCGCGCCAGCTCGCACCAGCTCGTGACGCTGATGACATCCACGCCAATTCCGTCCTCCGCCAACATTTCTGCCGCCCGAATGACTTCGGTAAGAATGGCGCCCGATCCCATCAGGGTGACGCGCTGCGGCTCAGCCCCGCTTAGGCCTTGCGCCGGATAATGACGGAAGCGATAAGCTCCCTTGATGACGTCGTCCTCCACGCCTTCGGGCAAGGGGGCCTGCACGTAGTTCTCGTTCATGACCGTCAGGTAATAGAACTCATCGCGCTGCTCCACCATCATGCGCTGCATGCCGTGGGCAATGATGACGGCCAGCTCCCCTGCAAAGGCCGGATCGTAAGAGCGGCAATTGGGTATGGTCATGGCCCACAAATGGCTGCTGCCGTCCTGGTGCTGCAGGCCTTCCCCGGCCAGCGTCGTGCGTCCGGATGTGGCACCAATCAAGAAACCCCGCGGTTTCTGATCGGCAGCAGCCCAGATCAGGTCGCCGATCCGTTGGAAGCCGAACATGGAGTAATAGATATAGAACGGGAGCATGGCCAGACCGTGCACGCTGTAGCTGGTTGCTGCCGCCACCCAGCTTGAAATCGCTCCCGCTTCGCTGATGCCTTCCTCCAGAATCTGCCCATCCAGTGCTTCGCGGTAGCTCAGTATGGAACCGATGTCTTCCGGCTCATACTTTTGCCCCACACAGGAATAAATGCCTACCTGTTTGAACAGATTGGCCATGCCGAAAGTCCGCGCTTCATCCGCCACGATGGGCACAATGCGCGGGCCGAGGGTCTGGTCACGCAACAGGCCGCCCAGCATGCGCACGAACGCCATGGTGGTGGACATCTCCCGCTCGCCAGGCTCAAGCGCAAAGCGCGCATAAGTTTCCACGGGTGGCACAGCCACTGCCTCGCAGCCGCTATGGCGGGCCGGCAGGCTCCCCCCCAGCGCTGCCCTTCGTTCCCGCAGGTAGCGCAATTCGGCGCTGTCTGACGAGGGGCGGTAGAAATCCAGCCGTAAAGCTTGTTCGTCCGACAGGGGCAGACCGAAACGGTCGCGGAACTGCAAAATATCCGTATCTTCAAATTTCTTGTTCGAATGCGTGTTCATGCGGCCCTGACCGGCACTGCCCATCCCATAGCCCTTCATGGTATGAGCCAGGATCACTGTGGGCTTGCCCTCGCTCGCCATGGCGGCCGCATAGGCGGCATGCACTTTCACCATGTCATGGCCGCCGCGCCGCAAGCGATCAATGTCCTCGTCCGACATGCCCTCCACGAGTCGGGCAAGGGCGGGATTCTGCCCAAAGAACTGCTCCCTGTTGAAGCGGCCGTCGTTCGCCGCGAAGGTCTGCATCTGGCCGTCCACCGTGGCGGCCAGGGCACGCATCAGGACGCCGTCCGTATCGCGCGCAAAAAGGCCGTCCCAATCGCTGCCCCACAGAAGCTTGATGACATTCCAGCCCGCCCCCAGGAAGAGACGCTCCAGTTCGTCCACCACTTTGAAATTACCGCGCACGGGGCCATCCAGCCGCTGCAAATTGCAGTTCACCACCCACACCAGGTTGTCGAGCCGCTCCCGCGCGGCCAGCGTCAGCGCACTCATGGATTCGGGTTCGTCCATCTCACCATCACCGAATACCCCCCATACCTTGCGGCCGCTGCAATCCAGCAAGCCTCGGTGGGTGAGGTAGTGCATGAACCGCGCTTGGTAGATGGAGCTGATTGGGCCTATGCCCATGGACCCGGTGGGAAACTGCCAAAAGTCGGACATCAGCCAGGGATGCGGATAACTGCTGAGGCCTCGTGCCCCGACTTCCGGGCCGCGAATTTCCTGACGATAATGAGCCAGATCCGCCTCGCTGAGCCGCCCTTCCAGAAAGGCCCGGGCATAGACACCAGGTGCGCTGTGCGGCTGCAAAAAGACGAGGTCGCCCCCAAACCCGCCCGGCTGAGTTTCGCGGGCCCGGAAGAAATGGTTGAACCCCACCTCGAAGAGCTCTGCGGCGCTGGCGAAGCTGGCGATATGCCCGCCAAGTTCGCCATAAGCTGCGTTGGCCCGCAACACCATGGCCAGTGCGTTCCAACGAATGATGGCGCACAAGCGTTGTTCCATGGCCAGATCGCCCGGGTAAGGCGGTTGGTGGTCGGCGGAAATAGTGTTCACATAGGGCGTTCCCAGCAACGGGCGCCAGTCCACCTTGAGTTCCACCGCCAAGCGGTGCAGCTCATCCAGCATGAAGGCCGCGCGCTCAGGACCGTGAGCCGCCGCCATCGATACGAAAGCCTCCCGCCATTCGGACGTTTCTTCAGGATCAATATCATGCGCCAGCGCGGATACTTGCGACAGCCCCTTCGACGACTGCTGAAGTGAGTGACTGGAAGCCGGCTGTTTGGGATTGCGAAACACTACGGGCAAATCAGTGAAGGCGTTCATGGCAGACCTCGGATGAACTCGTATAGGTTCATTCTGCGGCACCTGACACAGAATTTGCTTTCAAACCCTGCGTTTCCATGCGCCTGGCTCAGCATAAAATGCTGTTATCCATCTAGTTATCAGCACAAAAAACCAGGAGACGCGATGAAACTGGATTCCACAGACTTGAGAATCCTTGATGAACTGCAACGTGACGGCTCGCTAAGCAATGTGGAACTGGCGCGCCGGGTTCATCTTTCACCCTCTCCTTGCCTGGCACGTGTCAAAGCACTGGAGGCCGCCGGCATCATCGACCGCTATGTTGCCATCGCCAATGCAGCGGCGTTGGGGTTGGGTTTAAATGTATTCATCTCCATTAGCTTGAAATCGCAGGAAAAGGCCGCCTTGAACCAGTTCGAGAAGCGCATCTGCGAACATGATGAGGTAATGGAGTGCTATCTGATGACGGGCGATTCCGATTACCTTATCCGGGTCGCTGTACGCGACATCGCGGCGCTAGAACGCTTCATCATCGAACAGCTCACGCCCATTCCCGGCATCGACAAGATCCGTTCAAGCTTTGCGCTCAAACAGGTGTCTTACAAGACAGCCCTGCCCTTGGGCCTCTGAGCTCACATATGCCTGTCGCCAGGCCCGCGCGCAGACTCACGCGGCATGATGCTTGCCCAGTTCCGGCTCCATTGCAGCGCTTGCCCCAACCCTTCCGGTGAAGAAGCAAGCCGTATTAATAACGGAGCCCCATCATGCCGAATCGCAAAGATTCTTCCTCTCAGCCTCCTCGTTCACCAGCCGATGACGCAGCCCGGGCGACAGACACTGCCTATAGCCGCAGCGATAGCGGTCCAGCCCACCCTCCCGGCAGTGATAACCAACCGACGGAGCAAGTGCAGAAAGCAGCAGCCGTCGCCGCAATGGCTGCCGGCATGCCTTACAACCCGACCAAGCCGGGCGAGCATGGTCGCGACAACGCGATCAACCCCCAGCCGGGTGCGACCTCGCCCCCGCCCAAGATAGAAGCCTCGGGAAGCACGCTCTCCGAAACCAATATGACCGACAAGACGGGCCAGCCCGCCACGCCAGGGGTCAACCATTCCGGGGGGCCTCTGGAACGTTTCCGCGCAGACCCGGCGGGGCAGCCTCTGACCACCAATCAGGGTGTGCGGATTGCAGACAATCAGAACTCCCTGAAAGCCGGCCTACGCGGCCCTGCGCTGCTGAAAGATTTCATTCTCCGCGAGAAACTCACCCACTTCGACCATGAAAGAATTCCGGAAAGGGTGGTACATGCACGGGGTTCAGGCGCCCACGGCTTCTTTGAATGCTATGACGATCTAAGTGACGTCACGTGTGCCGCTCCGTTCAATTCTGCCGGCAAGATCACCCCGGTTTTTGTGCGGTTCTCCACGGTGCAGGGAGAACGCGGCTCCAAGGATACCGCCCGCGATGTGCGCGGCTTCGCCGTGAAGTTCTATACGGATGAAGGCAATTGGGATTTGGTGGGCAACAACATGCCCGTCTTCTTCATTCAGGACGCCATGAAGTTCCCCGACCTGGTGCATGCCGTCAAACCAGAGCAGCATCATGCCATGCCGCAGGCCGCCTCTGCACATGACACCTTCTGGGATTTCGTCTCGCTGATGCCGGAATCCACCCACATGTTGATGTGGCAGATGTCCGACCGCGCCATTCCCCGCAGCTATCGCATGATGCAGGGCTTCGGCGTGCATACTTTCCGCTTTGTGAATCGCGCGGGTCAAGCCACCTTCGTGAAGTTTCACTGGAACCCAAAACTGGGCACCCATTCCCTCGTCTGGGACGAAGCGGTAAAGATTTCCGGTGCTGACCCTGACTATCATCGCCGAGATCTTTGGGAGGCCATCGAAGCCGGCCAGTACCCCGAATGGGAACTGTGCGTTCAGCTATTCACCGAAGAGGACGCCGCCCGCTTCAGCTTCGACATTCTCGATTCAACCAAGATTATTCCCGAGGAACTCGTTCCCTTGCGTCCCATCGGGCGCATGGTGCTCAATCGCAACCCGGACAACTTCTTTGCGGAAACAGAGCAGGTGGCTTTCTGCACGGCCCACGTGGTGCCGGGCATAGACTTCACCAACGACCCCCTGCTGGCCGGGCGACTGCACTCCTACATCGATACGCAGCTGATCCGCCTTGGCGGGCCGAATTTCCATGAATTGCCCATCAATGCGCCGCTTGCGCCGGTTCAAAACAATCAGCGCGAGGGCATGCACCGCCAGACCATTAATCGGGGTGGTGTGGCCTATGAGCCAAATTCGCTGGCTGGGGGTTGCCCATTCCAGGCGGGGCGCGGCGGCTTTGTGTCGTTTCCCGAACCGGTGCAGGGCGAAGAGCTGCGCGGCAAGCCGGAGTTGTTCGCGGAACACTTCAATCAGGCAGCCCTCTTCTACAACAGCCAGACTCCCGTCGAGCAGGCGCACATTGTGGGCGGGTTCCGCTTCGAACTCAGCAAGGTGACAGTCGGTGCCATACGCGAGCGCACGGTAGCCATGTTGCGTAATGTCTCGGAAGACCTTGCCAGCCGCGTAGCCGAAGGTCTGGGCATGGCATTGCCGCCGGCCATGCCCCGTGCGCTGGAAAACGCGCCAGAGCCGGAGGTGACCACGTCTCCAGCTTTGTCTTTGATGGCTCGCCCCGGGGAAGGCGGCATCGCCACCCGGACAATTGCCATATTGGTCGCTGACGGTGTGGAAGAGACGTCGGTCTGGCCGCTGGCCGAAGCCCTGGTGGCTCAGGGTGCAGTAGTGCGCCTGGTGGGGCCGCATATCGGTGAATTGCAGGGCAGCGGTGGCGGTATGCTGGACGCTGACGCGTCGCTGGAGAATCACCCGGGCGTGCTGTTTGATGCTGTGGCCGTGCCGCAAGGCCCTCAGGCCATGCAGATTCTGGCCGCGGACCCCAAAGCTCGGGAGTTCCTGCAGGACCAGTTCCTGCACTGCAAGACCATGCTGATATCTCGTGATGCGGAGCCCTTGATGCGCAAGGCCGGCATTGCTCCAGAAGATGAAGCCGCCGCCGGGTTAATCGTCTGCGACGTAGTGGATGACGCCGCAGTGCAAGTCTTCATTGATGGCGTTGCGCGGCATCGACACTTTGAAAGAGAGGGCTGGCGCGTAATCTGACGCGCATTCAGAAAGCCGGCTTGCTAAACTTCGCGCCTTGAACTTTTTCTCGGTGCTTTGATGCTGCAGGCCGGCTTTCTTCTTATCACCGCCATATCAGTATTGGCGACATCCTTCATATCAGGCATTTTCGGCATGGCCGGAGGAATGATCCTGATGGGAGTGCTGGTCGCCTTCATGCCGGTGTCGGCCGCCATGGTGCTGCATGGCGCAGCGCAGCTCACCTCCAATGGATGGCGTGCGTTCCTATGGCGCCGTCACATCGATTTCCGTATTTTTGGCCGTTTTCTTGTCGGCCTTTTGCTGGCAGG
This sequence comes from Alcaligenaceae bacterium, assembly GCA_029267315.1. Taxonomy (GTDB): domain Bacteria; phylum Pseudomonadota; class Gammaproteobacteria; order Burkholderiales; family Burkholderiaceae_B; genus Yanghanlia. Next base: position 21,957 of record JAJUJD010000027.1, read on the forward strand.
GCTGCTGTTCTCCTTCATCGGCTTTATTCCGGACCGCGCACTGGTACTGATCACACTGGGTATTGTTCCGTTCCTGGTGGTGATCATTCCACGCCAGTTTGTTCCCCAGGTCACTACGCGCGGCGGTGCAGAGATGTGCGGCTTTCTCAATACAGCGATGCAGTTCGTCGCGGGTGTATCAGGGCCTTTGCTGGACATTTTTTATGTGCGGACAGACATGGACCGGCGTGTGGTTGTCGCCACCAAAGCCGCTTGCCAGGCCTGCGCTCACCTGGCGAAGCTCGTTTACTTCGGCCACGCCCTGGCCGGGGGTGAGGCCCTACCTACCGCGCTTCTGGTGCTGGCTGTGGTTTGCGCTGTCATTGGCACCAGCCTCAGCAAGTTTGTGCTGGAACGGCTGAACGACAAGCAGTTCCGGCGCTGGACCCAGTGGTTGGTGATGGCCATTGGCACGGTTTACCTGGTGCAAGGGATGCACTTGATTTTGACGCGCTGAGTGCCCTAGCCGCCGCCAGGTGGCGGGTCTCGCAATGGCAGGTTCTGCCCGGGCGGTTCCTGATGTACATCATAGGCGCCCAACGCTTTGTCGATATCGATGCCGAACGGCTCGAGCTGTTTGGCAAGCTGCCTTGCGTTGTGCTCCAACTGTTCCGCAGAAGGTAGGGGCCCGACCGTGGCGACGATGACTCGATTCCCTTCCAGGCCTGCACGCAAGTTGAAAAATTCCCCGAACACAGTCGCGTAGGTTGCGGATTCCCGTTCGTACATGCGACTTTGCGCGAAGGAGTTGGCGACTACAACACCAGTGTCAGAAAGCAGGCTCCGCACATGTTCCAGGAATTCGACCGTAAGTAGATGGGCCGGGATGTAATCCACGTCGAAGGCATCGAGCATGACCATGTCGTATCGGCGGCCATCCGCCAGCGCCCGCTCCACAAAGGCCCGGCCGTCGTCCACATGGACGCGCTGCCGCGGGCCGACCTGATAGCCAAAATAACGCTGGGCGACTTTGACGACGGCCGGGTCGATTTCCACGGTATCAATTACGGTTGTCGGCAGCAGCTTATGCAAGGCCGTAGGCAAGGTGGCCCCACCCAGCCCGATGATAAGTATGGATTGCGGCGCCGGATTGACGAATAGTGCGCTGGTCATCATGCGCGTGTATTCGAACACCATGCGGTCCGGGTCCTTCAGCTGCATGCAGGTCTGGCGGCCCTCACCTTCTATATCGTTGAAGTTCATGCACCGTTCGCCGTACTGTTCGAAGACCACGATGGGCGCAAACTCCGAAGGTTCCGTATGAACGAGCCGCTCGCCAGCCAGCAGGTTGCTGATCACCAGCCCCGACTTGATTACCGCCAGGGCCAGCACACCTGCGAATAGTATCCACCCACGCTTTTGCATGACCTGATTGGACCATCATTCAGCGGACCAGTCCAAAGGATTCGCTGCTTACACGGTTCCAGTATTTTTCGAAAACAGGATGACGGAAATTCCCCTGCAGCAGATCCCCGGTTTCCAGAAAAGTCAGGATCTGCGAGATCGGCTTGGCTTCGTCCCGCGAGAGGCGGCGCAGGATATGGTCCGGCTTGAATTCTGAAGGGTGCAGCAAGCCAGTTGCCTGCACCAACTCACGCAGTGCATGCAGGGTGTTCCGGTGGAAATTGGCGACACGTTCAGATTTATCTTCCACATCGATGGCACGCTGGCGCCGCGGGTCCTGGGTGGCCACGCCCGTGGGACACCTGCCCGTACCACAGATGCCTGCCTGGATGCAGCCCACAGCAAACATAAAACCGCGCGCACTGTTGCAATAGTCGGCTCCCATGGCCAGCGTGCGTGCAATATCGAATGCGGTAATGATCTTACCGCTGGCGCCGATTCTGATCTGGTCGCGCAGGCCGGCTCCGACCAGGGTGTTATGCACCAGCAGCAGGCCTTCCTGCAACGGCGCCCCAACATGATCAGTGAATTCCACTGGTGCGGCCCCGGTTCCGCCTTCGGCGCCGTCCACCACAATGAAGTCGGGCACGATGCCGGTTTCCAGCATGGCTTTGGCAATGCTCATGAACTCCCAGGGATGCCCAATGCAAAGCTTGAAGCCCGTAGGTTTCCCGCCGGACAAATCCCGCAGGCGATCGATGAAGGCCAGCATTTCCTTGGGTGTCGAAAAGGTCGAATGTGAAGAGGGCGAGACACAATCAACGTCCATCAGCACCCCCCGCGTCCGCGCGATTTCGGGGGTGATTTTTGCCGCTGGCAGAATGCCACCATGACCTGGCTTGGCGCCTTGTGAAAGCTTGAGTTCGATCATCTTGATTTGCTCATGCGCTGCCACCCGCGCAAACAGATCGGGGTCGAAATTGCCCTTTTCGTCGCGGCTTCCGAAATAGGCAGAGCCCAACTGCCAGACCAGATCGCCGCCTTGCAAATGGTAGGGGGAAACCGAGCCTTCCCCCGTGTCATGCGCGAAACCGCCCAGGAGCGCACCTTTGTTCAGCGCCCGAATGGCGTTGGCGGACAGTGCTCCGAAGCTCATGCCGGAAATATTGAAGACGGACAAGGAATACGGCTGCTTGCGCCCTGGCCCTACCGCAATGCGGAAATCCTGACTCTCGATTTGCGAAGGGACGACCGAATGGTTCACCCACTCGTAGCCTATTTCATGCAAGGCCAACTTGCTGCCGAAGGAGCGTCCATCCGGCTCGCCCTTGGCCCGCTGATATACAACGGCCCGCTGCAAACGCGCGAAGGGGACTTCGTCGGTGTCGGAATCGACAAGATACTGTTGAATTTCCGGCCTGACGGTTTCGAACATGTAGCGAAGATGTCCGATAATCGGGTAGTTGCGCAGCACGGCATGGCGTCGCTGGAAAATATCGTACACGCCAATGGCCACCAGTACGGCGGGGGCAACCACCCAGGCCCAGTGCCACTCGAACAGCATGCACCCCAAGACGGCCAGCCCGAGCGCAAGCCACGAAAGTACGAATACCAGATGACGCAGACCAAGCATTGCAGACCCCTCCCCTATCTTTACGGCAACGGAAAACATTCCCATATTAAGCAGCTTTCTCTCGTGCTACGCTAACTTCCTCTTTTTCACGCGTCGTTTCAAGCACTAGACATGCGCATTCTGCTGGTCGAAGACGAGCCCGAGCTGGCTCACTGGCTGAGCCGCAGCCTGGAAAAAAAGGGCTTCTCCATACA
>JAJUJD010000175.1 GCA_029267315.1 Alcaligenaceae bacterium
CCCCCGAGCCTCCCGGCGGCGAGGGCAGGGTGTGCAGAGGGGCAGCGCCCCTTGCCCAAGCCCGAAGGGCGCGGAGTGCATCACGCTAGCATCATCACTGCATCATTGTTGTCCTACCGTTGCATCACATCTGGCTACGTGTGGGACTTTTCCGGCCTTCGTAGTGCTTCCGTAGTGCATCAAAGCCAGCATTTATGCGGGTTTGCGGCCGTTTTGTAGTGGTCGAACACTACAGGAGTTTTTCGCAGTCCGAGAAATATTGTTATTTTTCAATGACTTACGGCCACCGAAAGGTGCGTATGGTGTATAGCCAATTTAAGGCTAAGGCTTGGACATTTTTATGCAACGTCCGGGGCATGCATCACATCGAGAAGGTCAAACTTTGGGACCCAATGCGCAGCATTGGGTGATGCAGCGATGAGGCAAGTATTGTGCAAATGTGATGCAGTATTCCAGCAGTAAAACTATTGACAGCTATTGACAAGCCATTGATTTATAAAGGTATTTTGCTTGACCATTCAAGAATGGTCTTTCATAATCATGGCCATGCTTTGGACATGACTAGGGAGGTCATTCATGCAGATGCATTACATCGTCATGGCCGCCTCTGCTGATGCTCGCGGGTGGCGTTTTTTTGCCGGTATGGATGACGCCAGGCACCCGATTTGGGGAGAGTCAGCCAAGGCCGTGCACTTTCCAACATTTCAGCAAGCCCGCCGCGTTGCTCGCCGTTTTGGTGACGCGGAGATATGTGCTTCGCTCACCACTCAGGAGGCAAACCGATGAAAGGAACCATTCTCGCGCTGTGCGCCGTGGCAGGCGTACTGGCTGGCTGCAACAATGCGGCGACTGCACAGGAAAACAAGGGCAGGCAGCAAGTCGATGAGGCCCCGAGCGTCGAGTTCTATCGAAAGAACTTTAGCGAGCGCCTATTGGCCGAAGCCGAATGCAGGAAAAACCCGGAACTTGCGAGCACGCAAAAGTGCATCAATGCCCGGAGAGCGGCCAACGCCGTCAGTAGAAAACTCGGGATGCCCCTTGAGTACCCGGAGGTAGAAGACAATGGCCGGTAATTTCCAAATCGTCGGGCCGCTGTTTGAGCATATAGACAGCATTACTCAGTCCTACGTGACGGACATTTCTTCACGGATTTTGACTGAGGTTACGCCTGTTGTTTCGGTCGGTTTAACGCTGTCGCTTATCGCTTATGGCATGCTCGTTATCCGCGGCGCTGTTGATATGCCGGTGGCTGATTTCCTGCACCGCTGTTTACGAATTGGCATCATCGTTTCGATTGCCCTGGCCGGTGGTCTGTATCAGTCACAAATCGCAGACGCGATCATGGCTACCCCTGACGGATTAGCGCAGGCAATTTCCGGGAATGCAGGTGGCGCATCCGCAGCCAACATCATCGACAATGCTGCGGGTCAAGGCGCGGAATATGTGTCCAAAGCGTTTGAGGAATCGGGCTTCTTCAGCTCTGACGGTTTGACCTATGCCGCGATTGGTATTGTGTCTGCGATTGCTTTGACTGCGGTGGTCGGAGTCGGCGCTGTTTTTCTGATTGTTGCCAAGGTCGCTTTGGCAATTCTGGTTGGTCTCGGGCCGCTGTTCATCCTCGCCCTCCTCTGGCAGCCAACCGCTCGTTTCTTCGAGCTGTGGGCGTCTCAAGTGCTCAACTATGTGCTGACGATTGTGCTGTTTGCGGTGGTGTTCACGCTGCTAATGCAAATTTATGGCGGGTACATGGAACAGGCCGATTTAGACGGGGTGCAAAACGTCGGGTACACGCTCATTGGCATGATGGTGATTTCCGTCGTTTCGGTCGGTCTGTTGCTTCAACTTCCGAACATTGCAAGCGGTTTGGCTAGCGGTATTGGCATCAGCTACTGGTACGAATTGCGAGCCATGCGAGGCGGGGCATCAAGTGCCTATCGCGGCGCTCGTGCCGTTACTCGCGGTGCTATGGCCGCTCCCCGTGCAACCGCCAATGCGGCGCGTGGTGTTGCTCAGATGGCAACGGGTGCAACCGGTGTGACTCGCGCTGCTGTGGGCTACTTCCGAGGCCGCAAAGCAGGGTGAGACACATGCATAACTGTTGCATCACCCTCGCATCATTTCCGCTTCATGGTTGCATCATCCCAATGCGCGGAGCGCATTGGGGCCAAGGTTCAACCCTCTTGGGGTCGGGCCTGCCCAGGACAAAGCGGAAAAGAAAAAATGACCATCTGTTGGCCCTTAACCCGTCTATAGACAATACGCACCTCCAGGTGCATCGTAACGCATTGATTTGCAAAGGGATTTTGTGGTTTGCATCATGGGCCACTGTAGTGTTCGACCACTACAAAACGGCCGCAAACCCGCATGAATGCTGGCCCTCCAACACTACAGGGACACTACAAGAGGCGTTTTATGGCGGGTGACATGCAGATCATCAAAGCCGTTATATCGCCCGACCTAAAAATGCGGTTTAGGCAGGCTGTTGAGCGTCAAGACCGAGTGGTAAGCCAAGTTTTGCGAGACCTCATCCGCGAATACATCTGGCGGGCGTCCAAGAAGCGCCTGAACTATGGCGCGGTCTATTCGCCTTCTGGCGGCGACATCATCAGAGCGGCCATTGACCCGGAATTGAAAGCTCAATTTGAGGCGGTCGCCCGGCAAAACAACGTCATCCCCAGTCGCGTGCTGCGCGATCTTATCCGCGAGTATGTCGAGCGGCACGCGAAGGGCGATATTTGGGAACCGGGAAAGGAAATCAAGCGAAAGCAGACACTGAAAACAGGAGGCGGCAATGGCCGATAAGTTCAGGGCCAGATTCACCCGTATCAACCGGGCGGTTCAGAAGGGCCTCGCGGCGTTATTTGCGGTGATGGGGGTGCTGCTGTGCCTTGCATTCTTGCTGATGGTTCCTGACCTTTTGACCGCAGAAAGGCCCTTGGAAACCATCATGAACGCGGCGGCGGCCGTTGGCTTGTGCTGGCTGCAATGGCGTTATCGCCATATCGTCTATCCGCAGCTTCGGCGCGACTATCTGGCTGAAAAACGGGCCTGATTAGCGATTTCACGTATGCCGCCCACAGTGCACCCTGGCTCCGCGAATGTGACAATGAGCAGGATAGGTCTTCGCGATACCCATATCATGCGCATCAGTTGTTCGGCGAATATGTTTGAAGCTGTTTTTTTCCTCACTGGCCTGTTTCAGCATCTTTGATGCATGCCGCTAGGTCGGCGAGGCGCTGCGGGTCGCGTGTCTCACACTCCCAAATTACCAAGGCCGTCCAGCCAGTAGCGGCCAGCTTGGCCAGGTGGCGGGCGTCACGCGCCATGTTTCCATCCAGCTTCTGATTCCAGTAGTCTGCCCGCGATTTCGGCCGGTCGGACGCTTTGCAGCCGGGATGCTGATGCCAGAAACACCCATGCACGAACAGCGCCACGCGGCGACTTGGAAATACCAGGTCAGGAACGCCAGGAAGGCGTCGATCATGGAGTCGGAAGCGCAGGCCGGCGGCGTGGAGAAAGCGCCGCACAATCATTTCCGGGGCGGTGTCGCGGGAACGCACAGCTCGCATAGTACGGCTGCGCTGCCCCGGCGTCTCGCTCATTGGCGAAATTCGATTTTTAGGCTTGGGTCGGTTTCGACTTTTTCTATGATCTCGTTATAGCGCGTTACCACGTCGCTTACGGCCACGCGGCGTCCTTCGGCCGCGAATTTTCCCAGCTCGTAGAGGTTTAGGGCGACGAACTGTTCAACCTCGAAAACGTCGATGCGCTCGCCCAGACCGGCATTCTCGGCCAGCCCTTCGGCAACCGTTAGCCCTCGCGCTGTCGTGACGATGATCGGCCGGTGGCCGTTGTCGATGTTGTCGCGGCAACGGCCAATGACTGCCTCGCTGGGTGCAGTGGTGACGTGGATAGCCACATCCCCAATGAAGAAATCGCCGTTACGGCCCGATTGGGCGTCAGATGTTGAAAAGCTGTTGTGCTCGAAGTTGCCGATGCCAAGGGCGCAATCGAGCTTGGCCCCCACCAAGTGTTGCAGCACCGCGCCAGCGTACTGCATCCCTGGTGTGTTGCGTTGTCGTTCTTCAGCCTGAGCGATCATGTCGCGCACCAACATTCGCAGACTGCGCGAGGCGTCCAGGCGAATCTTGAAGGGCTTGGCGGAAAAAAACTCATGCACGCGTTCAATCCAGAACGCTTCCACGGCATCGAGATCGACCTCGCCGCTGTTGGCCAGGCTATTGAGGAAGGCCACATAGTCGCGCATGTTGTTGATGCTGCCACGACTGGTGCGCCCGCCTTCAGCGGCTAAAACGCGGGTGATGCCGTGACGGTTAAGAACAGATTGCACTGCACTTCTACCCAGGCCAAGAACCTGGCCGCCGGCTTCAGTCAGCAGATCATCCGGATTGAGCGGCAGGCCTTTTCGCGCGTGCTGCGTGACGACCAGCGCAACGCACAGCGGGCCTTTGCGGTTGAATTTCCGATCATTATTAAAGTTCCGCAGGGCCGTAATCAAATCCGTCATTACGCTGCCTGCTTCTCGACCACCACCCCCTGGGCCGCCGCTAACAACGGTTCTAGGATATGTTCAGCTAGGAAGCGCACGACTGGCACGGCCACGCCGTCGCCGGCCAGGTGATAAGCATCGTTGTAATTCTTGGGCAGTTTGTAGGTATCCGGCAGCCCCATGAGGCGGGCCGCTTCACGCGGTGACAGCAGGCGAGAACGAACGCGTTTTCCCTCAACCACCATGATGGTTTGACGGCTTGAACCCCCGCTAGGTGTGCGCAGGCAACCGGCCACATTGTCAAAGCGGATTTCGGCGCGTTGCACCTTCTCGCCGTTCGGGCCATCGGCGCGGGTGCGCCTGTAGATTGTGCCAACTTGGCGACTGCCAGCTTCCTTGGCAGCTTCGACTTTCGCCAAGTTGAGCGGGTTCATCATGTTGAGCAGCCTCTTGGTTTCAGCGGCCGTGTGCCACTTCACGCCGTGCGGCTCATCTTCTACTAGGTCAGCAAAGATCGACGTGCGCCCCGGCGGTTCCGGCAGGCGCCACCATTCCCAAGAACTTTGGGCACGCTTGGAGAGCTTTCCGTAAGCCTCAACCAGTGCGGGCGGATGCCATTCGTCTTCTGGGCCGTTGGCAGTCAGAGCACGGGGAATCGGGGATGATTTGCGTACACCGATGATAAATAGGCGCGGTCGGGACTGCGGTAGGAAGTGAACGGCGTTGATGACCACGGCACCGAACCGATAGCCGTTGTTTGATAGGGCCGAGCCGATCGCGGAGAAGTCCTTGCCGTCGTGCGAGCTAAGGGCGCCGCACACATTTTCCAGCACGATCAGGTGCGGCGCTCGACCTTCATCCCCTAGGGTTTTAATAAGTTTCCAAAACGGCCAAAAGGTACCGGAGCGGTTACCCTTGAGGCCGGCACCGGCACCGGCCAAAGAAAGGTCTTGGCAAGGGAACGAAGCCCAAGCCAAGTCAGCTACCCCCGGCAGGTCAGCAGTGGTCAGCGCCGCAACGTCGCCGACACGTAGATGATCGCCCCCCCAGTTCGCGGCGTAGCTGGCTGCCTTCTTCGGGTCGAAGTCATTGGCGAAAAGACATTGCCAGTCGGGGCCAAGGCCGGCGCGGGCCATGCCTCCACCGGCGAAAAATTCATAAAAACTAGCCATTGGCTCCCCCTGCGTCTTGTTGACGCGACGACGAAGCGAGACGCGCTAGGCGTTCCGTCACGGCTTCGGTAATCCAAGTGTTGCGCGATACGTTCCCGGCCCTGCGCGAGCATTCGGCATCAATGGCTTTCAGCACCTCGGGAGCGAGACGCAGATTGATGCGCTCCAGCGCACTAGAACGAGAATCTTTGCGGTCGGCTTTCATAGGCGCCATTGTGGCGCCATTTTGGCTCAGAGCAAAGAAGTTTATTGTAAGTGTCGCATAAATCCTAGTTTCTGCGACTCCTTCCCTCTTGCTGCTTCTTTTCGATTATCAGTGTCGCAATTGTTTGTCGCGATATGGAGGCATATCATTGTGATATTTGCGACAGGGGACACTATGCAGATCGGCTATGCCCGCGTTAGCAC
>JAJUJD010000115.1 GCA_029267315.1 Alcaligenaceae bacterium
AGGACGTTTCTCGGCAAGCATCTCCTTGGCGGCCTTGCTCACCGCCCGCCCGAAGGCGTAGTTCTGGCCGATGATGTAGACCTTCTTCACGTCCTTGTTCTTGGCCAGGTGGTTTACCAGCGCCTGCATTTTCATGTTGACGTTGGAGTCCACGCTAAACTGCCAGAAGCTGCATTCTTCGTTGGTCAGGCCTGGGTCGATGGCCCCGTGGTTGATGAAGACGACTTCCTTGCCCGGGTTGCGCGAGTTGTGCTTGTTGATGGCATCCACCAGTGCGAACGCTGCACCTGAGCCATTGGCCTGCGCAACATAACGGTAGCCTTGGTCGATGGCCCGCTTGAGCTGGCTGAGGCTGTCCTGCACCGCGGCCTTGTTGTCAAAGCCAACGAACTCGAACTTGTACTTGCCGGCCCAACCTTCCTTGTTGGCAATTTCCCCAACATACTGCCAGGTTTTGAGCTGGTTTTCTCCCAAGGCGGCGAAGGAACCGGACAGAGGGTCGATCAGCGCAATCTTGACTGTTTCAGCATGCGCCGCGGTACCCGCAAGCAAGCCTAGGGAAAGCGCCAGGGTGCCCAATTTAAATCGCATGGTCTGTTTCATGTTGTCTCCTTTATAGTTCACCGATAGTGATCAAACCTCCAGCCAGTCCTTGCGCACTTGCTGATTGCTGCGCAGGTCTTCGGGAGTACCCTCAAAAACGATGGTTCCGCGACCCATGACATAAAGCCGTTGGGAAATGTCCAGTGCGATGGCCAACTTTTGTTCGACCAGTAGCACAGCCACCCCGCGCTGACGCAAGGTGTCGAGATATTGGGCAACCTGCTCGACGATGCGCGGTGCGAGCCCTTCAGTGGGCTCGTCAATCATGATGAGCTTTGGGTCGCCCATGAGCGAACGGCATAATGTGAGCATCTGCTGTTCCCCGCCCGACATGACCCCCGCCGGGGTATGGCGGCGTTCCTTCAGGCGAGGGAAGAGCTCATACATGTCGTCGATGGACCATTTGGACTGCTTGCCGCGCTTCTCGCCCAGAATGAGGTTCTGTTCCACAGTCAGGGCGGGGAAGACATCACGGCTTTCCGGCACATAAGCCAAGCCACGGTTGGCGATTTCGAAAGTCCTGAGGCCGCCAATGGCCTGACCGTCAAACTGAACGGAGCCAGTGGAATTCACCAGGCCCATGATGGCCTTCACAGTCGTGGATCTCCCCACCCCATTTCGCCCAAGCAGGCTGACGATTTCGCCCGGTTCGATACGCAGATCCACACCTTGCAGTACGTGGCTCTTGCCGTAGTAGGCATGCAGATCCCTGACATCAAGCAACGGCATTGTTCACCTCTTCCTCATCTTTCTTGGCGACGCCCAGGTAGGCTTCCTGCACCTTGGCGTTGGCGCGAATGTTTTCCGGCGTATCGCAGGCAATGACTTGCCCATACACCACCACCGCTACCCGGTCTGCCAGGCCGAACACCACACCCATGTCGTGTTCCACCATCATGAGTGTCTTGCCCACGGTGACCTTCTTGATGAGTTCGATGGCAGCATCGCTTTCACCGCGGCTCATCCCCGCTGTCGGCTCGTCCAGCAGAATCGTGTGACTGCCGCCAATCACGGCAATGCCAATCTCGAGTGCGCGCTGTTCGGCATAGGTCAGCAGACTCACCACCGTATCGCGGCGCGCCTGCAGGCCAATCAGCTCCAGTATTTCCTGGGCCCTTTCATGCAGCGGTGCGAGCTGGCTGATCCGCTTCCAGAATGTGTAGCGGTACCCGAGGGACCACATGGCGGCGGACAGCAGGTTCTCGTACACCGTCTGACGCTGGAACAGGTTGGTGATCTGGAAGCTGCGGCTCAGGCCAAGGCGGTAAATGTTCTGGGCGTTCTGTGTGTCTATGCGCTGACCATCGAACCAGATTTCGCCTGAGGTGACAGGAATGCGACCAGAGATGAGGTGGAACAGCGTGGACTTGCCCGCGCCGTTCGGACCGATGACTGCCAGCCGCTCTCCTCTTCTGACCGAGAGTTCCGCACCGCGAATGATCTCCGTGCGTCCGAACTGCTTGTGCACGTCCTTGAGTTGGAGAATGAAATCAGACATGGTGCGCTCCTACACTTTGATCTTCGTCATCAGCTAGACGCGCCAGCAATGTCCGGCCGCCGCGTTTGACCGTGAAAATACCGGCCAGCAGAATGACTACGGCCGCCACCCATACCAGCACACTGTGCTGATCGAAGGACATGCCCGCCAGTTCCAGCGCGGATTCGGCCCCGCTGGCGCGGTGGTACATCAGCTCGATGAGGAGAACAGTTCCCACCAGCAACGCCACGCAACTGGCCAGCAGGCGCAACAGCGCCAGGTACTGCTTCCGTACAAAGGTTTTGCTCAGAACCTCTTGCGCAGGCTTGATCAGACCGCTCACGCCACCGGGGGCATACACCACCACAAGCATGAAGACCAGACCCAGGTACATCTGCCAGGCTGCGGTATAGTCAGGCAGGTATTTGGTCAGCAGGATGCCGATAACCGCCCCCACCATGGGGCCAATGAAGCTGCTGGTTCCGCCAATGAAGGTGAAGAGCAGCACCATGCTGGATTCATGCAAACCCAGCACTTCGGCCGTGGCGATCTCGAAGTTGATGGCCATCAGAGAACCACCAACCCCCGCGAAGAGGCCGGCCACCATGAGCGCCATATAGCGCAGCAAGTGCGGGTTGTAGCCAATGAAGGCGACCCGCTCCGGGTTGTCGCGCACCCCATTGAGCAGGCGGCCCAGGGGAGTGCGGGTCAAGTAGTACAGGCCCGCCACGCACAGGAACATCCACGCCGCCACCAAGTAATAGACTTGAATCTGCGGGCCGAAATTCCAGCCGAAGATCTCTTCCCCGTATACGCGGTCTGTGGAGACCCCGCCTTCACCCCCGAAGAACGCGGGGAACATCAATGAGCTTGCGTAAACCATCTGGCCAATGCCCAGGGTGATCATGGCGAAGGTCACGCCGGAGGTACGCGTGATGACGTAGCCGACCAGGGCAGCGAAAGCCAGGCCGGTGAGCGCACCGACCACCGGAACCAGGGGTAGAGGCAGCCAAAGCAGCCCGTCACCTGCAAAGTTCATGGCATGGACGGACATGAAAGCGCCCAGCCCCGAGTAAGCGGCATGCCCGAAGGACAGCATGCCTGACTGTCCGAGCAATACGTTGTAGGACAGTGCGAGCACGATGGCCGTTCCCATCTGCGTGAGATGCGACAGGGCCAGTGAGGAATTGAACACCAGCGGTGCCACGACCAGAACGACCGCGAATACGAGCCATGTCAGGAGCATGCGGCCTGCATGCGGAGTGTTGATCCTGGCGGCCGACAAGGAATGTGTAGTCATGAGTTCAGCTCTCCCGTTTGCCCAAGAGGCCACGCGGCCGGAATATCAGCATCAGCACAAGAAGTGCATAAGGAAGAATGGGAGCCACATCGGCTAGGGTCACGCTCAGCACGGCATGGCCGAATACGTCGGGACCAATCTGCATGCCAACCACCGACAGTGCATCGAGCAGCGATGCGTCAATGGCCACCGCGAAGGTCTGCACAATGCCGATCAGCAGCGAGGCCAGTAACGCCCCCATTAGCGAGCCCATGCCGCCCACGACAACAACAACGAAAATGATGGTTCCCAGTGTGGCGGCCATGCTGGGTTCGGTGACGAATGCATTGCCGCCGATCACGCCGGCCAGGCCCGCGAGTGCACAGCCTCCGCCGAACACCAACATGAAGACGCGCGGCACGTTGTGGCCCAGAGACTCCACCATTTCAGGGTGGGTGAGCGCCGCCTGGATGATGAGCCCGATGCGGGTGCGCGTAAGCACCAAATAAAGCGCCAGCAGCGTCAGCACCGCGATCAGCATCATGAAGGCCTGATACTTGGGGAAGGTCGTGGTGTACAGAGTGAACAGCGAACCCTGCAGGCTCTCCGGAATGCCGTAAGGAACGGCCGAACGCCCCCATATCAGCTGGACCGCCTCGACCATGAGATAGGAAAGCCCGAAGGTGTAGAGCAGTTCCGCCACATGCCCATATTTGTGCACGGCACGCAGCCCATAACGCTCTACAAGAATTCCCGCTGCGCCAACGAGCAGAGGTGCCACAAAGAATGCGGTCCAATAGCCGGCAACCCCACTGATGGTGTAGGCCAGATAGGCACCCATCATGTAGAAACTCGCGTGAGCGAAGTTCAATACCCCCATCATGCTGAAAATAAGTGTCAGCCCTGATGAAAGCATGAATAGAAGCAGCCCGTAACTGAGGCTGTTCAAAAGTGATATGAGGAAAAACTCCATTCATGTCTCCTTTGGTTCATTTTTGATTCCCCTGTCATTTGCATTCCGCTTTTTTATTTTTGGGGAATCTCGAACAGCCCTGCCGCACCCATGCCACCACCGACACACATGCTCACGACCGCATACCTACCTCCGCGCCGGCGGGTTTCCAATAAAGCGTGGCCCACCAACCGCGCACCGGTCATGCCATATGGATGCCCAATGGCTATCGCCCCACCATTCACGTTGCAGCGCTCGGGGCTGATGCCCAGGTAGTCGCGGCAATAAATCACCTGACAGGCGAACGCCTCATTGATTTCCCAGATGTCGATATCCTTGATTTCCAGACCATGCTGGCGCAGCAGTTTCGGTATGGCATAAATAGGGCCAATACCCATTTCTTCCGGAGCGCAACCGGCCACCGCCATTCCGCGATAAATGCCCAGGGGTTGCAGCCCGCGCGCCCGCGCTTCATCTGCGCTCATCACGACACAGGCCGATGCCCCGTCAGACAGCTGGCTGGCGTTTCCAGCAGTGACCACCCCTCCCTCGATTACAGGCTTCAGTGCAGCCAATGTTTCGGCTTTCGTGTCGGGGCGATTTCCTTCGTCGCGTTCCAGACGAACTTCGCGATACTCGGTGACACCCGTAGCTTTGTCATGCACAGCCTGAGTCACCGTGATGGGCACTATTTCATCGTCAAAAAGCCCGGCCTGCTGCGCACGTGCGGTGCGCATCTGAGATTCAAGTGAATAGGCGTCCTGCGCTTCCCTGCTGATGCCGTATTTCTTCGACACATGCTCGGCGGTCTGAAGCATGGGCATGTACGCATGTTCAGCCGCAGCCGACACGATCGTATCCGCCTCGCGCCACAACCAGGAAAAGTATTCATTCTGGACGGCGGAGATATTGTCTTGCCCACCGGCCACCACGATCTTCATTCCTTCCATGGAAACCTGATGCGCGGCCATGACGATGGCCATCAGGCCGGAAGAACACTGGCGATCAACGGTCTGGCCCGGAACGCTGACGGGCAGGCCGGCGGCAAGCGCTGCATAGCGGGCCAGGTTGCCGCCAGCCGTACCGGCTGAAAGCACGGTTCCCAGGACAACATCGTCGACCTCTGATGGATCGATGCCAACTCTCTGCACCGCATGCTTGATGGCATGCGCCGTCAAGCTCGGCGACTTGATGTTGTTGAGTGAACCGCGGAATGCCTTGCCTATCGGCGTTCTTGCGGTGGAAACAATAACGGCTTCTTGCATGTCTCTTGTTATCGGTTTTTGTGAATGGAATTTTCAGACGGAGCGTCAGAGGTCTACCGCAATCACCCGGAGAATCTGGTCAGCCATTTCATCGGGGTTGTATTTGCCCTCAGGCTTGTACCAATTCATCATGCTCCGCAGCGTACCTTCGACGATCTTCTCGGATATGCTTGGTTCTCCCTTCAAATGGCCTGCTTCATGACAAAGGCGAATTACTTCCTTCCATGAGGAGACATAACGCCTACGCAAGGCGACCAGTTCCTTCATGTTTTTTTCTTCGGAAACTTCACGCCACACAAAATAAAGAACGGCGTGGTAATCACCCTCCTCATCAAAAAACACAAGATCAATCTCTTGCCAAATGAAGCGGCGCAGTTTGTCCAGGGGTGACAAATCCGAAGCCAGGGTACTTTCGTGACGGGTGCAGATGGAAACAAACGCGGTGCGCAATATTTCCATCAATATGTCTTCCTTTGTTTTGAAGTAATGAAAAAGGCTGCCCGAATATAGGTCGACGGCGTCGGCAATTTCCCTGACCGTAGTCGCCCTGAACCCTTTCTCGCGAAAAAGCTCGGCTGCTGCATCGAGTATTCGAGTGCGGGTCGTTTCAACCGCGACAGGAGATTCGGTGTTTTTTTCCAAGGTTGTTTTTTTTGCGGCGGCCATTTTTTCTGGTCCAAGTACTGGAATCGGATTAAGTATAGGGATAGAATCCATTACCAAGCAAGCGCTTGGTGCAGAAGCTAAGTTAGTGTTATCCCTTGCTTTTTGCGCAGCGCGGGCACTATTCAGAACAAAAGAAAGATGGATCTCATCCCATGCCGGATGGGGGTGGGAACCACTCATGCATATGGAGGGCGAGACAAAATGACAGCACTGCGTTTTTCCGAGATTCCTGCCGCATCAGCCAAACACCGTTGCGGTCTTACGCTGGACACCATACTTGCCAGCGGAATACAAGCAGCCGGCGAGAATGAAATCGTCACCAACGGCGGATCGCGCCTGAGCTACAAGGATTTCGGCCGCCGTGTACGGCAACTCGGGCACAGTCTCAAGCGATATGGCATCAAGGCGGAATCACGCGTGGCCGTCATGGAGCGCGACACTCACCGCTATCTTGAAGCCTATTTCAGCGTACCTATGCTGGGTGCCACGCTGATGACGGTCAACATCCGTTTATCCATCGAACAGATCCGCTACACCCTGAACCACAGCAGGACGGAGCTAATCATCGCCGCGGCCGAATTCCTTCCCACCCTGGAACAGGTTTATCGCGATGCCGACGCCATCCCTCCAATTGTGGTGATCGGTCGGGCCCCGACCAGCCTGCCAGTCGTCGGAGAATACGAGGAATTGCTGGCGGAGTCCGACCCCTCCTTCGTTTTCCCGGCCGTGGACGAAGACGCCGTTGCTACTCATTTCTACACAACCGGCACTACCGGGCTTCCCAAAGGCGTGACCTACACGCATAGACAACTGGTGACCCATACCCTGGCGGTGGGTTTTGCATTCGGTACGGCCGACGACTACCAGTCCTTCCGGTGCAATGACGTCTACATGCCGCTCACTCCGATGTTCCACGTGCACGCCTGGGGCTTGCCCTATGTCGCCACGCTGCTGGGTGTGAAGCAGGTCTACCCCGGGAGGTACGAACCGGCCGAGATCATCCATTTGGTTAAGACCGAGGCTGTGACGTTCTCTCATTGCGTCCCCACCATCATGCAGATGCTGTTGGCCCAGGCGGAAGCAAACGGCCTGAAGCTGCCGGGCTGGAAGGTCATCATTGGCGGCTCAGCTATGTCGCCAGCTCTCGCCAAACGGGCTATGGCTGCCGACATTCAGGTGTTCGCCGCCTACGGCATGTCGGAAACCTGCCCGGTGATCAGTTTCTCCCGTACATCTGCTGCCGAAGCGAAAGCCCATCCGGAAAAACTCTGCCGCGTCGGCCACCCCATGCCTCTGACCGAATTGTTGATCGGCGAGTCCGATGAATCCGGTGCCCCGCGCCGCGGTGAATTGGTGGCCCGCTGTGCATGGCTGACCGACGCATATTTCGACGACCCGACGATGACGTCCCAGTTGTGGAGGGATGGTTACCTTCACACGGGTGACGTCGCCGTACAGGATGATGACGGCGCCTTCCACATCACGGATCGCACCAAAGACATCATCAAGACGGGCGGGGAATGGCTTTCTTCCCTGGACCTTGAGGCATTCATTGCGGAGCATCCCGGCGTCGAGGAAGTAGCCGTCGTCGCCAAACCGCATGAGAAATGGGGTGAGCGACCCTGCGCCTTCGTCAAACCCAAGGACCAGGACGCCGACCGTGAAACTCTGGTCGAGGGAATCAGAGTCGTCCTGCGCAAGTGCATAGATGAAGGAAGGCTCCCGCCCTATGCCATTCCGGACGAGATTCATTTTGTGGACAGCCTGCCACGCACCAGCGTGGGCAAACTCAACAAGAAGGTCCTCAGGGAACAGGTCAAGGCAGATTAAATCTGGCCTAACGAAGACAGGCCACACGTTTAGGAGACAAAGATGAACAGCAGTTCCCGGAACCCGGCAACCTTGCCGAAGCCGGCCGACAGTTTCAATCTCGAAGGAAAACTGGTGCTGGTGACCGGCGCTTCCAGCGGCATCGGTCGCCATCTTGCCGCAGCACTAGCCGGTGCCGGCGCTTCCGTGGCGTTGTGCGCACGTCGCGGGGCCATGGTGGAAGAAGAGGCCGGCCGTCTGCGGGCAAGCGGAGCATCCGCCCTGGGCGTGACGCTGGACGTGGCAGATCTATCTTCCATCGAGCAAGCTTACGCCACCATTCACGGGCATTTCGGCAAGTACCCCGATGTGCTGGTCAATTGTGCGGGCGTGGCCCTGCTCAAACCCTTTCTTGAGCACACGCCCGAAGACTTCGATTCGGTCATGGGCATCAATCTGCGGGGTGCATTCTTTGTCGCGCAGCGGGCCGCTGCAGAAATGAGCAAGCAGGGTGGCGGCTCCATCATCAACATTGCCTCCACTGCGGGGGTCAGGCCGGGTGGCTTCCTCTCCTGCTATGGAGCCAGCAAAGCCGGCCTGGTACACCTTTCCAAAGTCATGGCTTACGAACTGGCCAGAAACCAGGTGCGCGTCAACGTGGTCTGTCCGGGCAACATCCAGACCGACATGCACAAGGATTTCGAAGACGCAGGGTTCACCGAAGCGCTGATCAAACGGATACCGCAACGCCGGTTCGGACAGAGCGACGACCTCGTCGGCGCCGTCCTTCTGCTCGCTTCAGATGCGGGTCGGTACATGACCGGGTCCGTCCTGGTTGTTGACGGCGGCCAGACCGTCAATTCTCTGTGAATAGGTGAACATGGTGAGAGAGACACTCGATTTCCTGATGTACGACTGGCTGAAAGTGGAAGAGCTGAGCCGTCGTGAACGCTATGCCGCACATAGCCGCGATGTGTTTGACTCCGTGCTGGACGTCAGCGAGAAGATCGCAGCAGAAAAATTCGCGCCCCTGAATCGGCTCACCGATTTGCAGGAACCTGAATTCGTGGATGGCGGCGTCAAACTGCCGCAGGGCGTGGGCGAGGCGCTTGCCGCCTATGCGGAATCCGGGCTGCTTGCCGCGGGCCACGATGAGGCAGTCGGCGGCATGCAGCTGCCGTACGTGATCGACATGGCGGCGAACACCTTCTTCGCCTTCCATAGCATCAGCCTCTCGGCGTATGCCATGCTCACCTACGCCAACGCGAATCTGCTGATGGCTCATGGCAGCCAAGCACAGAAAAACGCATTCGCGCTACCGCAGCTCAGGGGGCAATACTTCGGCACCATGTGCCTCAGTGAGCCTTCAGCCGGGTCCAGCCTGGGAGACATCACCACACGTGCGGTGCCCGACGGCAGTGATTACCAGAACTGCACCCTGGGCCCCCGCTACCGCATCAAGGGCAGCAAGATGTGGATCTCAGGAGCGGAACACAGCCTGACAGACAACATCGTTCACCTGGTTCTGGCCAAGATCCCCAACGAAAACGGCGAGTTGCCGCCGGGGCCCAAGGGAATTTCGCTCTTCGTGGTGCCCAAATTCCTGGTGGAAGAAGACGGCCGCCTCACCACCACCCGCAATGACGTTGTG
>JAJUJD010000097.1 GCA_029267315.1 Alcaligenaceae bacterium
AATCGGCTAGGCGGTCCACCCATCTGAGGGGTGCGCTGTCAGAGATTCGACGGTGGTCAGGCATGGTAGGGTACTTCTAGAACAGTGCGGGGCTGATGCCCCGCCGAAAAGGCGGCCCCGCAGTGGGAGCCACCTCATGGTGCTGTCGAAATCAGTAAAGTTTCTTGATTTCTTCGACCAGTCGCTTGCCGGGCTCACCAGCGGCCTGGATATACGCATCCACTGCCGGAGCTGCCACGGTCTGCCATTCACGCACCTGTTCAGGGGTGAGATGGACGACCTTCATGGACGTTTTTTCAGCAATGAACTTTTCTGACTCCAGGTTTTCGTCCTTAGTCGCGTCGCGCAATTTCTGCTCGGCCGTCTGCGCAGCCTTCGACATCCATTCCTTCTCCTGCGCGGAGAGCGAATCCCACAGCTTGTCGTTAATCACCACCAGGAACTCTGTTTGAGCATGGTTGGTGATGGTGACGTAATCCATCACTTCATAGATTTTGCGGGATTGGATAGCGGTCGTGCCCGTCATGCCGATATCAACGGTGCCACGCTGGTAAGCAATGAATTGTTCGGAGCCGCCGATCTTGACCGGAATCCCACCTACCGCGTTGATGAAATCGCCCGACGGCTTGCCCAGCACACGCACCTTTTTGCCCTTCATATCCGCAGGGGAAACGACGGGAGACTTGGAAACGAGCTGGACCGGGCCGTAATCCTGCCACCACATCACGCGTGTGCCAGTCTTGCGGATCATTTCGTCGATTTCCTTGCGAACGGGGCTGTTCAGGTCGGCCGCTTTGGCAAGAACTTCATAATTGGGGAAAAGGAAAGCTACCGAAAATAGGCCAGTGGCGGGCAATGTGCCGGCGTACTCGTCAATGAGTACCAGGCCCATGTCGATAGCCCCTGAGGACACGGCTTGCGGCACTTCACTGCCTTTGAACAGCTGGGCCGAGTCGTAGAGCTCGACTTTGATCTCGCCGTTAGAGATTTTTTCGACTTCTTCCTTGAAGAACGCAATATTCGCCCCCACCGGGTGCTTCAAATTGACTTGCAGCGACAGCTTGAGCGTACGGGCCGCCTGCACCGACATGCTGGTGCTCAGAAGTCCCGCTGCGAGCAGAGAAAGTGAGAGGGATTTAAAGAAACGCTTTTTCATGGGTTGTCTCCGGATAGGGTCGGACCCCGGCTCACCGCCGGCTGCCAGATCAGGCGCATTGTATACAACCAGCCCAAGCACTCGTATCGGCGTTATCCCTCACACTACTTCGGCGATTCGGCTGCTCATCTGCTGTACGGCGTGGTGCCCTGCTGAAAGGTGCGCACGCATCACGCTTTTTGCCCAGACGGCATCCCCGGCTGACAGCGCCTCGGTCAGTTCCTCATGTTGAGACAGACTGCGCCGCACCTCGACGTCGCTATAGGTAGCGAACGTACGGCGTACCAGCGGAACGGATATCAGTTGAGTTGCCATGCGCTGGAGTCTGGGGCTGCGCGCGGCGGCAAGAATGGCGGAATGAAACTGTTCATTCAGTGTTGTGAGCGACCGTGCCATGTCATGGGTGGCTCCGCCTTCTGCAAGCGTTTTATTCATCTGCTGACAAAGCCGCCGCATATGGTCGAGCTCGCTGTCAGTGACCCGTGTGGCCGCAAAGGCGGCCGCCTGAGATTCCAGCAAGAGCCGAAGCGAGAACACTTCCGCAAGGTCGTCGGATGTCCACGTCGGTAGGCGGCTACCGTGGTTTGGTGTGGTTTCGACCAAGCCTTCCTGGGTGAGCCGGCGCATTGCTTCGCGAACCGGAGTCCGGCTGACGCCTATCGCTCTGGCCAACTCGCTTTCCGTGAGCGCAGCGCCATCGGGCCAATACCCTTCAAGTATCCTGACCTTTATCCACTCGTAGGCCCTGTCGGCCGTATGCCCGTGCACCGATCGCGAGATCATTTTGCATCCTCTGAAAGCGGTTGCAGCGCCCCTGCCTACTATCAAAAGTGACTGATTGGTGCTCCCATTGTATACAATTACCCACAAGTTCTTGTTTATTCATCACCCAGGAGTCGCTGAAATGGTGACAGCAGCTGAAAAACGGGCACGTCTTCGCGCGCGCCTGTCCGAGCCGGGCATGATCGTCGCACCGGGCATCTATGACATGATTTCCGTGCGCATCGCCGATCGCATGGGTTTCGACGCACTCTATATGACCGGGTACGGTACAGTTGCTTCCTATCTTGGATTGCCCGACGCAGGCCTTGCCACTTACACCGATATGGTGAACCGGGCCGGTACCTTCGCTCGCGCCGCCAACACGCCGCTGATCGCAGACGGCGATACCGGTTATGGCGGCCTGTTGAATGTTGCTCATACGGTCAAGGGCTATGAAGCCGCAGGCGTGGCGGGCATACAGCTGGAAGATCAGGAGTTCCCCAAGAAGTGCGGCCATACGCCCGGGCGCCGGGTAATACCGATGGAAGATATGGTGAAGAAAATTCGCGTTGCTGCTGAAGCCCGCGAAGACGAAAACTTCCTTATCATTGCCCGTACCGACGCCCGCAGTTCGCTCGGGCTGGATGAAGCACTGCGACGTGCCGAGGCTTACGGTAAAGCTGGCGCCGACATCCTCTTCGTGGAATCACCCGAATCGGTCGAAGAACTGGAACGCATCACTGCGACGCTGGACAAACCCATTCTGGTTAACAACGTTGAGGGCGGCCGCACACCGACATTGCCCCGCGAACGGTTAGAAGCCATCGGCTTCAAGGTGTCGATCTACCCGGCCACTGCCTTCCTCGCTGTTGGTCACACCCTGACGAATGCATACGAGACCTTGCTCAATGAAGGAAGCTCGGTTTCGTTAGAGGGTCAACTGCACAATTTCGAAGCGTTCAACCATCTGGTGGGATTCCCCGACGTATGGGCCTTTGATCGCAAGTACGCCGAAGACTGAAGTCTAGTGGCATGACAGGTAGCCGTGTCGACCTGCGCCGCACGTCGACACGATACAATGTCTTGGAGTTCATCTAAGACTTGCTATGTCCACTGTCCCGTCATCCGACATCATCCTGCACTTTTCCGACGTCGCCCTCGGCTATGGCGACTTCACGGTGCTGAGCGATATCAGCATCGAAGCGCGTAAGGGGCAGGTCGTCGCCCTGATGGGCGGCTCGGGTTCGGGCAAGACTACCCTACTGCGTGCCGCCACGGCGCAGATCGTGGCTCAACGCGGGCGGGTTAGTGTCTTCGGGCAAGACATTGCCCGGCTTTCGGGCGAATCCTTGCGTCAACTACGTCAGCGCATGGGAGTGCTATTTCAACAAGGCGCTCTGTTCACCGATTTGAACGTCTTCGAGAACGTCGCCTTTCCCCTGCGCGAACACACCCGAATTTCTGAAGGGCAAATTCAGGAACGCGTTCTGGAAAAGTTGGACGCTGTAGGGCTCAAAGCCGCCGCGCATCTGCGCATTTCCGAAATATCGGGCGGCATGGCGAGGCGCGTGGCGCTGGCACGTGCCATTGTGCTTGAGCCGGAACTCATTCTGTACGACGAGCCGTTTGCTGGGCTGGACCCCATTTCCCTCGGCATTACTGCCCAGCTCATTCGGGATCTCACCGACGAACTCGGCTGTGCGTCCGTACTCATCACTCACGACGTCCAGGAATCGTTCGCCATTGCCGACCAAGTCTATATGGTGGGTCAGGGCAAGATGATTGCCGAGGGCACACCGGCTGCGCTGTCCGAATCCCAGGACCCATACGTCCGGCAATTTCTGGATGGCCAGCCCGATGGGCCCATTGCCTTCCACTATCCGGTCACCCCCGCTTTCAGTCAGTGGCTCGAACATCGCAAAGGACGCCGCCCATGACGACGCCCTATAAAGTTATCGCCACACTTGGCTCCCGCGTACGCACGAGCATAACTGGGCTAGGCGCCTTCATTCGCCTGGCCGGTGCCATTCTGGCGCGCAGTGGTGCGGCACTGAGCCGGGCACGCCTGGTGTCACAGCAAGTGCACTTCATCGGTAACCACTCGCTGCTCATCATCGCGGTCTCAGGTTTGTTTGTCGGCTTCGTACTGGGTCTGCAAGGCTATTACACGCTCAGCCGCTATGGCTCGGAAGAAGCCCTCGGGCTGCTGGTCGCTCTGTCGCTGACCCGTGAGCTGGGTCCGGTAGTCACAGCGTTATTGTTTGCTGGCCGGGCCGGCACCTCGCTCACTGCTGAAATTGGTCTGATGAAAGCCGGCGAGCAACTTGCCGCCATGGAAGTGATGGCCGTGGACCCCATCCGCCGCGTGCTGGTGCCCCGCTTCTGGGGGGGCGTCATCGCCATGCCCGTTTTGGCGGCCGTATTCTCCATGGTGGGCGTAATTGGCGGCTGGGTGGTGGGTGTTCAGCTGATCGGTATCGACCCCGGCGCTTTCTGGTCGCAGATGCAGGAAGGTGTTGATGTCATTAACGACATCCTGAACGGTTTCATCAAGAGCGTGGTGTTTGGCCTGGCCGTCACGCTGGTCGCCCTGCACGCGGGCTGGACGGCCCGCCCAACGCCGGAAGGCGTATCGCGCGCAACCACCCGCACCGTCGTGCACAGTTCCCTGCTGGTGCTGGGGCTGGACTTCGTCATGACGGCCTTGATGTTCGGCTAACGATTCCATGGATACACAATATGACCCGTGACAAAACCGATTTCTGGGTGGGGCTTTTCGTTCTGCTCGGGGCCATCGCTCTGGTGTTTCTGGCGCTGCGGGCCGGCAACATGAGTTCGTTCAGCTTCGCCCCAACCTATAAAGTGCAAGCTCATTTCGATAATCTGGGCGGCCTGAAGGTGCGCGCACCGGTCAAGAGCAGCGGCGTCGTAGTGGGGCGGGTATCGGGTATTTCATTCGACAATGAACGCTTCCAGGCGGTGGTGTCGATGGAGCTTGAATCCAAATATCAGTTTCCTTCCGATTCCTCCGTATCCATTCTGACGTCCGGACTGCTCGGTGAACAATATGTCGGCATCACGCCAGGCGGTGAAGATAAAATGCTGGCAGAAGGAAGCACCGTCCAATACACACAAAGTGCCGTGGTCCTGGAAGAACTCATCAGCAAGTTCCTCTACAGTTCAGCCGGCAACCAGGAATAAACATGAAGAACGACGCCCGCACAGCCCGCCCCCGCCGCCTTGCGTTTGCACTCACTGCCGCTGCCATCTTGGTGGGCGGTTGCGCTTCCGTCGAACCAAATAACCCGCGCGACCCGTGGGAAGGCTACAACCGCGGCATGTTCGCGTTTAACGATGCTGTGGATGGCGCCATCCTCAAGCCGATTGCCTACGCCTACCGCGACCTCACACCTAAGCCGGCGCGCACCTGTATCAGCAATGTCTTCGGCAACCTGAATGACATGTGGTCCGCTCTGAACAGTTTTCTGCAAGGGCGCCAGCACGACTTCTTCAACACGCTTGGGCGTGTATTGTTCAATTCCACCATGGGTCTGGGCGGCTGTATCGATGTCGCCTCCATGAATGGCGCTTATGCTATCCCCAACGATCTCGGCACCACCCTGGGCGTCTGGGGCATGGGCTCCGGCCCGTATTTCGTTCTTCCCTTCCTGGGCCCCAGCACCGTGCGTGATACCACTGCCACGGTTACCAGCGTCGCCACGATCTCGCCGCGCACGCCTATTTTCGCCATCAATAACGTCCCGGTACGCAACACTTTGCTGGGAATTTGGGTTGTGGATGCGCGCGAAGGGCTGCTTGATGCGGATGAAATCGTGAACCGTACGGCTCTCGACCGCTACAGCTTCATCCGCGACGCCTACCTCCAACGGCGTGATGCCTTGGTCAACCAACGTACGGGCGGCCAAGACTCTGTGCCTGATTACGCCGACGATGAGCTCCCCGACTATTCCGACCCGGAACCGGCAGCGAAGTGATTGGCCTGCTGCCCTAGCCTAGACAGATGACACTCATGCAAGCACACGTTCAAACTTCTTCTGTATTTTCAAGCCTTCAGCGTTGGGCTGCCGCACTCATGCTTTTGGCCGCCACCTTGTTGGCCTCTTTCGCTACGCAGGCCCAGGCAGAACCTGACCCCAATGGGGCACCCAATGATTTTGTCCAGGCGGTAGCTGACAAGGCGCTGCAGGCCGTAAAGGGCGATCCTGATGTCAAGCGTGGTGACCTCAAGCGCATCAACCAGCTGGTCGACGAACTCATACTTCCCTATGTGAATTTCGAGAAAACCACCCGTTTGGCGGCTGGCCGCTACTGGCGCCAGGCTTCACCCGAACAACAGCAAGCGCTGGTCGAGGCCTTTCGCGGCACGCTGGTTCGCACCTACAGCGGGGCACTTGCCAATGTGGACGAGGTCTCGCGCATTGAGATCCAGCCCTTCCGTGGCGATGCAAACGCCGACGACGTCGTGGTTCGCTCTCTAGTGACACGGCGCAACGCCCCCGCTGTGGCGGTAGACTATCGTCTGGAAAAAACGCCCAGTGGTTGGAAGGTCTATGACCTGAACATCGAGAACATCTGGCTTATTCAGAACTATCGGAACCAGTTCGCCCAGCAGATTCAGCAGTCCGGCGTCGACGGGCTGATCAAGGCACTGAACCAGACTAACGCGAAGTAAGTCGACGCCACATTTGCCCAAGGCACAGGGCGGACGTCCGATCACATCTGCCCCTGAGGCGCAGCGAAAGTCCGGTTTATCTCCGCATTGCGGGGATGCTTGCCAAGGGGCGGCGTAAGCAAGCATTCCCCCCGCTTATAATGGGTACGGGCTTGCAGCCGCCTGGCAGATGGTGTCCCGGCGATCGCGGCTGCGGCTGCCCAGCTCGATCGAAATCGGGCTCCCGCCCTTGCCGGGCCCTCTTTCCAGAAAATGTCCGCGCTCAAGCTAGAAAACGTCTCAAAGATTTATGCCCCCCGCTCCCGTCGGCTTGTCGAAGCCCTGACGGGCAAACCGCGTGGCAAAGGCTTCCAGGCCCTCGACAATGTCTCGCTCTCGGTCGAACATGGCGAATTCTTCGGCCTGCTCGGCCCGAACGGAGCCGGCAAGACCACGCTGATCTCCATCCTCGCAGGCCTGGCCGATCCTACTCAGGGCACGGCTCGGGTATGCGGATACGATGTCTCCACACAGTTTCGTGAAGCGCGACAGTCTCTGGGCGTGGTTCCTCAGGAAATCGTGTACGACCCCTTCTTCACCGTGCGAGAGACCCTGCGCCTGCAGTCGGGCTACTTCGGGCTGCGCAAGAATGACGACTGGATAGACGAAGTGCTCGCCAATCTTGGGTTGAGCGACAAAGCCGACACCAATATGCGGGCGCTATCCGGAGGCATGAAGCGGCGGGTCCTCGTCGCCCAGGCCCTGGTGCATCGGCCGCCGGTCATCATTCTTGACGAACCCACGGCCGGGGTCGACGTTGACTTGCGCCGAACACTCTGGGAATTCATCTCCCGTCTCAATAAAGATGGCCACACCATTCTTCTGACCACTCACTACCTGGAAGAGGCGGAAGCGCTGTGCGGTCGCATTGCCATGCTTAAGCAGGGCCGCATGATCGCCCTCGATACCACTGAAGCCCTGCTGGCCCAGGTTGGCGGCCACGACCTCGAAGACGCTTTTGTACGCTTCATGCACGGGGAAGCGCTGGAGGAAGTGGCATGAGCAGCGCGCCCATTCGTCAACGCCGTTCTGATATGGGCTCGGGTTTTCCGACCCTTTTGCGCAAGGAATTGCAGCGCTTCTGGAAAGTTGCATTTCAGACCATCGCCGCGCCAGTGCTCACCGCAGTGCTTTACCTGCTGGTTTTCGCCCATGTGCTGGAAGGCCGCGTAAACGTATACGGCACGCTGCCCTACACATCTTTCCTGATCCCCGGGCTCATGATGATGAGCATGCTGCAGAATGCCTTCGCGAACCCTTCGTCCTCGCTAATCCAGAGCCGCATCACCGGCAATCTGGTATTTATTCTGCTGCCACCGCTTTCCCACCTGGAAATCTACGGTGCCTATCTGCTGGCCGCCATTGCCCGTGGCCTGTGCTGCGGCCTGGGCGTCTGGCTGGTCGCCATATTCTTCATCGACCTGCCCATCAGCAATCCGGCATGGGTCGTGGTGTTTTCCGTGTTGTCCTGCGGCGTCATGGGCAATCTCGGCATTATCGCCGGCCTATGGTCTGAAAAATTCGACCAGCTGGCGGCCTTCCAGAACTTTCTGATACTGCCGGCCACATTTTTGTCCGGCGTGTTTTATTCCATCCACAGTCTGCCTGATTTCTGGCAGGGCGTCTCGCATTGGAACCCGGTCTTCTACATGATCGACGGCTTTCGCCATGGGTTCTTCAGTGCCTCCGACGTCTCGCCGTGGCATAGCCTCGCCGTTGTGAGCCTTGTGTTCGTCGGTCTGTCTCTATTCACCCTGCGCTTGTTGGCAAGGGGTTACAAACTTCGGAACTGATTCATGCTGCCTACTCCTGAACTCGTACGCCAGTACATCGCCGACAATCTCGAATGTGAAGTGCTTCACGTCGTCGGAGACGGTTCGCATTTTGAAGCGCTGATCGTCAGCCCTGCATTTGAAGGCAAGCGCATGATTGCCCGTCATCAGCTGGTCTACGCCGCCCTCGGCGACCGGATGAAGGCGGAGATTCACGCCTTGTCCATGCGCACACTCACTCCAGCGGAATATCAGGCCCAATCGAATGGATAAATTGCGGATCCGGGGCGGTCGCCCCCTGCACGGGGAAGTCACCATATCCGGTGCAAAGAACGCAGCGCTGCCCATCCTGTGCGCCAGTTTGCTGACAGAAGACACGCTAACTCTGGACAACGTGCCGCAGCTGCGTGACATTGGCACCACCCTGCGTCTGCTGGAACGCCTGGGCGTGAAATATCGCCAGGGCGATGGAAGCCGCGTGGAGCTGAACGCCTCCGAAATCGCCAGCCGCGAAGCGCCCTATGAGCTGGTGAAAACAATGCGCGCCTCCATCCTGGTGCTTGGCCCTCTGGTGGCCCGCTTTGGAGAAGCACGCGTCAGCCTTCCGGGAGGCTGCGCCATCGGCCAGCGCCCCGTGGACCAGCATATCAAGGGGCTGGCCGCCATGGGCGCGGAAATCAGCATCGAACATGGTTACGTGGTAGCGCGCGCCAAACGCCTGAAGGGCACGACCATACGCACCGACATGGTCACCGTCACCGGCACCGAGAACCTGATGATGGCTGCCGTGCTGGCTGAGGGCCGCACGGTGCTGGAGAATGCTGCCCGTGAACCCGAGGTGGTCGACTTGGCGGAGCTGCTCAACAAGATGGGCGCGCATATCCAGGGGCACGGAACTGACCGCATCGTCATCGAAGGGGTGGAACGCCTGCATGGTGCGCATCACAGCATCGTCCCTGACCGTATAGAAGCCGGCACCTTTCTCTGCGCCGTGGGAGCCACCGGCGGCGATATTCTGCTGCGCAATACGGCCGCCCACACCATGGGCGCCATCATCGACAAGTTGCGCGAGTCAGGCGTGCAGATCGAGGAAGGCGAAAACTCCATCCGTGCTCGCATGGCGGGTCGCCCGCGCGCGACCGGCTTCCGCACGCTGGAATACCCGGGGTTTCCCACCGACATGCAAGCGCAGCTGATGGCCTTGAACTCCCTGGCAGAAGGAACGGCCGTCATTGTCGAAACCATCTTTGAGAACCGCTACATGCATGCGCCAGAGCTTTCCCGCCTTGGCGCGCGCATTGAAGTCGAAGGTGATACTGCCGTCGTCACAGGCGTCCCAGCACTGTCGGGTGCCACAGTCATGGCCACCGACTTGCGTGCTTCCGCCAGCCTGGTGATTGCTGGCCTGGCGGCACAAGGCGAGACCATCGTGGACCGCATCTACCATTTGGATCGCGGTTACGAACGCATGGAAGAAAAACTGCGCGCCCTTGGCGCTGATATCGAACGCATACCCGGAAACGCCCAATGAGCTCCCCCAGCCTTGCCACCCCCCTGACCCTGGCCCTTTCCAAGGGGCGCATCTTTGAGGAAACCCAGCCGCTGCTTGCAGCCGCCGGAGTAGAGGTCAAGGACGACCCGGAACGTTCCCGCAAGCTCATTCTCGAGACCACGCGACCCGATCTGCGCATCATCATTGTGCGCGCCACCGACGTCCCGACTTATGTCCAGTATGGCGCGGCCGACTTCGGCATTGCGGGGCGTGACG
Source organism: Alcaligenaceae bacterium (assembly GCA_029267315.1). Taxonomy (GTDB): domain Bacteria; phylum Pseudomonadota; class Gammaproteobacteria; order Burkholderiales; family Burkholderiaceae_B; genus Yanghanlia. The sequence continues at coordinate 10,191 of JAJUJD010000097.1, forward strand.
TACTTCACGAACACACGGCCAGCCATCCGGGCGGCCTCTATCAGCCGGTTGACCTCAATATTGCCCGCTGCCGTCTGTGTGTCGCCGTGCGCGAAGGCTTTGATTACCATGCTGCCGTGCGGCAGGGGTCGCGCCTGCGTGTAGCCACCAAATACCTGCGTGCGGCGCGCGAGCACTTCGCCGAGAAGGGCGTGCACGTCGACCTGATCAAGCTCTACGGCTCCATGGAATTGGCCCCGCTGGTCGGGCTGGCAGACGCCATCGTGGACTTGGTCTCTACCGGCGGCACACTCAAGGCCAACAATCTGGTGGCTGTGGAAGACGTGGCGTATATTTCGTCGCGGCTGATCGTGAACCAGGCAGCGCTCAAGACCCGGGGCCAGGCACTCCGGCCGCTGATCGACGCCTTCGCGCAAGCGTCTGTGACCTGAGTCATCCGAAGCACCACATATGCAAAGCGTAATACAGGATACACTCTAAGTAGCGGGGCGCAGTTCGCGCCACCATGAACCTTCCGTATTCCCATGTCGTCCATCAATCGCCTCGACTCCGCCGATTCCGGCTTCAAGTCGGACCTTCGCCGCCTGCTGGCCTACGATGCCTCGCAGGATGAATCCATCGAACGCGCCACCGCCGAAATTCTCTCTCGTGTCGAGCGGGAAGGCGATTCCGCGTTGCTGGAGTTCACCCGCCGTTTTGACCGTGTGCAGGCTGATTCCGTCGCCGCCCTGGAAATCGGGCGTCATGAATGGCAGGCCGCCCTCGAGGCCTTGCCTGGCGCCCAGCGCGAAGCGTTGGAAGCGGCCGCCGATCGCATCCGCCGCTACCACCAGCATCAGGTCACACAGAGCTGGTCGTATACCGAGGAAGACGGAACGGTGCTCGGCCAGAAAATCACGCCTCTGGATCGCGTCGGGCTATATGTTCCGGGTGGCAAGGCTGCCTACCCCTCTTCGGTTCTGA
>JAJUJD010000148.1 GCA_029267315.1 Alcaligenaceae bacterium
GCATGCTCCTGCAAGGCTTCCAGCCGCTTACGTGGTTCACTCACCGGCATGCGTGCCAGTTTGGCGGGGTGGGCGAAAGCGTTCAGAAGTGCATGAAGCCGCCTGGTGTCCTGTGCCTGTTGCACTGCAAGTGCCACATATTCCTGCACAACTTCAGACTGGTGTCTTAATACCAGGGCCTGGAATGTTGGGTCACCGCCCTCAGGCTGCATGGCATCGCGCAGCAATGTCTCCAGGCAGTGCAGAAAGCGTTGTTTCAGTTGTGGCCCGGGTTGCTGACCCTCCGCCAGCGCGCGCCGCGCGTGTTCCATGACCACTGCCAACTGGTTCGCACAATGCAACGGGTCGCCATTGCCGTCAGAAACTTCAGGCAAGTCATCCAGCCGATAACGACGTGGAACCTCGCTCAGAATCTTGGCAAGCAGATGCTCGCCTTCTGACACCGACAACCCGGTGACGTTTCGCGAACCGGGCAGCTCGCTCACGTTCCTACCCGTATCGGCGACGCCAGCTTGCGCAGCAACGCCAGAACGCTCAGGGCGGTAATGCGGCTGGTCTTGGGATTATTTGAGGGAATGTTTTCGATCTGCATGCGCAGCACCGAAGAATCGGACACAACTTCCACGCTGTGGGTGTTGCGGGTAACGCCGGGGTCGGCCCAGACCTCCAATGTCGTGCGATCCGGCCCAATACCGGCCAAAGACAACGCCACGGCCACGTTCAGGTTGGAAGGGAAGTCGCGGGCTGCATCTCGAGCGCTGCCTTCGAACAGTTTCAGGGGTTGGGCCAGGGAATCCAGATCAATGCCTTGGGCTTCCACCAGAGGCGCTCCTTTGAAACCGGCCGGCGGCTTGCGAGTCACCAACTTCACTGATGCGATTTCACCTTCGGCCGCTGCAGCGATGGCATCCAGCCCCAAGGCAGCTCCCGAGGGCACCAGTATTTGGCCTGGCCCCTCCAATGCCTGCTCCAGCAATTGTGGAAAGCGCAGCAGCGCACCGACCGACAGCACCACCACTGTTTTACCCGCCTGCAATGCCGGTTCTGCGGCATCTTGCAACAGGGCGGGCGGCAGACATTCCACCACCACATCGGCCGGCTCGTGCAATTGTGCGAGCGGCAGCAGGGGCACCGGGCGGCTCAAGCCCTGCAACTTTGCTTGCGCTTTTTCCGTATTGCGCGCCGCCACGGCAGCGAGTTGGCACCCTTGTACCTTGCCGGAGTCCAACGCCTGTGCCAGCTCCCAACCAATTGCACCCAGCCCGGCAATAGCGACCTTGATGTTCTGCTTCATTCTTGTTTCTGGCCTCCACCACTAAGTGCAGATGATGGTACAACATGCCGGCACAACAATAAGCAGGAGACCCGCATGTACAACATCGACCACTTCATGATTGCGTCCAACAATCTGGAGTCGCTGGCAGAGCATTTCACCCAATTGACCGGAATTTCCGTGGCAGCCGGAGGCAGCCACCCCGACCTTGGTACGCGCAACAAGCTCATCGCCACGACTTCAGCGGTGTACTTGGAGCTCATAGCGCCTGATCCCGCTCTGGAAACGCGCAGCGACTTGCTGGAAGTCATCGAACGAATCGATGTGCCCGTAGTTCATCGCATGATTTTGCTGGGCAAGCTCAGTGACTTTCCTGCCATTGTGCAGGCGTACGAGCGTGCCGGCATCCCCGCTGTGGTACGTCCGTTGAGCCGCGCTACGCCTTCGGGGGAAGTCCTGCGTTGGCATTTGCTCATGCCCGCCGGCGACAACGAGCTCGGCATATTCGCGCCGCTCTTCATCGATTGGGGTGACGCCACCCACCCTTCACGCAGCCTGCCATCGGCACCTTGCACGCTCGCCGACATCAGCGCCAGCCATCCGCAACCCGAGAAGGTACAGGCATTGTGGAAAGAAATTGGCGTTGATTTGCCGCTGCAGCAGGGGCCCGAAGCACGCCTGACCATTGTGCTGGACACGCCCAAGGGCAGGGTTCAGATGCAGTCAGCTTAAGAGGCGAAGAACCGCGCCGCTTTCAGCCTGATGCAGTGGTGGCCCGAAACGGAACCAGGCAGCTTAAGACTCAGCCAGTCTCAGACCCGATCAGTCTCAGCGAATTACAGGCGCAGGTATTCGCAGATAAAGCGCGCGATCGCTTCGGGGTCGTCCAGCGGTAGCGCAGGCAACGTGCTGTTCAGCGTCGTGCCCCGGGGAATCGCCACGGCGACAAACCCATTGCCGGCTTCCTCATGCAAGGGGGCGGTGCCATTGGCCGGCCGAAAGACTTCCAAGCGCGGAATTTCCTCTGACTTAAAGCCCTCCACCAGAACGAGATCTGCGTGGCTAAGGCGGGCAAGCTGTTCGTTCAGGCTAGGTTCTGGGGCGCCGCGCAGTTCATGCACGATTGCATATCGGAAGGGTGAGGCCACCATCACTTCATGTGCACCTGCCTGGCGGAAGCGCGCGCTGTCCTTGTGTGGGGGCTCCAGTTCCAGGTCATGATGGCTGTGCTTGATGACACTCACTTTCAGCCCGCGAGCCGCCAGCAAAGGCAGCATGGCCGCAATCAACGTGGTCTTGCCACTGCCAGAACGGCCGGCAATGCCGAATGCCTTGGGTGTACTGTTTTGCATGACAGCCCTGTCTGCCGACTAACCGCCCGTCTTCGCCATTACGCGAATGATGCGTTCTGGCGCCGTGGTGAACTCGTGGCGTTCGGGCTTGCTAGCAATACCTTGCAGAATCAGAGCGCGTAAATCGTCGTCGCTGGCGCCTTCGCGCAGGGCAGTACCCAGAGGCACCTGGTTTTCCTGCCCCAGGCACAGGTAGAGAGTGCCGTCGACGCTCAATCGGACCCGATTGCAGGTCGCGCAGAAGTGCTGCGACATGGGGGTAATGAGACCCAGCATGGGAATATTGTCGACACTGGCCCAGTAACGCGCCGGCCCGGGCCCGCGATGTTCCACCGTGGCAAACAGGCCGAAGCGTTCCGCCAGCCTGGCACCCACTTCATTCAGATTCACATGTTTGTACTGGCGGCCGCTGGCTCCCATGGGCATGGTCTCGATCAGGCGCAGAATGAAGCCCTTGGACATGGTGTAGCCCAGCAGGCGGGCGATGTCTTCTTCGTCACTGCCACTATGCACCACGCAGTTGATCTTGATGGACTCGAAGCCTTCAGCATGCGCGGCATCCAGGCCCTCGAGAACATCCTGCAGACGGTCACGCCGGGTAATTTCACGGAAGGTATCGCGGTCCAGCGTGTCAAGACTCACGTTGAGCCTGCGCACGCCGGCCTGTTTCAGTTCGGCGGCGTGTCGCGCCAAGCGGGTGCCGTTGGTGGAAATGGCGAGGTCTGTCACGTCGGGGAGGGCAGCCACACGTGCGGCGAGCTCGCTCACCCCGCGGCGGGTCAGCGGCTCCCCGCCTGTCAAACGTACCTTCTTCACACCCAGGCCCACGAAGACTCCTACCAGCCGCGCCATTTCGGCATGGCTGAGCCAATGGGACGGTTCTTCAAAGTCTTTGAAGTCCTCTGGCAGGCAATACTGGCAGCGCAGGTCGCAGCGGTCCGTCACTGACACACGCAGGTAGTCGATGCGTCGATTGAAGCCGTCGATCAAACCTTGTGTTGTGTGATGGGCGGGGGGCGCTGCTGACAATTCGGGTTTCAGATTAGGCGTGGGTGAGGACATGGCGCCCCCTTTCATTGAAGGTGCAGGCTGGCCGTAAAGCACATGCCGGCAACTGATACTACACTGTTTGTAACTGTCTATGGATTCCAGAACTTGCCGTTCGATACAGAACACTACCACGATTGCAGCAAGGCCATTGGATATACTCGTGGCAAGGATTCCAGCACATGATCACCATTCTATATTTTGGTTCTCTCAAGCTGCTGCAGCCTTCGGGAAGCGAGCAGCTGGAATGGGCCGGCGGCACCACCGATGATCTGCTCGTACAGCTTCGCCAGCGTGGCCCGGACTGGGAGGAAGCCTTACGCCCGGGGCGTGTGTTCAAGCTCGCCGTTAATCAGCAGCTGCTGCATGGTGCGGCAGCGGTCAAGGCGGGCGACGAAGTCGCCATACTTCCCCCGGTTACTGGGGGCTGAATCATGTTCAGTGTTCGAATCCAGGAAGCGCCCATTAATTTAACGATGGAATCGGGTGCCCAGCGCGACGATTGCGGGGCGCGTGTCCGCTTCGTCGGTACAGTGCGCAATGACCCCCGCAGCGCACCCATTTCTCATCTGGTGCTGGAACACTTTCCGGGCGTCACCGAATCCGAAATCACCCGCATTATCGACTTGGCTCGCGAGCGCTGGTCCTTGCAGAAAGCGCAGGTCGTGCACAGGGTCGGCCGCATCAACGTTGGTGAAGATATCGTCGTTGTGGAGACGGCCAGCACGCATCGGAAGGATGCCTACGAGGCTAACGTCTTCATCATGGATTACCTCAAGACCCAGGCGCCTTTCTGGAAGCAGGAGTGCTTCACCGATGGCGCGGAAATCTGGGTGGAGGCCAAACAAAGCGACCAGCAGGCCGCCCAGCGCTGGAGCACCGGCCCACGTCATATTGGGGCGCTCATTCTGGCTGGCGGCGAGGGGCGTCGCATGGGCTATCGAAATAAAGGCCTGCTTTCCTTCCGCGGCCGGCCCATGGTCGCCCATGTCGTGGAGGCCCTGCGGCCGCACGCGAACTACATGGCCATTAGTGCCAATAAGGACATCGAGCAATATCAGGCGCTTGGCCTGCCGGTCTTCCAAGACCAGCCCCGCTACTGCATACAGGGTCCATTGGCCGGCATCGCCGCTGCTGTTCCTCGTTTTCCCGCCATGCTTGACGCGGTTCTGGTTGTGCCTTGCGACCTTCCTCTGTTGCCGGCCGATCTCGTGCCACGCTTGTCTGAAGCACTGGCAGATCAAACCGTCGACTGCGCTCTTGCCTCGACTGAGGGCAATGCGCATCACGGCGTATTCATGTTCCGCCCCGGCATGTTGCTGAGCCTGTTGCCCCAGTTGGTGGAAGGCAGCGATCTGCGGCTGCAGACCTGGCTCCAGGCCAACCGCTGCGCGGCAGTGCTCTTTAATGATGCCCGTGCCTTCTCCAATATCAATGATATGGATGCCTTGCAGAACCTGGAAGTATGAATCTTCCTGTCTGTCAGATTCCTCACTGCTGAATTCCGCCACCGACTATGTCCGAGCTGCTTGATTATCACATTGCCCTGAACGACCTGCTGCAGACCCACGCCCCCTTGCATGGTGAAGAGAGCGTACCGCTTGAGCAATTGCACCAACGGGTGTTGTCTCGCGACGTTTTGGTGCAGCACGATGTGCCCGCCTTCGATAACAGCGCGATGGACGGCTATGCCATCAATGACAATGCGCGCAACAGCTGGCAAATTGTGCAGCGCATTGCTGCCGGCGACCAGGCGAGCAAGACTCTGGAGCCCGGACAGGCGGCGCGCATTTTCACAGGCGCTCCCGTACCTGCCGGCGCCACGGCGGTGGTCATGCAAGAAATGGTAGCGGTGTCGGAAGACGGGCAATTCATCAACTACGACCCAGCGCAAGGCGCGATTTCGGAAGGCCTGAATATCCGGCGCAAGGCCGAGGAACTGCAGCAGGGAAGTGTCCTGCTTGCTCGCCATCAGCGCATTACACCGGCAGCCATTGGCTTGCTCTCGGCGCAGGGCTACACCCATGCGCCCTGCGTGCCGCGAGTGCGCGTCACTGTGTTTTCCAGTGGCAATGAGCTGGTGAAGCCCGGCTCGCCCCTGCAGCCGGGTCAAATCTATGACAGCAATCGCGAGATGCTTTTGGCCATGTTGCGTGCCGAAGGTTTTGAAGCCGTCAGTGGCGGCATTCTGCCCGACCAACTCGAGGCAACGAAGCACGCGCTGCAAAAAGCGGCGGCGGAATCCCATGCCATTATTTGCTCGGGTGGCGTGTCCGTCGGTGAAGAAGACCACCTGAAGGCCGCCTTGCAGCAGGTGGGCGAACTGACGCAATGGCGGCTGTTGATCAAACCCGGCAAGCCCTTTACCTGGGGGCACATCGCCAAATGTCGCGTCTACATGCTGCCTGGCAACCCGGTGTCCAGCCTTGTCACGTTTCGCCAGCTCGCCTTGCCCGCCTTGCAGCGGCTGGCAGGCCTGGATGCAGAGCAGGCCCGGCCCTGGCGACTGCCGGCGCGCGCCGCATTCTCACGTAGCAAGGCAGACTCGCGCCGCGAATTCCTTCGGGTGAAGCTGCAAGCTAGCGCTCGCGGCCTATACGCCAGCCCGATGCAGCAGCAGGGTTCCAACATGCTGAGCGGAGCTGCTTTCGCAGACGCCCTGGCAGAGATACCGCCAGGCACACCGGTGCAGGAAGGAATGGAACTGGTGGTCTACCCCCTCGGCGCGCAGTTCAGCGGGGATGCATTGGCCGAGGCGGGCGCTGGCTCGACCCAGACTTCGCAGGGCGACACGCTCACCCATTTCGATGCCCGCGGCCAAGCCTGGATGGTGGACGTTGGAGGCAAGCCGTCCACCCGGCGTCGGGCCATTGCCCAGGGCAGCATGACGCTTTCTCCCGCCGCGTTCCATGCACTGCGCCGCCCCGATCATGCCAGCCAAAAGGGCGATGTTTTGGGCGTCGCCCGTATTGCGGCCATTCAGGGGGCCAAGCAGACGTCCAGTCTCATTCCTTTGTGTCACCCGCTGCCCCTCACTCATGTCAGTGTGGAGTTTCATCTTGACGACGCACAACTCCGGCTAAGCATCGAAGTCCGCGCTGAAACAGAGGGCAAGACGGGGGTGGAAATGGAAGCGCTTACTGCCGCGTCCGTCGGCCTGCTCACCGTCTATGACATGCTCAAGGCCATAGACAAAGGCATGGTCATCGAATCCATTGCCCTGCTGCGCAAGGAGGGGGGTAAGAGCGGCACATGGGAACGGGGTGCGGGGCTATAGCCGCAATGTCTATCGAGCGCGCGCTGCGCAAAGACCCGTCGTGCGAGTGCCCACCACTCGCCGCTTCAAATCTGCGCTAAAAATTGCTTTTCCAGCGTGCGTAGCAGTACGTCGACCTTATCCAAGGATTCCTGATATTCCTCTTCCCAGTTGGAATCCAGTACGATGCCGCCGCCGGCCCAGCAACTGAGGCGCCCCTTGCGGGCAAGCAGGCTGCGGATCGCGATGGAACTGTCCATCTGACCTCGCACGTCAACATAAAGCAAAGACCCGCAGTACACGCTGCGGCGGTAGGGTTCGAGTTCGTCAATGATCTGCATGGCCCGTATCTTGGGCGCCCCGGTGATGGAACCACCGGGGAAGCTGCTTGCCAGCAGGTCGAGCGCGTCCAGACCGGGTGCCAGCTCCGCACGGACACTACTGACTAAGTGGTGCACATTAGGGTAGCTTTCCAAGCTGAAAAGCTCTGGCACATGTACGCTTCCAACCCGGCTGCAGCGGCCGATGTCATTGCGAAGCAGGTCCACAATCATCAGATTCTCCGCACGGTCCTTGGCGCTGGCCTGCAGTTGCGC
>JAJUJD010000245.1 GCA_029267315.1 Alcaligenaceae bacterium
AACACAGCTTCCGTCGTTGAATACTGCCTGAATGCGATGTTTCACTTCGCGCGGCGGTTTACCAGCCTGACCTTGGCGCACCCAGTCAAAGACTGGGCAGAAACTCGCGCCCGAGGCGATGCGACCGTAGAACTGTACGGAAAGACGCTGGGCATTGTTGGGGTGGGAGCCATAGGGAGTGCCCTGGCTTCGGTGACTTCAGCTTTGGGAATGAAAGTGCTTGGGCTGACACGGCGTCCCGAACAATTGCCTGCAAATGTCACGGCCGCGGACAAAAAGACTTTGTTCCAACAGTCCGATTTTCTAGTTCTGTCTTGTCCTCTTACCGAGCAAACGCGAGGGCTGGTAGACGCGGACACCTTGGCGGAAATGAAACCGGATGCCGTGCTGATCAATGTGTCCCGCGGCCCTGTAATCGATACGCAGGCACTCGTCACTGCGCTCAAGGAAAAGCGATTGGCCGGCGCGGCACTAGATGTTCACGACACCCAACCCATTCCGGAAGGGCTCTATCCAGAACGGCTGGACGGCCTGCTGCTCACGCCGCACGTTGCAGGTACCACGCAAACCAGCATGGAGCGCATGAGCGCAGGCTCCGTTGATGAAGTATTACGCATTCTGCGCGGTGAGCGCTTTGCCAACTTGGTGAATCCAGAAGTCCTTGCCTGATCGCTTCAGCGAACGAAATCATGAAAATATCCGATATCAAAGCATTTCCCATCTCCTTCCCGGTTCCCGCTGATAAATCAGTGACTCTTGGGATTGGTCGAAGCGTTAAACGCGACGCCGTACTCGTGCGCGTTGAGACCGACAGCGGCATTGTCGGTTGGGGTGAGGCTCACCATGGCCGATGCCCCGGGGCCATTGCCAAACTGATCGATACCACTCTGCGCGAGCTGGTGTTGGGGATGGACGCCCAGGACGTTTCCGGTGTCTGGGCCCGTGTGTACAAAATGCAGATAGGCAGCCATGGGATGGGTGCCGCTGCGGCTCTTGCTCTTAGCGGGCTGGATCTCGCCTTGTGGGATATCCGCTGCCAAGTCGCTCAAATGCCTCTGTACGCCATGCTGGGTGGAAAGAACCGCCCCATCAAGGCCTATGCCGGCGGCATTTCACTTGGATGGCAGGCCCCGGAGTCGCTGGCCGAAGAAGCCAAAACTTATGTTGACCAGGGTTACAAGGCTGTGAAACTGCGAGTGGGCGATACAGTGTCCCGTGACATCGCCCGCGCCCGAGCCGTGCGCGCGGCCATCGGTGACGACATCGACATCCTGGTCGATGCCAACACCAACTACACCCTTGATGATGTCCGGCGCATCATGCCCGCGTATGATGAATTGAATATCGGGTGGCTGGAAGAACCCTTCCCGGCTCATGATCTCGGCTTGTACCAGCGCGCCGCAAAACTCGGCCGCACACCGCTGGCGGCGGGCGAGAACCACTACACCCGGTTCGAGTTCGACCCGCTGATTGCCTCTGAATCCGTCGGCTTTGTGCAGCCTGACCTGTCCAAGACCGGTGGCATTACGGAATCCATGAAAATCGCCGCAATTGCGAGCGCGCGCCGCCTCAGCGTGAACCCGCATACTTCTGCAACCGCCATCAACATGGCGAACTCCATCCACTTCCTGTGCGCCGTTGATAACCCCGGGTACTTCGAGGCCGACCTCACCCTCTACAACCCCTTCCGAGACAACATGACCGATAAGCCGTCATATGTCCTGGACGAAAACGGTTGTGTCTGGGCCCCGGAAGGCGTTGGAATGGGTCTGCGCATAGACGAAGACTTCATCGCAGCGCACCCGTTGATTGAAGGCCCGTGCTACGTGTAGTGGAAGGTAGCGCCCCCTCAGGGGAGCGCCACCTGGCCCGGTGAGGATCTGAAGCGCCCTGGTTCGGGGCGCTTCTTGCTTTTCATGAGATCATGCGAAGTGTCGACCGTCAGGTCGAACAGAAGTGGATCAATGGAAGTACATGAGGCTCATCATGGCTAAAAGCCGTTCAGTTTTACTGGCGACTGCTTGTGTACTGCTGATAACAGCAGTGTGGTTGGTCCTGGAACGGCAACGCGGGCCCGAACTGCCCGCCTACCAAGTCACTTCCGCCCCACTGGTGCAGACCGTCGTCGCCACGGGCCGCGTGGCGGCGCTTTCGCGCGCTCAAGTCGGCAGTGAAGTAACCGGTGTCGTAGTGGAGCGCCGGGTCAAGGAAGGCGACCGAGTGCAGGCGGGCGATATTCTGGCCATCCTGCGCGCGACAGAGCTTGAAGCGGCCGTGAACCAGGCTCGAGCTGAGCTTGCACGCCTGCAGGAATCTACGCTCCCACAAGCCCAGGCCGCCGTCCGTGAGGCAGAAGTCGCGCTGGCGCAGGCCAGCCGTGAAGCGCAGCGTCGCCGCCAGCTATATGAGCAGCGCGCCATTCCGCGCGAAGAGCTCGAGCGAGCCGTGCAGGCAGAAGCTGCTGCTCGCGCCTCTGCGGAGCAAGCGAACCTGGAAGCCCGCTCGCTT
>JAJUJD010000067.1 GCA_029267315.1 Alcaligenaceae bacterium
GATCTCAATCTGGTGACAGCCTTGTTGGTTACGTTTGCGCTGGTCATGCCCATGCTCAAGCAGCGTTTGCGTGGCAAGAAGGGGGGGTGAATATGTTGCACGCCAAAGATCTTCAGATTACCTTCAATCCCGGCACGCCCATTGAGACTCGTGCGCTCCGAGGGTTGTCCCTGCACATCCCGGCTGGGCAATTTGTGACTGTGATCGGCTCCAACGGTGCCGGTAAATCGACCTTTCTAAATGCGGTTTCAGGCGACCTCTCCATTGACTCGGGCAGTATCGTAATCAACGGCCAGGATGTCACCCGCCAACCCGTTTGGGAAAGAGCCAATCAAGTGGCACGGGTATTTCAAGACCCGATGGCCGGCACTTGTGAAGACCTCACCATTGAGGAAAACATGTCGCTCGCGCATGCCCGCGGTCAGCGGCGGGGTTTGAGCAAGGCAGTGAAAACCTCCATGCGCGACGACTTCCGCGCCAGGCTCGCAACACTCGGCTTGGGGTTGGAAAACCGGCTCACTGACCGCATCGGCCTGCTCTCTGGCGGGCAGCGCCAGGCAGTGAGCTTGCTCATGGCAGCGTTGCAGCCTTCCCGTATTCTATTGCTGGACGAGCACACTGCAGCACTCGACCCGAGAACCGCAGAATTTGTCCTGCAGCAGACCGTACGCATAGTAGAGGAAAACCAGCTCACAACCATGATGGTCACTCACAGTATGCGTCAGGCCTTGGACGTCGGGGAGCGAACCATCATGCTGCACCAAGGGCAAGTGGTACTCGATGTTTCTGGTGACGAGCGCCGAGGCATGGAAGTGGAAGACCTTCTCCACATGTTCGAACGTGTGCGGGGTGAAAAACTCGCCGACGACGCACTGCTATTGAGCTGATTCGCCGCCCCGACAGGGGCGGCACGGGGTTTGCTGTGACATGCGCTGTTACGGTTACAGCAGGCTGGCATGCGTTCAGACAAACCCCAAAACACCTTGCGCATTTTGACGGTGAATGCCCATAAGGGCTTCACCTTTTTCAATCGGCGTTTCATCTTGCATGAGCTGCGTGATGCCATCCGCGCCACGCATGCAGACATCGTGTTCCTGCAAGAGGTCCTTGGCGCGCATCACCGCCATGCCCGTCGTCTGGCGCGCTGGCCAACCATTAGCCAATATGAATTTCTGGCCGACTCGATCTGGCCGGAATTCGCCTATGGGCGTAACGCTGTTTATCCCTACGGTCACCACGGCAATGCCGTTTTATCGAAGTTTCCAATCGCCGCTTACGACAACATAGATGTGTCCGTAGGCAAGCACGAGCGACGCGGATTGCTGCACTGTGTACTGAGGCCGCCCACTTTGGGGGTCGACCTGCACGCCATCTGTGTGCACCTTGGTTTGCGGGAGTATCAGCGTCGGCCTCAAATTGAGTCGCTTTGTTCCTTAATTGAGGAGAAGATTCCCCAGGAGGCACCGCTTTTTGTAGCGGGTGATTTCAACGACTGGCGTAAGCGCGCGCAATCGATGCTCGAAAATTGCGCAGGTTTGAAAGAAATCCACTATGAGGATGCCGGCTGTCTGGTCAGAACCTTCCCGGCCAATCTACCTCTGTTCCACCTGGATCGCATATACGTCCGCAACGTGCACAGTTACAAGCCGATCCGCTTAGCCAGACATCCGTGGGCGAAACTGTCCGATCATGCGCCGCTTGCTGCGGAGGTGTCGCTATGCCAGTGAAATGGACCGAGGGAAACGCGTTCGAGCTGCTTGAGAACGGCGAAGAGTTTTTCCCGGCCGTGTTCGAAGCAATTGCTGCAGCCCAGCGAAGCGTGGTGATCGAAACCTTCATCATTTTTGACGATGAAGTCGGCAAAGCATTGAAGGAAGCGGTAGTCGGTGCCGCCCAGCGCGGGGTCCAAATCGACATTACGGTGGATGGCTACGGAACCGCGGACCTACCGGAAAGCTACATAAAATCGCTTACGGAAGCAGGGGTCAGGTTTCACATCTTCGATCCCCAACCTAAACGGCTCGGCTTCCGTACTAACTTGTTCCGCCGGCTGCATCGCAAGATTGTCGTGGTGGACAGTGAACTGGCATTTATCGGTGGAATCAATTTCGGGGCCGATCACCTCATCAAGACAGGTCCGCAGGCCAAGCAAGATTATGCTGTGAAGATTCGAGGGCCGGTGGTTGGGGATATTGAGGCAGACGCTCTTAAACTGCTGACTGCTTCGGACCTAGGGCGAACCTTTTGGCGCCGCCTACGTTGGCGCCGCCGCCACCGCTATACCGAGCCAGGCGGCATCGTAGCGGCCTGGGTCTCGCGCGACAATGACGAGCACACTGACGACATCGAGCGCCACTACCGCTTCGTTATACGTGCGGCGCAGAAACAGATCACCATCGCCAACGCGTATTTCTTCCCGGGCTACAAACTTTTGCGCGACATGAGACGGGCGGCCAAACGGGGGGTGGATGTGCGCTTGATACTGCAGGGCGAACCCGACATGCCCTGGGTCCGTTCAGCGGCCACTCTGCTGTACGACTATCTCCTATCCGGCGGCGTTAAGATTTACGAGTATTGCGAACGACCTTTCCACGGAAAAGTGGCGACGGTGGACGGCCAGTGGGCGACCGTGGGGTCAAGCAACCTGGATCCGCTGAGCCTGGCTCTCAATCTTGAGGGCAATGTAATGATTCGCGACACCCAGTTCGCCGCCTGCCTGCAAGAAAAATTGGAAGACCTGGTGGAGAATCAGTGCCAGTTGATGGAGCGGGGCAGCCGCCCGAAGCGCCGCATTCAACGCATGATTGTCGGGGTCTTTGTCTTTCACTTTTTGCGCCGTTTTCCTGCCTGGGCGGGATTGTTCCCGGCTCGCAAACCGCAGCTGACCAGCCTGGAAGGGGATATCGACAAGCTCCACGAGGTCAAGTCATGACAGCCGGCTCGGAAGCTCGCTCGTGGTTGCGCGACCATAAGACCACGATGAAGCGTGTGGCGACAGGGGTCTTTGTCTGCATTGTCATTGCGCTGCTCGTGCGCGTGGGGATGACGATAGAGTGGGATGAGGTGGTGGACGCCATCCTCGACACCTCTCCCGCCGTGCTGTGGACGGCAGTGCCTCTGGTCATCGCCAGTTACTGCGTGTATGCGTGTTATGACATCTTGGGCAAGCGATATACAGGCCACGATTTGCCGTGGTGGCAGTGCATGAAGGTAGCCTTCATCAGCTATGCCTTCACCATGAACTTCAGTGCTGCAGTGGGCGGGCTAGCGATGCGTCTGAGGCTCTATGGCAAGTATGGGCTGGCGCCCGGTGAGATCATGCGCATCATGGGCTTGAGCATCACCACTAACTGGATTGGCTATTGCATGCTGGCCGGTCTCATCTTTGCCTCGGGCGCCATCAAGCCACCCGGTGAATGGGGCATAGGAGGCGGTTGGTTGCGTGTTGTCGGGGGCCTGTTGGTGGTGGTGGCGCTCGCGTACTTGGCTTTGAGCGCTTTCTCGAAGAGACGTAGTTGGAAAATTCGTGATCACACCATTGAGTTGCCTGACCTGCGCACAGCTGTATTGCAGGTAGCCCTCTCCATGGTGAACTGGTCGATCATGGGTCTGATCGTGTACATCTTAATGCCGGGTGAAATTGCCTACCCCACCATATTGGGATGTTTACTGGTCGGCGCCATTGTCGGATCCGTGGCCCATATACCCGGGGGTCTCGGTGTCACCGAATACGTGTTCATCACCTTGTTATCGCCGGAACTGCCGCGCCACCAAGTGCTGGGAGCGATACTGGTTTATCGGGCGCTTTATTACATCGCTCCGGTGCTGGTTGCTGGCGCCTGGTATCTGCTGATGGAGGCGCGCTCAAGCACACAGCCGTCTCACGGCACGGAGGTTGCATAACGTTTCGGTAATCGAACCCTCAGATGGAGGTCTCACATGACCCTGATTATTGCTGCCCGTTTTCAAACCTTCGACGCCGCCAACGCGGCGGCTCAGCGACTCATGCAGGCCGGGGTCAATGAAAGTGCCCTTCATGTATTTTACGTGAACCCTCCTGGCGCCCATGATAACTATGCCATGGGTGGGGATCAGGCAATGGACCCCGGAACCAAGGGGGCGCCTCGCAAAGCGCTGGGCGTGGCCTCACTCATGGGCGCCGTAGGCGCGGTAGTCGGGGGCGTTGTGGTGTCGCTTTTCGCGGAAAGCTTCATCCCCATTATTGCGGGCGCCGGCGTGGGTGCGTATGTCGGAGCACTGGCAGGCGCGGTCAGCGGCATGGACAAGCGCCGCGCCAGTGTGCAGCAACCGATTCGGGCTACCCGTCAGGGCGAGGGCCGTTCAGAAGGGGTGATGCTCGCGGTGAATGTGGACGGCGAAAGAGAACAGGATGTCGTGCGTATTCTTCGCGAAGGAGGAGGTGAAGCCGTCGAGCGTGCGCAAGGCCGCTGGCGCGACGGTAAGTGGGAGGACTTCGATCCCCTCAAGCCTCCAGTCCCAGAGCAGGGTGGCGGTACTGCAACCGGAATGTAATGCCATTCGCGTTGGACTATCTACTCACGAAATGCTTCCAGGCCGCCTGACTTGGGCGGCCTGCACATTTAACACTACGGCTTCAACGGGCCGGATATACCGGCGCAGGTGGCGCGCTTTGGACTGCCGGGTAAGGCTGTTGCACGGGGGCGTAGGGCTGTACCGGTGCTTGCGGCTGGACTTGAATGTCGTAGTCCACCGAGCGCACACCTGTCACGTCACGGGTGGCTTGCACGGCGTTCCTGGCGGCGACATCCGACACTGCAGCCCCTCGTAAGGTGACTACGCCATCGTAGGTCGAAATCTGCAGAGATTGCGGGTAGATACCGGGCACACCCAGTACCGCGGCCTGAACACGATTCGAGATCGAGGCGTCTTCGTTATATTGCACCGGGCTTCTCGCGTCGGGTGGTGCCACGCGCGGGGGATTTTCGGGGGGATACTGATCCGCTGTAGGGTAGGGGGTCCCACAGCCGGCCAACAAGCCTAAGCTCAAGGCAGCGAGCCAGGTGGCCTTCTTTGTCGCTGTATGCATGTCCTGTTCTCCTTCTCAATGAAACAGCAAATCGCTGTGCGAGGGAGGATCTGCAATCAGCATGCCGGTAACAGTATTGGCCGATACTGAGGCGATTGTTGCTTTCGCTTTATACTTGCAGCTTTTCCAATTTGTTTTGCCAGCTGATTTTGCGGCACGGAAGTAACGCTTCCACACCGTCGCGGCTGGTGCCTATAGGGGGTTGTATGTCCTTGCTTGGCCTGTCGTACAGACGGATGATCATGGCGCTTTCCGTGATCGCATCGGGAACGCTGGCGGCGTGTGGCGAAGAACCTAAGCAACAGGGTATGCCTGCGGACATGAAGGTTCCGGTCAGTGTCGTAACGGTCGAACCCACCCCCACCGAAGTTTATGCACAGTTACCCGGCCGCGTCGAGGCCATCAAGGATGCGCAAATCCGTGCGCGGGTGACGGGCATCGTGAAGGAAATCAATTTCGAGCAAGGCAGTGAGGTCAAGGAAGGGCAGCTGCTCTTTACCATTGATCCCGCACCTTACGAGGCAGAGCTGAATCGGGCCCGTGCCGATCTGCAAAGGGCGGAAGCCGATGCGGGCAGCGCCCGGTTGCAGGCGGAACGTTATGCTAAGTTGGTCAAGTCCAATGCCATCAGCCGTCAGGAGTACGACAACGCGGTGGCGGCGGCGAAACAGGACGAGGCAGCCATTGCTGGTGCCAAGGCTGCGGTGCAGTCAGCCGAAATCAATCTGGGCTATACACGGGTGGAGTCACCCATCGACGGCCGTATTGGTAAGTCACTGGTCACAGAAGGCGCCTTGGTGAGCGCGCAGAATGCCACCCAAATGGCGACTGTCCAGCAGCTGAGCCGCGTCTATGTCGACATTACGCGCTCCACCTCGCAGCTGGCCACACTGCGCAAGGCGCTTGAAGCCGGGATTCTGAAACAGAATAACGACGGACACGTTGCGGTCCAGGTGATCCTTGAAGATGGTTCTCTCTACCCGCACGAAGGCAAACTGCTGTTCTCCGGCGTTGCCGTAGACCCTTCAACCGGGCAGGTTACCCTGCGCGCCGAGTTCGATAACCCTGAAGAAATCCTATTACCGGGCATGTATGTGCGGGTCAGGGTGCAGCAGGGGACGGATGAACAGGCTTTGCTCGTTCCCATGCAAGCGATCCAACGTACGCCCGACGGCCTTAACACGCTTATGGTGGTGCGAGAAGGCGTCGTATCGCCGGTCGCTGTCTCGGTCGGCCCTGAAATCGACGGTAAGGCCCTTGTGTACAAAGGGCTGAACGCTGGCGACGTGGTCATTGTGGAAGGTTTCCAGAAAATTCGTCCTGGCGCACCGGTGCAACCCATTCCGTGGAATCCGGGTGGTCAGAAAAAGGCCGGTGCGAACGGCGCGGCCCCTGCCGGGGCCCAGAACGGCCAGGCAGGTGGTGGTCAGGCAGGACAGGCCGGTGGCGATGCAGGGCAGGGTTCAGCTGCAGAAACACCGGTCAAGGGTTGAGGAGTTCACATGCCGTTGTTCTTCATTGATCGACCTATTTTTGCTTGGGTCGTCGCGCTGGGCATCATGTTGGCAGGCCTGCTGGCCGTGCCCAACATGCCGGTGGCCCAGTATCCGGATGTCGCCCCGCCCACCATCAATATCCAGGCCACCTACCCGGGGGCTTCGGCTGAAGACGTCTCGACCTCTGTTGCCAGTGTGATCGAGAACGAGCTCAACGGTGCCAAGGGGTTGCTCTATTACGAATCGGTCAGCGATTCCAACGGGCAGATGGAGCTCAGTGTGACTTTCGAACCGGGCACCGACCCGGACATGGCGCAGGTGGACGTGCAAAATCGCATATCGAACATCACCTCGTCGCTGCCGGCTGCCGTCGTGCAGCAGGGTCTGAAAGTATCGCAAGTGAATACAGGCTTCCTGCTGGTGGTGACCATGTCTTCCACAGACGGGTCCGTCAGTTCCCAGGCGCTGGCCGATTACATCACACGTAACTTGCAGAATCCGATTTCCCGTGTGGAAGGAGTTGGCCGCTTTCAGCTCTTCGAATCACCCCGTGCCATGCGTATTTGGGTTGACCCGGACAAGCTGGTGGGCTTCAACCTAAGCATGGCGGAGGTCAACGCGGCCATCCAGGCACAGAACCGCCTGGTACCTGGCGGCGTGCTGGGCGCGCCGCCCAACCCAAGCAGCCAGCGTACAGCCGCTCCCATTGTGGTGAATGGTGAGCTGGCCACGGTGGAAGAGTTCAGCAATATCATCCTGCGATCCAATCTCGATGGTTCGACGGTGAAGCTGGGCGATGTTGCCAAGATCGAAGTGGGTTCGGACAACTACATGTTCGGTGCTCGCCTCAATGGCAAGCCGACGGCGGCTTTTGCCATCTCGCTGACTCCGGAAGCCAATGCCTTGTCCACCGCGGAAGGGGTGAAGCAACGGATGGAAGAGCTCTCCAAACTCTTCCCGGAAAACATTACTTATGCGATTCCCTACGACACCTCGCCTTACGTAGCGCTGTCCATTGAACAGGTCCTGCACACCCTGTTCGAGGCCATGCTGCTGGTGTTTGTGGTGATGTTTGTCTTCCTGCAGAACGTTCGCTATACCGTGATTCCGGCGCTGGTAGTGCCCGTAGCCATGCTCGGGGCGTTCGCTGTCATGCACGCGCTGGGCATGTCGGTCAACGTGCTGACCATGTTTGCCATGGTACTGGCCATCGGCATTCTGGTGGACGACGCCATTGTGGTGGTGGAAAACGTCGAGCGCATTATGGTGGAGGAGGGGCTACCGCCCCGTGAAGCCACGCGCAGGGCTATGCCACAGATCTCCGGCGCCATTGTCGGTATTACGCTGGTGCTGTCGGCGGTATTCTTGCCGCTGGCGTTCATGAGTGGTTCGGTCGGTGTGATCTACCGGCAGTTTGCGGTCGCCATGGCCGTGTCCATCATGTTCTCGGGCTTTCTGGCTCTCTCGTTCACACCGGCCTTGTGCGCCACGCTGCTGAAGCCCATCCCCAAGGGGCATCACGAGACCAAGCGGGGCTTTTTCGGCTGGTTTAACAAAAGCTTCGATCGCGTCACACGGCGCTATGAATCGTGGGTGGGCCGCAGTCTCAAGCGTGGCGGCCGCATGATGTTCGTTTTCCTCGCCATGGTGCTGCTTTTGGGCTGGATGTACTTCCGTTTGCCCACCGGCTTTCTTCCCGAGGAAGACCAAGGTTATGTGATCGCCAACATCGAACTGCCGGCAGGCTCCACGGCCAACCGCACCATAGAAGTCATCGAAAAGGTTGAAGCCTTCTTCAGCCAACAGCCGCAGGTGGAGAACATCATCACGGTGCAGGGCTTCAGCTTCAATGGTAACGGTTTGAATTCGGCCATTGCTTTTGTGCCGCTGAAGGATTTCTCCGAGCGTAAGGGGCAAGAGAACTCGGCTCAGGCCTTGTCCGCCAAGGCTGTGCAGAATCTGCTTTTCGGTATCCCCGACGCCATGGTGTTCTCGATTGTTCCGCCCGCTATTTCCGCACTGGGTAATGCATCCGGCTTCGATATGCGCCTGGAGGACCGCGCAAGCATGGGGCATGAAGCCCTGATGGCGGCCACTCAGGAATTGTTGATGAAAGCCTCGCAAAGTCCCGTGCTGCGTGATGTGCGCTTGACGGGGCTAGCCGGGGGGTCTCAGCTGGAGATCACCATCGATCGGGAAAAGGCCGCTGCACTGGGCGTGGATTTCTCTGAAGTTGCCACGTTGATCAGCTCCTCCTTGGGTTCTGCCTTTGTCGGCAAGTTCACCAACCAAGGATGGGTGCAGAATGTCTGGGTTCAGGCGGATCAGGAATTCCGCATGACTCCGGAGAAAATCCTTAATCTGCATGCGCGCAACAATCAGGGCGGCATGGTGCCTTTGTCTTCATTTGTAAACCTCGAATGGGCGCCGGGTGCGACCCAGTTCGTTCGCTACAACAGTTACCCCGCCAGCCGTATCGGTGGGAGCCCTGCTGAAGGTTATTCGTCGGGCCAGGCCATGGCGGAAATGGAGCGGCTCGTCAGCGAGTTGCCCAGCGGCTTCTCTGCAGAATGGACAGGCTTGTCGTACCAGGAAATTCAGGCTGGGAATCAGACCGCCATCCTATTGGGGCTGGCCGTCCTGGTCGTGTTCATGATCCTGGCTGCGCTGTATGAAAGCTGGGCCATCCCGTTGGCTGTCATGCTGGCCGTACCCCTGGGCATGCTGGGTGCAGTCCTCATGGTCGCCGGTGTAGGCATGGTGAACGATGTGTACTTCCAGGTAGGGATGGTGACGGTCATCGGTTTGTCGGCGAAGAACGCTATTCTGATTGTGGAGTTTGCAAAGGACGCCTATGCAGCCGGAGCCAGCTTGCTGGATGCGACCATTGAGGCAGCCCGCCTGCGCTTCCGCCCCATTCTGATGACCTCCTTCGCTTTTATCCTGGGTGTGGTGCCGCTGACCCTGGCATCGGGTGCGGGGGCAGCCAGCCAGAACGCCGTCGGCTTCGGCGTGCTGGGTGGTATGCTGGCAGCGACGCCGCTGGCTGTCCTTTTCGTGCCCACCTTCTTCGTCGTCATTCTGTCCATTTTCAAGACGCGCCCCAAGCTGTTGGGTTCACATGCCCAACACCATGCCCCCGTCATGGCGACTGCTACAGGCCCTTCGACTGAAGATGGTTCGCAGCCCACAGATAAATGAATCGTATGATCGCTGACGCCTTTCCTCGCAAGTTTCTGCCAGTCGTGCTCACCGCAGTGCTGGCAGGTTGTTCGCTCGCACCCGAGTATGAGCGGCCGGTGGCACCCATTCCCACCAACTTCCCGTACTCGGACTCCGTCAACGGTGGCGGGGCAGATGCTGCTGCCGGCTACGCAGCCGATCTAGGATGGAAGGAGTTTTTTACCGATCCCCGCTTGCGCGATCTCATCGCTCTGGCGCTGGATAACAATCGCGATATGCGGATTGCCGTTGCCAGAGTGGAAGAGGCGCGTGCGCAGTACGGTATTGCAGATAGTGAGCGTTTGCCCACCTTCGGTGTTGGCGGTAATGCACAGGTTACGCGCACCCCCGAGGGCGTGCGCATGGGCGGTGCTGAGGCTCCCAGTGTGACGCGCAGCTACATGGCGGGTGTGGCAATGACCACATTCGAGCTGGATTTCTTCGGCCGTATCCGCAATCTCAGCGAGGCAGCCCGTCGACAGTTTCTTGCTACGGCCCAGGCGCAACGTACTGTACGCATCAATCTGGTCAGCCAGGTGGCGGAAGCGTATTTTCGACTGCGTACGGCTCAGCAATTGCGGGAGCTGATGGCGAAAACGCTTGAGTCGCGCGAGAACACTTACCGCCTGGTACAGGCTCGTTACGACACGGGAGTGGCCTCGGCCCTCGACCTCCAACAGGCCAAGGGGCAAGTGGAAACCATTCGTGCGGACCAGCAGTCCATGCGGCGTGTGGAGGCACAGGCGCTCAACGCCTTGCAATTGCTGGTGGGTGCGCCCTTGCCAGACGATCTGCCACCACCGGCAGTGTTTGGGCGTGACCAGCTTCTTGCATCGGTGCCGGTCGGTCTGCCTTCCGACCTCCTGGTTCGCCGGCCCGACATCATCGCGGCGGAACATGCATTGATCGGCGCCAATGCCAATGTCGGAGCAGCACGCGCTGCCTTCTTCCCCAATATTTCCATCACGGGTATGTTGGGTTTTGCCAGCCCTCAGCTGGGTGGCCTGTTCTCCGGGGGCAACCGGTATTGGCAATATCAGCCGCAAATTCAGGTTCCCATTTTTAACGGAGGCCTGGCTGGTGGGCTCGATCTGGCCCAGGCACGGAAGAATATTGCCGTGGCGGAGTACGAGAAAACCATCCAGACTGCCTTCAGGGAAGTGGCTGATGCTCTGGCTGGCGAAGCTACCTACTGGGATCAGCTTGAGGCCATGCGCGCGCTGGAAGCGACCGCTGCCGAGGCATTGCGTCTGGCGAATCTGCGCTACGAAACCGGTGTTGACAGCTTCCTGCAGGTACAGAGTGCAGAAGTGAACTTATATAGTGTGCAGCAGGCATTCCTTCAAGTTGGCATGGAATCTCTGCTGAATCGCGTGGCGCTGTACAAAGCCCTGGGCGGTGGCTGGCTGGAAGATTCCGCCCAAAATATCCAGGTAGAGGGCCCGGGTAGCGTACCCGGCAAGGGGCGAGTGCCCGCGAAATAGGGCGCTACTTATTGGCCGGCTCGCAGTAGCCGGCCATGCCCTAAGGGGGCAAAGCTGCTGAAAAGCGCCAAAAAGCCCATAATAAGGGTTTTGGAGTGCTAGCCATGATAGAACTTGGCGTGAATATCGATCACGTCGCCACCTTGCGTCAGCAGCGTCATACGTCGTACCCCGATCCCATCGAGGCGGCACGTCGAGCCGAGGAAGCAGGCGCCGATCTCATTACTTTGCATTTGCGTGAAGACCGCCGGCATATTCAAGATGCAGACGTTGAGGCCTTGCGTCCGCTGATCAAGACACGGATGAACCTGGAATGTGCAATTACACCAGCCATGCTGGAGATTGCCTGCCGAATTCGGCCCCACGATGTATGTCTGGTTCCTGAACGCCGTGAAGAGCTGACTACGGAAGGCGGGCTTGATGTCGTTACCCATTTCGATGCAGTGCGCGATGCCGTCCTGCGCCTGCACGATGCCGGCATCCGAGTCTCGCTTTTCATTGATCCAGTGGAAAGCCAGCTAGAAGCGTCGCAGCGGGCCGGCGCGACGGTGGTGGAGCTCCACACGGGCGCTTATGCCAATGCCGACGATAAGCCGGAAGCGCGTGAAGCAGAGCTTTCACGGCTGCGCCAGGGTGCGGCGCAGGGTGTGGCCCTGGGCATGCGCATCAATGCTGGGCACGGGCTGCACTATAGCAATGTGCAAGCCATAGCTGCCATCGAAGGCATTGCAGAACTCAACATTGGACACGCCATCGTGGCACGTGCCGTTTTCGATGGCTGGGAAAAAGCCATCCGAGATATGAAGGCGGAAATGATCATCGCACGACAGGCCATGAGGAACTAGGAATCAAGATGTCAGAGAACGCACTGGAATACTTGCTCAACCGTCAATCCGTTAAGTTTGTCCGGGCTCCTGGGCCGGATGAGCGGCAGCTTGACCTTATCCTGCGCGCCGCCATGTGTGCCCCCGATCACGGTCGTTTGCGTCCATGGCGCTTCTCTCTCATCCGGCAGGATGTCATGCAACCCTTCGTTGATAAGCTGTTTGCCACGGCCCAGGCATCGGCCACGCCCATACCCGCCCAGAAAGAAGAAAACGCGCGCCGGTGGCTCAAGGATGTGCCACTGCTGATCGCATTGGCCTGCCATCGCGACCACAGCGTCACGAAGATTCCCGAGCACGAGCGCATGCTTGCCGTAGGTGCTGCTGTAACCAATATGTTGAACGCGGCACACATGTTGGGCTTCGGCGCCTTCTGGAGCACGGGGTTGGGCACCTATATTGATGAAGTCAATGAAATGCTCGGCTTCGACCCTCTCGATTATCGGTTCATGGGCTTCCTGGCCATTGGCACGCCCATCGATGAGCTGTTTCCGCAGACACGGCCGGATTACCGTGAATTCGTGAAGGAATACCGTCCATGAAGACGGTCAAGGTCGATGTCGCCATCATTGGGGCCGGCACTGCGGGTCTGACAGCATACAAAGCGGCTACAAAGGCGGGCGCGCGAACCATACTCATCGAACAAGGCCCTCATGGCACGACCTGTGCACGGGTAGGGTGCATGCCGTCCAAATTGCTCATTGCCGCTGCTGATGCCGCACAGGCAGCACGACTGGCACCAGAATTCGGGGTGCTGGTCGACAATGTCCGAATCAACGGCGAGGAGGTCATGCGCCGGGTGCGTGAAGAACGCGACCGTTTCGTGGGGTTTGTGCTGCGCGAAGTTGATGACATGCCCGAGGACACCAAGCTCGATGGCAAGGCCAGGTTTGTCTCTGATACGGTTCTGGAAGTGGGTGACCATACGCGGGTTGAGGCGCGCAGTGTAGTGATCGCGACCGGCACGCGCCCCCATATTCCCGCGCAGTACGAACATTTGGGCGACCGCGCCATTATCAATGACGAGGTATTCGACTGGCACGAACTCCCCGAAAGCGTACTTGTGGTGGGGGCCGGCGTTATTGGTCTGGAATTAGGCCAAGCACTGAGCCGTCTCGGCGTGCGCACACGCGTCCTGCAGCGCAGCCGGCATTTGGGCGGTTTGCGGGACCCGGCAGTACTTGAATCCGCCACTGACGCCGTCGGGGCAGAGCTTGATGTCTGCCTGGAGGCCGCCATCCTGGATGTTCGACGGGTCGGGAATGAGGCCGAAGTACGTTACCAGGTGCCAGGGCAGCCGGAAGTCACGGAACGGTTTGAATATGTGTTGTTGGCAACGGGCCGGCTTCCCAATCTCGAGAGCTTGGGCCTGGAGAATACGGGCGCCCAGCTCGATGACAGAGGACGCCCGGCCTTCGACGCGGACACTCTGCAACTAACTCATACTCCCATCTTTATTGCCGGGGATGTAAACGGTATGCGGCCCTTACTGCACGAAGCGGCAGATGATGGCCGTATTGCCGGTACCAATGCCGCCGCCTACCCAGACGGTGTGCAGCCGGCCACTCGCCGTGCTGCCATGTCCATCGTGTTCTCCGATCCCCAACTGGCTGCCGTCGGCCTGCGCTTCGATGAATTGCCGGACGATGTGGCAATCGGAGAAGTGGATTTTTCCAACCAGGGACGGTCCCGCATCATGTTGAAGAACCAGGGAAAGATGCGCGTATATGCAGAGCGCGGCAGCGAAGTCTTTCTTGGTGCCGAAATGGCTGGGCCGGCGATGGAGCACATCGCTCACCTGCTTGCCTGGGCGGCTCAGCAGCGTCTTACGGTGCCACAGATGCTTGACATGCCTTTCTATCACCCGGTGGTTGAAGAGGGCCTGCGAACCGCTCTGCAGGGGCTGGCACGCGCGCTGCGAGCCTGAGCAATGAAAAAGGGAGCTACCCCGCAGGGCCGGCTCCCTTTTTCTGCCTTAGCGGGTACGGCCCTTAGCCGCCCCCCTGTCAAGGACACTGCGTTACAGCTTGCCGCGACGACGCGCTTCCAGCGCGTCGTCGATGTCTGCTGCACTATGGCGGAAATGCAGTTGCTCGTGCGGCTCGCCCCTGACACTGTTGACGATGATGCCACGCTCTACAGCAGGGCGAGCGGCAATTTCGTCCACCCAGCGGCGCACATGGGTATAGCGTTCTGAATCCAGGAACTTGGCAGCGCCATACACGGTGTTGTTCATGAGACCGGCAAACCAGGGCCAGGTGGCCATGTCGGCAATGCTGTAATCTGCCCCGCCCAGATAGGGTTGTTCTGCCAGACGACGGTTGAGCACATCCAGCAGCCGCTTGGTTTCCATGGTGTAGCGGTTAATTGGATATTCCTGTTTGCTGGGTGCGTAAGCGTAGAAGTGTCCAAACCCGCCGCCAACGAAAGGTGCTGAACCTTGCAGCCAGAAGAGCCAGTTCAGGACTTCGGTTCGGGCCGCGCGCTCACTGGGCAGGAAGCGGCCGAACTTTTCCGCCAGATACAGCAGAATATTGCCGGATTCAAAAACCCGTATCGGTGTGGGCTCACTGTAATCCACCATTGCGGGAATCTTGGAATTCGGATTGATGGCAACGAAACCGCTGGAGAATTGCTCCTGCTCCATAATGCGGATCAGGTGTGCATCGTACTCCGCATCAGTGACGCCGGCGGCCAGCAGCTCTTCCAGC
>JAJUJD010000024.1 GCA_029267315.1 Alcaligenaceae bacterium
ATTGTCCGGCCTTGAGCGCCGTGTTGATCTGGTCGTTTCGCTTGACGACGTCGAGAAGGAAGTGCAGGCCCAGTTAAAACGCGTCGCACGTAGCGCCAAGGTGCAAGGCTTTCGCCCTGGTAAGGCTCCCCTGTCGATTATCGAGCGTACCCATGGACCTGGCATCCGTTACGACGTGATCAACGAAGAAGTGGGTCGCACCCTTGAAAAAGTCCTGAGCGAGACGGAGTTGCGGGTGGCAGGGACCCCGAAACTTGAGCCGAAGACCGAAGGGGTCGAAGACGGCACGCTGGCATTTTCAGCTGTATTCGAAGTCTATCCCGACGTCGAGGTGCCCGATCTCTCCACTCTGTCGATCACGCGCAGCACCTGCGAAGTGACGGATGCCGACATCCAGCGCACCATCGACATCCTGCGTCGTCAGCGTGCCACCTACGAGGCTCGTGAAGACCGCGCAGCAGGCGAGAATGATCGCGTCACGCTCGACTTCGTTGGCCGTATCGACGGCGTTGAGTTCGAAGGTGGCAAGGCGGAAAACTTCCCGTTTGTGCTCGGTCAGGGCCGCATGCTGCCTGAGTTCGAAGAAGCTGTTACCGGCATGAAGGCCGGCGAAGAAAAGACCTTCCCGCTGAATTTCCCGGAAGACTACGGCAGTGCCGAAGTCGCCGGCAAGACTGCAGAGTTCACCATCACGGTGCGCGAAGTCGCTGAAGCCATCTTGCCCGAAGTGAACGCCGAGTTCGCAAAGCAACTGGGCCAGGCAGAAGGCGACGTCGAGAAGCTGCTCGCCGACGTTCGTGCCAATATCGAACGTGAGGTCAAGGCTCGAATTCAGGCTCGCACCAAGGGCAACGTCATGGACGCCCTGGCGGCCGCCTGCACGTTCGAGGTTCCCAAGGCGCTGGTTAAGAACGACGCCGAAGGTCGCGTATCAGCAGCTCGTGAAGATCTCAAGCAGCGCGGTGTGCCCAATGCCGACAGCCTGCCCATTCCTGTAGAGGCTTTCGAGGCCGAATCCGAGCGTCGCGTACGCCTGGGGCTGCTGGTCTCCGAACTGGTTAAGAGCGCCGATCTTCAAGCCAAGCCTGAACAGGTGCGCGAGCGCATTGAAGAATTTGCACAAAATTACGAGCAACCTGCTCAAGTTGTAGCCTACTACCTTGCTGACCGTCAGCGCCGTGCGGAAATTGAAGCGGTGGTGCTGGAAGACAATGTTGTAGATCACGTGCTGTCGAAGGCACAGGTTACCGAAGAGCAAGTTTCGTTCGACGAAATCATGGGGACTAACTAATGTCGCGATTTACCGATTTTTACGCCTCGTTGTATGGTGGGGATTCGGTAGTGCCTACAAGCTTGGGCTATGTGCCCATCGTGGTTGAGCAATCCGGGCGCGGTGAGCGCTCCTACGATATCTATTCGCGTCTTTTGCGCGAACGGGTGATCTTTTTCGTAGGTCCAGTCAACGACCAGTCCGCCAATTTGGTGGTGGCCCAGTTGCTGTTCCTTGAATCCGAGAATCCCGACAAAGATATCTCCCTCTACATCAATTCACCGGGCGGGTCGGTATACGCTGGCATGGCTATCTATGACACCATGCAGTTCGTCAAGCCGGATGTCTCCACGCTGTGCACCGGCATTGCCGCCAGCATGGGGGCATTCCTGCTGGCCGCGGGAGCCAAGGGCAAGCGATACACATTGCCCAACTCCCGCATCATGATCCATCAGCCCTCGGGCGGGGCTCAAGGGCAGGCGTCCGACATCCAGATTCAGGCCAAGGAAATCCTTAGTCTGCGTGAACGTCTGAACGAAATCCTGGCTCGCAATACCGGGCAGCCCGTGGAGCGTATTGCTCTGGACACCGAACGTGATAATTTCATGTCGGCCGAAGATGCGCTATCTTATGGGCTAGTCGACAAGGTCCTGGTCTCTCGTAACGACCAGGGCTGAATGCGGACGCCAAAGCTGAGGGCCCCCGATCCAGGCAGGCGTTTCTCACCGCCTGACCTTGCGCCCCGCGCAAGGTCAGGCGCCACTTCCGCGGCGCCGTAGAAGGGCGTCGCACAGATTGATCTGAAATTCCTATGCCCGAAAAAAAAGGTTCGAGCGACGATAAGACCTTGCACTGCTCCTTCTGCGGAAAGAATCAGCACGAGGTACGCAAGCTTATCGCCGGGCCGTCGGTGTTCATCTGCGATGAATGCATCGACCTTTGCAATGACATCATTCTGGAGGAATCCCAGGAAGCCGCGCGCGATGCCGTCCGCAATGAGTTGCCGACGCCAGCCGAGATTAAGGAATTCCTTGATGGCTACGTCATTGGTCAGGACAAGCCCAAGCGCACTCTGGCCGTCGCAGTCTATAACCATTACAAGCGTATTCGCTATAGCGATGTCAAAGACGATGGCGTCGAGCTGAGCAAGAGCAACATCCTGCTGATCGGGCCCACGGGTTCGGGCAAGACGCTGCTTGCACAGACCCTGGCGCGCATGCTGGACGTGCCGTTCGTCATGGCAGACGCCACCACACTGACCGAAGCCGGTTACGTGGGTGAGGACGTCGAAAACATCATTCAAAAACTGCTGCAGAACTGCAATTACGACGTCGAGAAGGCGCAGCGGGCCATTATTTATATCGACGAAATCGATAAGATCTCCCGCAAGGCCGACAACCCATCCATCACGCGAGATGTTTCCGGCGAAGGCGTGCAGCAGGCGCTGCTCAAACTGATTGAAGGTACGGTCGCTTCGGTGCCGCCGCAAGGTGGTCGCAAGCATCCCAACCAGGATTTCGTTCAGGTCGACACCACCAATATTCTGTTCATTGTGGGTGGTGCATTCGACGGCCTGGAAAAAGTTATCCGTGACCGCAGCGAACGCTCCGGCATCGGCTTTTCCGCCTCGGTCCGTACCAAGAGCGAAAAGGGCGTGGGCGAACTCTTCAGCGAAGCGGAACCTGAGGATCTGATCAAATTTGGTCTCATCCCCGAACTTGTGGGTCGCCTGCCGGTCGTGGCGACTTTGCAGGAACTTGACGAAGATACACTGGTCCGAATTCTTACGGAGCCCAGAAACGCGCTCATCAAGCAGTTCCAGAAACTGTTTGCCATGGAAGACGTGGAGCTCGAAATCCTGCCTGATGCCGTCCGCGCTATTGCGCAACGCGCCATCAAACGACGGACAGGGGCACGCGGCTTGCGTTCCATCGTTGAGCTGGCGTTGTTGGACACGATGTACGAGTTGCCCAGCCTGGGTAACGTGAAGAAGGTTGTGGTAGACGAAAACGCCGTGACCGGAACTGGAAAGCCGATTCTGATCCGCGACGAAGAGTCGCAAGACGCCGAAGACGTTGTCAAGGCGTCGCCCCGAATCAGAGGAGCTGCCTGACGCCGGCCATTTCGGCACCCCGGCTTGAAATTTCTGCAGGCGTCGCCATTTACTCGTTAAGGAAATCGCTGCAAAGGGAGGCCCAGGCTTCCCTTTCGCATCTCAAGCCGAAATTTTAAGGAAATTAACTATGTCTGCGAGCCAGATTCTTGCTTCGGAACCCATGGATTTGCCGCTGTTGCCCTTGCGCGATGTAGTGGTATTTCCGCATATGGTGATTCCCCTGTTCGTTGGCCGCCCACGTTCCATCAAGGCGTTGGAGCTGGCCATGGAAGCTGGCAATCACATCATGCTGGTCGCGCAGAAATCTGCCGGCAAGGACGATCCCAGCCCTGAGGATCTCTATGAAATTGGTTGCGTGGCGAGCATTTTGCAAATGCTTAAACTGCCCGACGGGACTGTGAAAGTACTGGTGGAAGGGCTGCAACGGGCGCGCATCGAAAGCGTGACGGAAGCCGAGACCCATTTCGCGGCCATTGCCGTACCCATGACACCGGAAACTGGTGACAGCGCCGAGGTCGAAGCCTTGAGGCGTGCGGTCATGGCCCAGTTTGAACAATACGTCAAACTGAACAAGAAGATCCCTCAAGAGATTCTTACTTCTCTCACCGGTATCGACGACCCTGCGCGTCTTGCGGATACCATCTCGGCACACCTGCCGCTGAAACTCGATCAGAAGCAGCGCATGCTGGAAGTGTCCGGTACGGCTGCTCGCCTGGAAGGGCTGCTTAGCCAGCTCGAAGAGGAGATCGACATTCTGCAGGTCGAGAAACGCATTCGTGGCCGCGTCAAAAAGCAGATGGAGAAAAGCCAGCGCGACTACTATCTGAATGAGCAGGTCAAGGCCATTCAGAAGGAGCTGGGTGAAGGCGAAGATGGAGCCGATCTTGAGGAACTGGAAAAGAAGATCCAGTCGGCTCACATGCCTAAAGAGGCGCGTAAGAAGGCCGAGGCTGAACTCAAGAAGCTCAAGCTCATGTCGCCCATGTCGGCAGAAGCTACCGTTGTGCGTAACTACATCGACACACTGATCGGTCTGCCGTGGCGTAAAAAGAGCCGCATCAACAACTCCATTGCCAACGCGCAGGGAGTGCTTGATGCCGACCACTACGGCCTTGAGAAAGTCAAAGAGCGCATTGTTGAGTACCTTGCGGTGCAACAGCGGGTGGACAAGTTGAAGGCGCCCATCCTCTGCCTGGTTGGCCCTCCAGGGGTTGGTAAAACTTCGCTTGGCCAGTCCATTGCCCGTGCAACGAACCGCAAGTTTGTCCGCATGGCCTTGGGTGGGGTTCGCGACGAGGCCGAGATTCGTGGTCACCGCCGGACCTACATCGGTTCAATGCCCGGCAAGATCCTCCAGAACATGTCCAAGGTCGCCGTACGGAATCCTCTGTTCCTGCTGGACGAAATCGACAAAATGGGGGCGGATTTCCGCGGTGATCCCTCCTCGGCTCTGCTGGAAGTGCTCGACCCTGAACAGAACCATACGTTCCAGGACCACTACGTTGAAGTCGATTTTGACCTCTCCGATGTCATGTTCGTGGCCACTAGCAATACGCTGAACATTCCGCCGGCCCTGCTGGACCGTATGGAAGTGATTCGTCTGTCGGGGTATACGGAAGATGAGAAGGTGCATATCGCCTTCGATCACCTCTTGCCGAAGCTGATGAAGAATAACGGCGTGAAGGACGGCGAGTTGGTGGTGGACGAGGCGGCCGTGCGCGATATTGTTCGCTATTACACACGGGAAGCGGGTGTCCGCGGGCTGGAGCGTGAGATCGGCAAGATTTGCCGCAAGGTGGTGAAGCGCCTGCTGCTGCAGGCTGCCGAAGCCAAGGCCGAAGGCAAGGACATCACCGGTGCAGCGCCGGAAGCCATCCATGTCACAACCGAGAACCTTTCCGACTTCCTGGGCGTGCGCAAGTACAGCTTCGGTGTAGCCGAGAAGGAAAACAAGGTTGGTCAGGTGACCGGTCTGGCATGGACCGAAGTCGGTGGTGATCTTCTCACCATCGAAGTCGCGGACATGCCTGGCAAGGGTGTGGTATTGCGCACGGGTTCGATCGGCGATGTCATGAAGGAGTCGGTCGAGGCTGCCCGTACGGTAGTGCGTGCACGGGCGCAGAAGTGGGGCATTGCAAACACCGCTTTCGAGAAGCGCGACTTGCACGTCCACTTCCCGGAAGGGGCTACGCCGAAGGATGGTCCTTCAGCGGGTATCGCCATCACCACGGCCATGGTTTCCGCTCTGACAGGCATCCCGGTACGTGCAGATGTCGCGATGACTGGCGAAATCACCCTGCGGGGTGAGGTGCTTGCCATTGGCGGCCTGAAGGAAAAGCTGTTGGCGGCTCACCGCGGTGGTATCAAAACCGTGTTGATTCCAGAAGAAAACGTGAAGGATCTCGCCGAGATTCCCGACAACGTGAAGAACCATCTGGAGATCATTCCGGTCAGGTGGATCGACCGTGTACTGGAAGTGGCATTGCAGCATATGCCCACGCCGCTGTCTGATGAAGAAGTTGCGCGTCTCGCAGCGGAAGCCTTGGCTGCTTCCAAGAAAGTGGATGACGCAGCAGGCAGTGATGTCGTGAAGCATTGATGAATGTTTGCTGACCCCCGCGGCTTGCGGGGGGAGGCTCACATTGGAATGCGGCCCCTTCTGGTATCTGCCGGAAGGGGCCGTTTAACTTTTGGCGGGGCATACAATGCGCCGCGAAGACGAGGCTTTAGTTCAGCGGGCTGGAACGGATGAGACCGACAGCCAGCCCTTCAATGGAGAAATCATCGTCGGGCCGAACGACGATAGGGAGATAGTCGGGGTTTTCCGGCAATAGTTGGACGCTGCCCCCACTGTGCTGAAGCCGCTTGACCGTGACCTCGTCGCCGAGACGGGCCACAATAATCTGGCCGTTGCGCGCCTCGGGCGTTTTCTTTACGGCCAACAAATCACCATCCAGAATGCCGGCGTCGCGCATGCTAAGGCCACGAACACGCAGGAGGTAGTCAGGCATGGGATTGAAGAGGGAAGGTTCTACACCGATTTCGCGTTCGATATGTTCAGCCGCCAATATTGGGCTTCCGGCTGCAACCCGGCCAACAAGGGGCAGGAATAGGGAAGAAGAGCCCGCGGAAGGCGCCGGGGAATCGGGTTCCACCAGCCGGATACCACGTGAGGCGCCAGCTGTAAGCGTTATCGCCCCTTTGCGCGCAAGGGCCTTCAAATGGTCTTCCGCCGCGTTCGGCGACCGAAACCCAAGCGCCTGGGCAATTTCCACACGAGTAGGCGGAAAACCCGTACGGTGGATTTGCGTGCGAATCAGATCAAGAATTTGCTGTTGACGAGCAGTGAGTTTGGCGGCCATGACAACGCTGGTTTTTTATACAGGTCTGATTTTGACGCCTTTGCGTAGGAATATCAAGTCGTCATGCCAGAAGACTGGCGTTTCAGGCGCGATAAATGCTAGGAGCGGGGAAAGCGCCTGTTTCTAGGGCCCAAAACTTAGGTCAGTATTCAGATGAAACGCGTAGCAGTGGAGCTCGATCAAGTGTCAGGTAGCCGCAATCCGGCTGTCGTACCGGTGGACAGGCCTTGCGTCCCTCCCAACCTCGCGATACAGCCGTCCCGCTTGGCCATTTTTTTGGACGTGGACGGCACCCTCGCTCCGTTGACCGAGCGTCCAGATCAAACCCGTATACCGCGAGCAACGCGTTTCCTGCTGTTACAGCTGCAGTCTAACGGAGTTGCGCTTGCCGCTCTGAGTGGCCGACCGCTATCGCAGGTACGACGATTGCTCTATCCAGTTGAAATACCCATGGGAGGTTCCCATGGTGGCCAGATTCGCTACACGGCCGGGCGGGCGCTCCGAACGAGTCCACTATTGCCCAGTGACTTGGTGACTCACTTGCAGGCTGGAGTGTCAAACATTCCGGGTGTATGGCTGGAAAGGAAGCCCGGTGCGGTCGCAGTGCATTGGAGGCAGGCCCCTGACGCACGCTCTGAAGTGAACGATTTAGTGCGCCGATTGGTGCAGCGCGCACCAGGCTGGCACATGATGGAAGGTCACTGCGTTCACGAAATCAAAGCAGGCGGGCGCCATAAAGGCTTGGCGCTGCGCCGGTTCATGCGGCAGCCGGAGTTCGCGGGACGATGGCCTCTGGCGATTGGTGACGATCGAACAGACGAAGATGCATTTGCCGCTGCGTGTGCTTTAGGGGGTAGCGCAATACGTGTAGGGCGGCTGGCTGACACGATGGCTCCCTGGCAGGTTCCCGACGTCGACGAGCTAGCCGTGTGGCTAAGCAGACTGCTCAAAAGAATTGAGGTCAAGAGCGTATTGAAGTCAAAACAGGTATATCGATAAACGTGCAGGCTCCGGGCCCCGGCCTGGCGCCTTAAGGATGGGGAATATGGAACAGCATGAACGAGTGGTGATTGTGGCCAACCGCACACCAGCCGCCAAATCGGCGGGTGGTCTTGCAACCGGCCTGCTCGATGCCTTGAAAGAGAAGCCCAGTTTGTGGTTTGGGTGGAGTGGTGAGCTCCGGGAAGACGACTGCAACTCGGTCCAGCTGTTCAGCATGGACAGTCTGACCGTCGCAGCTATTCCACTGGCTCGCGAGGCGCACAACCGCTATTACAACGGTTTTGCCAATGGCGTGCTGTGGCCGGCTTTTCACCATAGGCTCGATCTCATGAGTTTTAACGAGAACGATTACGCGGGATACCTGGACGTCAATCGGCACATGGCCGAGCAGCTCAGACCCTTGCTGCGTCATAACGACATGATTTGGGTCCATGACTACCACCTGCTGCCCTTCGCAGGTATGTGCCGTGCGCAAGGGGTTACCCAGCGAATGGGTTTTTTCCTGCACATTCCTTTCCCTGTTCCCAGCGTCGCTCAGGCTATCCCACGCATTGATGAATTGCTGGATGCGATGTGCGCGTATGATCTTCTAGGGTTCCAGACCGAAGATGACAGGGTGGCATTCGTAACTCTGTGTCGGGAGCGCAGGCCGCAGAAGCCGGTACCAAATACCGGTGTTTATCCTATAGGCGTGGATCCTTATTCTTTGCAGAAGGAAGCGGAAGGCGAGCCCCAGGTGCAGCTGTGGCCGAATGACTCCGTTCAGGGCATTCTGAGCGTGGACAGACTGGACTACACCAAGGGTCTGCCGGAGCGTTTTAAGGCTTATGCGCTGCTGCTCGAGGAACACCCCGAGCTCCGTGGAAACGTGCAATTGGTGCAGATCGCCCCGCCGTCCCGAACTGATGTCCCGGCCTACATCGACCTTCGGCATCAGCTTACAGCCCTGACCGGTGAAATCTTGGGTCGACATGCGATGCTGGACTGGCAACCACTTATCTATGTGGAGCAGCAGTACGAACGTGCTGTACTGATGCCTTTGTACAGACAGGCGAGGGTGGGTTTGGTCACGCCACTGAAGGACGGGATGAACCTGGTTGCAAAGGAATATGTGGCGGCCCAGGATCCCCAAGATCCAGGCGTGCTTGTGCTGTCCCGTTTTGCCGGCGCGGCGAGCCAATTGGATGGGGCACTCTTGGTTAACCCGCATGATCCTGGCGAAATGGCAGAGGCCATGCGAATCGCGCTTGCGATGCCCTTGCAGGAGCGTATTGCGCGGTACCAGCGGATGTGGGCGGTGCTGTGCGCTTCGACCATTGACGGCTGGCGTAACCGATATTTGGATGACTTGCGTAAGGTGCGCGAGTTGAAGCGACCCGCAGTGCCTTTCTCCGTGAGCGAACTGATGCGCCGTACAAGCCAGTCTGCGGAATTGGAAATAGCGAAAGCGCAGTAGGGCGGCGGCAACAGTAGTTGTCGCACACCCGCTTGCTCAAAAGTAGAAAAAAAGGCCTTCCAGTGCGGAAGGCCTTTTCCTTAAACCGAGCGTTACCGCGAACTGCGGCCTGATGAAATTATTTCTTCAGGACGGCAGCGATAGCCTTGGCAACGTAATCGATGTTGCGGCTGTTAAGCGCCGCCACGCAAATTCGGCCGCTGGCAACAGCGTATACGCCATGCTCTTCACGCAATACGTCGACCTGTTCCTTGGTCAGACCCGAGTACGAGAACATGCCACGTTGCTGCAGAACGAAGCTGAAGTCTTGGTTGACTCCATTTTCCTTCAGCTTTTCCACCAGCTGGCTGCGCATGCTACGGATACGTTCCCGCATGCCTGCCAGTTCCTGTGTCCAGAGCTCATAGAGTTCTGGCGTGTTGAGGACGCTGGCCACCACCGTTCCGCCATGTGTGGGCGGGTTGGAATAATTGGTGCGGATGACGCGCTTCAGCTGGCTCATCACGCGCTCGCCTTCTTCAGAGGAGTCGCAAATGAGGGTAAGGGCACCCACTCGTTCACCGTACAGCGAGAAGGACTTGGAGAAAGAAGAGCTCACCAACATGGTGATTTCCTGGTCGGCGAACATACGCACGACGGCCGCATCTTCTTCAATACCTTCGCCGAAGCCCTGGTAGGCGATATCGAGGAAGGGCACCAGATCCTTTTCCTTGATGACCTGTGCGATTTCCTTCCACTGGTCGAAGCTGGGGTCCACGCCGGTAGGGTTGTGGCAGCAGGCATGCAGCACAACAATGGTGCCGGCCGGCAGCTCGCTCAGGGCCTTGCGCATGCCTTCAAAGTTCAGGCCGTGCGTGGCTGGATCGTAGTACGGGTATGTGTCCACCTGAAAGCCGGCGCGCTCGAACAGTGCGCGGTGGTTTTCCCAGCTCGGATTACTGATGACGACTTTGGCTTCCGGCTTGAGCCACTTCAGGAAGTCGGCACCCAGCTTCAGAGCACCAGTGCCGCCCAAGGCTTGCGCAGTGAGTACCCGGCCGGAGTTCAGCAGAGGGCTGGCTTCACCCAGCAACAGCCGCTGTGCGCCCTTGTTGTAGGCGCTGATTCCTTCGATAGGCAGGTAGCCGCGGGGTGCTGCGGCTTCGACGCGCGCCACCTCGGCCTTGTGAACGGCCTTCAGGAGCGGAATTCGGCCTTCGTCGTCGTAATAAACGCCGACGCCCAGGTTCACCTTGCCCTGACGGGTGTCGGCGTTGAATTGTTCGTTAAGGCCCAGAATGGGGTCGCGCGGAGCGAGTTCGACGGATTCGAATAGCGAGTTCATAACAGCGGACAATGAGATGAGAGGGCAGGCTCTGGAAAGAGGGCTGGCTCAATAAGGTGTAAGAGTGTGATAATACGGGGTTTCCCCTAGGTGTGTCCAGTATGGCTAACGCTGCGCGATTCGTCGAATTTCCGGGAAGTCCGTTTCAGCTGTACCAGCCGTATCCGCCGGCGGGTGATCAGCCCGCTGCCATTGACAAGCTGGTGGAAGGCATTGATGACGGCCTCATGTTCCAGACATTGCTGGGGGTGACGGGTTCCGGAAAGACCTACACCATGGCCAACGTCATTGCCCGCACCGGCAGACCTGCCCTGGTACTGGCCCACAACAAGACGCTGGCCGCGCAGCTTTACGCGGAAATGCGGGAATTCTTTCCGCGCAACGCTGTCGAATATTTCGTTTCCTACTACGATTATTACCAGCCGGAAGCCTATGTGCCGTCGCGGGACCTTTTCATCGAAAAGGACTCCTCTATCAACGAGCATATCGAGCAGATGCGACTTTCCGCGACCAAAAGCCTGCTGGAGAGGCGGGACACGATCATCGTGGGAACGGTTTCATGCATATATGGGATAGGCAATCCCGGCGATTATCACGCCATGGTGCTTACGCTGCGCACCGGTGACCGCATTGCCCGTCAGGAATTGTTGGCCCGGCTGGTGGCGATGCAGTATGAACGCAATGATGTCGATTTTGCTCGTGGCACCTTCCGAGCGCGTGGGGAGATCATCGACGTATTTCCCGCGGAACACGCCGAACTGGCGCTGCGAATTACGATGTTTGATGATGAGGTGGAAACCCTTGAGATGTTTGACCCTCTGACGGGCAAAGTCCAGCACAAAGTGCCACGGTTCACTGTCTTTCCCAGTTCGCATTACGTGACGCCAAGGGAAACGGTGTTGCGCGCCATCGAGACCATTAAGCAAGAGCTGCGTCAACGACTGGCCGAACTGACTGCCGATGGGAAGCTCGTGGAGGCCCAACGATTGGAACAGCGCACCCGCTTCGACCTCGAAATGCTGCAGGAACTGGGCTTCTGCAAGGGCATTGAAAACTATTCGCGCCATCTGTCCGGCGCGGCGCCGGGTGAACCGCCTCCCACCCTGATCGACTACCTTCCCTCTGACGCTCTCATGTTCATTGATGAAAGCCATGTCACGATGGGGCAGCTCGGTGGCATGTATCTGGGTGACAGGTCGCGGAAATCCACTTTGGTGCAGTTTGGCTTCAGGCTCCCTTCGGCCATGGACAACCGTCCGCTGAAGTTGGAGGAATTTGAGCAGCGCATGCGCCAGACCGTCTTCGTGTCTGCAACCCCTGGCCCATACGAATCTCAGCGCTCCGACCAGGTTGTAGAGCAGGTTGTCAGGCCGACCGGCCTGGTGGATCCGGTAGTCGAGGTGCGCCCGGCAGCGACACAGGTTGACGACCTACTTGGTGAAATACATCTGACGATTGCGCGCGGTGAGCGTGTGCTTGTCACCACCTTGACCAAGCGTATGGCGGAAGACTTGACCGACTATCTCATCGAAAACGGGCTAAAGGTGCGCTATCTGCATTCCGATATCGACACGGTGGAGCGGGTAGAAATCATTCGTGATTTGCGGCTTGGCCTTTTCGATGTGTTGGTTGGCATCAACCTGCTTCGCGAGGGCCTGGACATACCCGAAGTGTCTTTGGTGGCCATTCTGGATGCTGATAAGGAAGGCTTTTTGCGGTCTGAACGCAGCCTCATTCAGACTATTGGCCGGGCAGCGCGCAACTTGAATGGCCGTGCCATTTTGTACGCGGACCGCATCACCGATTCGATGCGCCGTGCTATCGATGAAACCGAGCGCAGAAGGGAGCGTCAGCTAGCCTTCAATCAGGAGCATCAGATCACGGCGCGTGGCGTGAACAAGGCTGTGCGCGAGATGATTGATGGGGTGATGTCATCAGCTGCCGAGGCTGCGGCGGCAGAAAAGGCCGAGAACGAAGTACCCCTTTCCTTGCTGCGGGATGACAAAGCTCTGGCTCGCGAAATCAAGCGACTCGAGAAGCAGATGATGGATCACGCGCGCAATTTGGAGTTCGAACAGGCCGCCGCCGCGCGCGATGCGCTGAACCGGCTCAAGGAAAAAGCGCTTTTGAATTAAACCTCTGCGCATGTTGGGGATAAACGACAGCGGCAGAGGGCTTTCATCAGCTTGCAACTTGTTTCCGCACTTCTGGCTGGATAACTATTGCCCAGAAAAGCACTAGGGTTTACCATTAAACATTCTTTCTCGATGCGATGCAGCATTTCTATGCTGGGACGCCATCGAAAAGCCACTTTCACTTATTAGCTGCCCTAAAGATGACCAAGGTACTGTTTGTTTGCACGGGTAATATCTGCCGCTCTCCCAGCGCCGAAGGCGTATTTCGCCATTACGTGAAGGAAGCTGGCCTGGAAGACGTGATCGGCGTCGACTCTGCGGGCACGCATGCCTACCACGTTGGCGAATCGCCTGACGTCCGTTCGCAGGCAGCGGCCCGCAAGCGCGGCTATGAGCTTTCCCATATTGTTGCGCGCCAGGTTAAGGCAGATGACTTCCGTGAGTTTGATCTGATTCTGGCCATGGACTGGGAAAATTTGGCCGCCCTTCAGCAAATGTGCCCCAAGGTCTACCAGCACAAGCTGATGCTCCTCATGCGCTTCTCGAACGAATACGAAGAAGCGACGGTGCCTGATCCTTACTACGGCGGTCCCGAGGGCTTCAACAAGGTGCTCGACTACTTGGAAGACGCCTGTGAAGGTGTGATGGAGCTTGTGCGCAAGCGCGCTCTTCAGCATCA
Source organism: Alcaligenaceae bacterium (assembly GCA_029267315.1). GTDB lineage: Bacteria > Pseudomonadota > Gammaproteobacteria > Burkholderiales > Burkholderiaceae_B > Yanghanlia. Next base: position 13,345 of record JAJUJD010000024.1, read on the forward strand.
AGCTGCCTGACACTGACCAGTTTTTACCGCTGGTTCCTGAACAAAGCCGCGCCTGTGCGCGGCTTTGTTCTTGGCTGTTTGCGCAAGAATGGCTGAATAAATTAGTCGGGATTTTGGTATAATTTGGTGACTCTGGGGCCGAGCACTGGTCACAACGCGCGCGGCCGTATTTATCCGTCATTAGACAAAGGATCCGTCATGCGGCTGACAACCAAAGGGCGCTTCGCCGTCACAGCCATGATCGATCTGGCCCTGCGCCAACAGCGCGGACCAGTTACGCTGGCCACGATCAGCGAGCGGCAGAATATCTCGCTTTCCTATCTTGAACAGCTCTTCGGTAAATTGCGTCGGCATGAATTGGTCGATAGTGTTCGTGGGCCAGGCGGGGGATACTCTCTGGCCAAGCTGGCGCGCAATATTACTGTTGCAGACATTATTTTCGCGGTAGACGAACCATTGGATGCCACCAATTGCGGCGGCAAAGGCAATTGCAAGGTTGGTCGTTCGCCAGGCTCTTCCACCTGCATGACTCACGAACTCTGGACCAATCTCAATCGCAGGATGATTGACTACCTGGATTCGGTATCATTGCAAGATCTGGTTGATCAGCAGCGCATGCGTCAGCTCGAAGAAGACAACAAGGCGCGTATGGCTGAACGTGGCGAGGCGGTTCTGACTCGGCATCCTGCTTGATTCCTTAGTGCCATTGGAGTGTGAAGTTGTAATGGATTCGCGTCCTGTCTATCTGGATTATGCTGCGACCACGCCTGTTGACCCGCGGGTGCTGGAGAAAATGCTTCCCTGGCTGACGGGACACTTCGGTAATCCTGCGTCCAATACACACCCTTATGGCTGGGAAGCAGAAGAGGCCGTTGAAGCGGCACGCGAGGAAGTCGCACTGCTGATCGGTGCCGAAGCCCGTGAGATTATCTGGACTTCAGGTGCCACAGAGTCGAATAATCTGGCGCTGAAGGGAGCCGCGCAGGCCTACGCGGAAAAGGGTCGGCATATCATCACCGTATGCACGGAACATAAAGCCGTTCTTGACACATGCCACGCGCTGCAGCAAGCGGGCTTTGAAGTCACCTACCTGCCTGTTCGAGCCAATGGCCTGCTCGATCCGGCCGAGTTTCTGGCGGCCTTGCGGCCCGATACTATTTTGGTGTCGGTCATGGCTGTCAATAATGAAATCGGCGTCATTCAGGATATCGCTACGATAGGGCAGGTGTGTCGCTCCCGTGGGGTGGTTTTTCATGTGGACGCGGCGCAGGCCAGTGGTAAGGTGGCGATCGACGTCAACAAATGGCAGGTAGATCTATTGTCGATGTCTGCCCACAAAACATATGGCCCCAAAGGGGTGGGCGCTCTGTATGTCCGTCGGAAACCCCGTGTCCGGCTAACGGCGCAAATGCATGGTGGCGGCCACGAGAAGGGGTTCCGGTCCGGTACGCTGGCTACCCACCAGATTGTTGGCATGGGCGAGGCATTCCGCCTTGCCAGGCTGGAAATGGAGTCCGAGCTGCCTCGCATTCGGCTTCTGCGTGATCGTCTCTGGGTAGGCCTGTCCGGGCTCGAAGAAATCTGGCTGAACGGAGACCTCCAGCATCGGGTGCCACACAACCTGAACGTGAGTTTTGGTCACGTGGATGGGGAATCCTTAATGGCCGGCATGAGGGGAATCGCCGTTTCCAGCGGCTCAGCCTGTACGTCGGCCAGCCAGGAACCTTCCTATGTCATGAAAGCTCTGGGCCGTAGCGACGAACTAGCATACAGCTCGATCCGTTTCAGCATAGGGCGCCATACTTCTGAAAACGACATCGATATCGCGATCGACGAAGTAAATAGAGTGGTGGAACGCCTGCGGCGGCTTTCGCCCCTTTGGGCAGAAATATAGGGGTGGCACGATGCGTATGATATACAGTGAAACGCTAATGGACCACTTCGAGCGGCCGCGATTCGCCGGGCGATTCGACTCTGATGGGCCGGACATCGGCACAGGATCGGCGGGTTCTCGGGAAACCGGAGGCGTACTGCGACTGCAGATACGGGTCGACGAACAGGGCAACATTGGCGCCGTGCGTTTTCAGGCGTACGGCCCGCCAGCACTCATAGCTGCGGGTTCATGGCTTGCCGAGGCACTTCACAGCAAATCGCTGGACGAAGCACTTGGCATCACCCATAAGCGGGTGGCCGACGCCCTCGCATTGCCGACCACCAGTTTGCATTTCGCATTGCTGGGAGAGGACGCGGTGCGCACCGCCATACAGGATTACAAGGACAAGCAGAAGGTGTACGCATGAGCAACATTACGATTAGCGAGCGGGCTGCCAGCCACATTGCCCGCTATCTGGAAAAACGTGGCAAAGGCATAGGTCTGCGTCTGGGCATTACCACAACGGGGTGTTCCGGTCTGGCCTATAAGATGGAATACGTGGACGAGGCTCGCCCTGAGGATCTATTGTTCGAGCAGCACGGGGTCAAGCTATATGTTGATCCCGACAGCATGCAATACATTGACGGTACCCAGGTGGACTTCGTGCGCGAGGGCCTCAATGAAGGCTTCAAGTTCGTGAATCCCAACGAAAAGGCCAGTTGTGGTTGTGGGGAATCGTTCACCGTTTAAACCGTAGTCACAAGAAAAAATAGGAGGAGGCACCACCATGGCACTGTCCATCGATCTGAACTGCGACATGGGGGAAAGCTTCGGCCCCTGGGCGATGGGTAATGACACTGAAGTTCTTCCATTGATTACTTCGGCCAATATCGCCTGTGGATTTCACGCCGGAGACCCTGCCACCATGCGCAAGACGGTTGCTGCAGCCCTGAGCCATGGGGTGTCCCTTGGTGCGCACCCCGGTTTACCCGACCTTGTTGGGTTTGGGCGGCGCAATATGGATATCTCGCCACAGCAGGCTTATGACATCGTCGTCGTCCAAGTAGGCGCAATGGCCGCTACAGCAGCCAGCCAGGGGGCGCGTCTGCATCACGTCAAGGCTCATGGGGCCCTGTATAACATGGCGGTCGGCAATCTTTCCCTAGCCCGCGCACTGGCGGAAGCCGTTCGCGACGTTGATCGTTCGCTGGTCTTTTATGCGCTGGCCTCGAGCGATATGGCCAAAGTGGCGGAAGACGTAGGCCTAACCGTTGCTCACGAAGTGTTTGCAGATCGGAGCTACCAACCGAACGGGAGTCTGACGCCTCGTAGCCGGCCGGAAGCAATGATTACCGACCCACAGGTGTCCATACGGCAAGTATTGAAAATGGCGAAGGACGGCTGTGTAACGGCCGTGGACGGTACCGATGTCGAGGTTCGCGCCGACACGCTGTGCATTCATGGCGACCAGCCGGGAGCCGTAGTTTTTGCCAAGGCCATACGGCAGGCGCTGAAAGAGGCGGGCATCGAGGTCAAACCGGTGGCCGGAGCAAGCGGAGTCGTCTCTGCCTGAACAAGCCTGATTTCTTTACTGATAAGGCCTCGCCACATTCAATGCGAGGCCTTATTCCTTTCAGACCGCCCGCGCGCGCATCCAATGAACCAGCATGCCCAGAATCAAGCCCCAAAAGGCGCTGCCAATTCCGAAAAGTGCGAGGCCAGAGGCGGTGCAGAGGAACGTAACAATAGCTGCATCACGCCCTTGCTCTTCGCCCAGCGCACCTGCCAGGCTTGTTGCGATGGTCCCCAATAGGGCTAGCCCGGCGATGGCAGCAACCAACTCGGCTGGAAACGCCGAGAATAAGCTCACTACCGTTGCCCCAAAAATCCCGGTGAGAAGGTAGAACAGTCCGGCCCATACGGCTGCCATATAGCGCCGCTCCGGCTGGGGGTCGGCTTCCCGGCTCATGCAAATGGCCGCAGTGATGGCCGCCAAATTGAAGGAGAATCCCCCGAAAGGGCCCAACACGAGACCGGCAAACCCCGTCCAGCCGACCAGTGGGCTAGCAGGCGTGGTGTATCCATTGGCCCGCAGTACGGCAAGCCCGGGGACGTTCTGCGAAGTGACACTGACAATGAAGAGCGGAATGGCCACGCCGATGAAGGCCGACCAGGAAAATTCCGGTGTCATGAAGACTGGGCGGGCGGGAGTCCAATCCAGCGTGTTCAGGTGTAGCAGTCCAAGTATTCCGGCGACGATTATTCCGCACATTAGGGCAAGTGGGACGGTATACCGGGGCAAAAGAAAGCGAGCGAACAGCCAAGTGCCGAACATTGCCGCTACAAGCACTGGCTGAGTCTGCATGGAACTGAACGCGTCCATTCCAAAGCGGACCAATATTCCGGCCAACATGGCTGCCGCGAGATGACGCGGAACGAATGTCATCAGTCGCTGAAAGCTTCCGGTGGCGCCCGCGAGCGTAAGCAATGTGGAGGTGAGCAGGAAAACGCCGATTGCCTCATGCATGGTGAGGCCATCTAGCCCGGTGACCAGCAGTGCTGCGCCAGGCGTGGACCATGCGGTGAGAATCGGCGTACGGAAGTAGAGCGACAGGCCGATGCATGTCGTCCCCATGCCAATACCCAATGCCCACATCCAGGAAGCGAGCTGCGCTGGACTGGCGCCGGCCGCCTGAGCCGCCTGAAAGATGATCGCTACCGAACTGGTATAGCCCACCAGGACGGCTACAAAGCCAGCCGCTACATGCGAAGGCGACAGGGGGAGGCGGAATCGAGAGGCTGCGGCCGGTGGGGAGCTCATGGTCTGAACGGTCAACGTCGAAGAAGCGCAAATCCTAGCATGGGGTGCAAGGCAGCGAACAGGGTACAGAGCTTGCTGTAGATGAGAACCACTTCAATGGAGCATCATCATGAGCAAGCTAGACCACTTGGACATTCCGGCGCTGAACGGTGTGACGCGTAGTGAACCGGGAATCGGCCCCAGCGACACGTCCGACTCCATCAATGATCTGCCCGAGGAGCTGCAGGAAACCGATAGTGATCGACATGCAACCGGAGAGCGACCTGCCGTCGAAGAGAGGCCGGATATTTCGTCGGGGGAAGATGTGGACGTCGACCGCACGGTCTCTGAAGAAGACGCGGGCCTGTCTCATACACCTCCCGACCCCGCTCGCAACGGTGGTTAACGGTCGCGTTGCCGCCTGCGCCATTCCCAGGGTGCCTGTGGGTTCTTACCGGCCCACAGGCCTCTTCTGTTCTGGCGCGCCTGTTTTTGCAGTGTCAAGAGAGAGGGGTCTTCCACATGCTGCTCATAGGCCCAGGCCGCCCCTGACGCGACCATCTCTCTGTTCACGTTCTTGCCGCCACAACTGACCTCTGCCAGCATGCGACCATATTGGTCGCTGGAGTGTTCGGCGAGTGTGACGACCGAGCCTCGCGGGCAAAGCTCCCGAAGAATATCGCGCGCCTTCTTGCCATAGGGTTGGTCAATCTCCGGAGCGTCAATCTGGTGGATGCGTACCCGTTGGCTGGGTTTGTTTCCCTGGCATCTGACCCGCATGCTGTCACCGTCATGGACGGATTCAACAGTGCACTGCAGCGGATTCCGATTGGTATCGGTCTCAGGCGGAGAGCCTGCACCCAGCATGGCTGCAATTGGGAGTAAGGCGAGCAAGGATCTCATTCGATGATTGGAGTTTCTACCGGCTTAATGCCAGACGTCTTGTGGCGGATGTATTTGAACGTACCTGAGGCCGAGGCGAGCAGATATTCGCCATCCAGCCAGACTTCTGAGCGAGCAAAAAACACGGTACGCCCCAGTCGTTCCGGCTTCCCTCTGGCAATGAGCCATGTGCCGTCCCGGCTATCCAGAAACTGAGTGGTCAGGGAAAGCGTAACTGAATGGAGCAGAGGCTCACCTTCGGGGCGGAAGCAGCCACTGTATCCAGCGACTGAATCCAGCAGGGTGCACAAGACACCCCCATGTACGCGGGCGCTTCGGTTGGTGACTTGCGGAACCAGCCGTAAGTGCATTTCCGCATATTCGTCTGTCCAAGCGGCCAAACGCACGCCGAGCCAATCCAAATAAGGGTTTTGAGTTCCGCCACCTTGTCCAGGAGGAGTGAAGTCAGGCCAATTGAAATTCTGTTGCATGGTAAATGTAGGGAGTGAGGGCGTTCAGCGCTGAGCGCGCAGCTTTTCGGCAAGGGCCTCGGCCGGCATCGGTCGCCCGCTGTAAAAACCTTGAATCTGGTCGCAGCCTCTGGCACTGAGCAGGCGATACTCTTCAGGCGTTTCCACGCCTTCTGCCACTACAGTGAGGCCCAGCGTGTGTGCCAATGAAATAATGGCCTGAACGATGCTTATATTGCCGCGGTCGCGAGTGATATTGCAGATGAAGGAGCGGTCGATTTTCAGGGTGTCAACGGCAAAGCGTTTCAGATGTGCCAGGCTGGAATAGCCGGTTCCAAAGTCATCAATCGCGCTGCGCACGCCCACTCGCCGCAGGCGTTCCAGTGTACTAATGGACTGACTGACATCGCTCATCAGTGCACTTTCCGTAATTTCCAGTTCCAGGTAACGCGGCGTCAGTTCGGTTTCTTCAAGAATGCCTATGACCTTTTCCACGAGGTCGGCGCGTTCGAGCTGAATGGCCGAAATATTGACTGCGATGGGAATGGGCCGGTAGCCCGCGCATTGCCATTGGCGGTTCATGTGGCATGCTTCCCTTAATACCCATTCGCCGATGGGCACAATCAGGCCAACTTCTTCTGCCAGAGGGATGAAATCCGCGGGGGATATGGACTCGCCATTCGGTGTTTGCCAGCGCAGCAGCGCTTCCGCCCCCACTATTCGCCCGGTCAGGACCTCGACCTTTGGCTGGTAGTGCAGCAGGAACTCGCCTTGAGTCAGGGCATTGCGTAGCCGATTGCTCCATTCGAGGCGGTCAAATGCGCGGTTGCTCAGGTTGGCCGTAAAGTGCCGGTAGTTGTTTCTGCCCAGCGCCTTCGCACGGAACATCGCGGCGTCTGCATGTCGCAGCATGGTGTCCGCATCCAGTGCGTCTGAAGGCGCGATACTGATGCCAATGCTGCACGTGGCGTGAATATCGACCGAATTGATCCGCCACGGTTGCGAAATATTGCTGAGGATGGTCTGAGCGTATTGATCCACTTCCTCGCCGGCGGAAAGGCCTTCCAGCAGCACTATGAATTCGTCGCCACCCTGGCGGGCGACACTGTCCCCGCGGCGCAGGCAGGCTGATAGACGACTGGCCACGATGCGCAGATACTGGTCACCCATGTGGTGACCGAGGCTGTCGTTCACGTATTTGAATTGATCGATGTCGACGTACAGGACGGCGACATATTCGTGTGGCCTGCGTCGTTCAAGGGCTTCGGCGAGGCGGCAGGCCAGTGCGTTGCGGTTCAACAGGCCGGTGAGTGAGTCGTGCGTGGCTTGATACTGTGCCACGGTTTCTTGCACCTTCCGTTCTGTGATGTCCTCCACCGTGCCTTCAAAGAACAGTAGCGCGCCGTCATTGTCTCGCACGGCCCGCGCGTTCTCGGAAATCCAGATGATGGAACGGTCCCGCCGATAAGCCTGTGACTCGAACTCCCGGACCTGCCCATTCTGCTCAATCAGGCTTAGAAAATCGTTTCTGCGTGTGGGTTCGACGTACAGCTCTTCTTCAATGCCCTTGATGTCGGCCACAAATTGCTCGGGGCTCGAATACCCGAACATGCGCGCCATGGCAGGATTGGCCGTTACGAAACGCCCATCGGGGGAAGACTGGTATATGCCTTCTATTGTGTTTTCGAAAATACTGCGGTAACGGCGCTCAGCCTCACGGTAGATTGCCTCTGCTTCTTTTTTGGTGGTGGCGTCCTGGATATGTCCGGCAATCATCGGCTCAGACGAACGGTCGCTTCGAAATGCCGCGCCGCGTTCGCTCACCCACCTATATTGACCGTTACGGTGGCGAATCCGATACTCGACGTGGTAGCGGTGACCTCGCTCCAACGCATCCATGACTTGTCGACGCACGGCCGCCCGATCGTCGGGGTGTATGAGATTCTCGAAGCAGGTGATGCGGTTATGAAGAAGTTCATCGACTTGATAGCCGGCGAGGTCCAGGCAACCTGCGCTGACAAACTCCATGGTCCAGTATTCATCAACACGGGCGCAGTAGACCAGCCCGGGCAGGGTGTCGATAAGGTCTTCAGCGGTACAGAAGAGGTTCAAACGTTCCGTGTCGTTAGTCATGATGCATCACGCGGATGGGTCGCAGGCATTGTATTCTGCAACTGTTCTTTTTGCGGCACGCGAATTGCGGAGCAGGGGCGTATGGTGACACATTGATCCTGGGAGCGATCCATGAAAGAACCCCGCAAACCCCCCGGTAATGACCGCTCTGACACAGACATTGTCCGAAAGAGCTTTGAGCGCGAAACCAATGTAAAGGAGCACGCGGAAGCGCGCGATGCAGTTGATGAAGAAGGCCGCCGCTCTCTGATGGGGGCACCAGTCGATCCCAATTCGCCCACTACTCAGGGACGTTTTCCTCCGGGCCTGCCTGAACACGATGCGGTCGACCCGGGGCGCGCGACACCGGGCGCAGCGCCGGTAGACAATCGGTCGGGTGCCAGGGACCGCAGGAAATCCAAACCATAAGGGTTTCCCTTGACAATCGAATTTGGTCGGGCTATAGTTTATCTTTAACTGGTTAGCCCAGTACGGCGATACAGAAACGGTATCGGCGAACCGAACAGACGCGGGATGGAGCAGTCTGGCAGCTCGTCGGGCTCATAACCCGAAGGTCGCAGGTTCAAATCCTGCTCCCGCAACCAAATTAAGGGGCCACTCACGGAGTGGCCCCTTTCTTTTGTGTGCATCTGTTCTGGTTCAAATGCAGGGGTGCAGCGCGGTTTTACAAGCTTAACGGCGTCTTGCGACTCGAGCCTGTGTTTAAGCCCGATCAGGTCAAACTTTGCTCATTCGTCAGAAAATCCCGGAAACTCAGAGGGTTATCGCAGTTATGCGCAAGGTGTCCACAGCCATGTTCAGCCTAACTGTTGATAAGGGCACCTTACGTATTTAATCGGCTTGCGCATGGAGCGCATCTTGCTACACTGCTTTACGTTTATAAGGTCGCTGTCTCAAACAGTAGCGGGATATTTTCATGAGTTATGACAAGGTTACGAGGAATTTGGCGCGCACTATCGAATGGCGCGTGATCGCCTATGACAACCTACCTCACCATGGCGGTTGTATTCTCTACCTTGATGCGCCGGTCAAGCGGATCAATATCGAGATCAGCGCACTGGACCGCGGTGCTGAGGAACTCGCCTCGTTCATCAGGGAAACTATCAAGTCTGCTACTGGAAGCGGCAATACCATTGCGGTAGGCGTTCGCGACGGGAACCTTGCGGTGCTCTAGCGACTTCAGTCGTCGCAATAAGGAATGTGGTAGAACGCCGCATCCTATCGGCGCCAAATAATTCGTGAAAGGCCTATTGGGGCAGCATGGTAACCATGGCTGCCCCTGCGACGCCTTCAATCAGTCGTTCAGCAGCGGGGCGCTGTGACTGTCTATGCTGATGTACACAGGCGCTCCCGGGCCATGAGGGGGGGCGCCAGTCGAATGCAGTGTGTCAACAATGATCTGGCCGTCGGCCGTGTCAACCAGGTAGCGAATTTGGCTGCCCAAAAACTCCCTATGAGCCACCTTGCCCGGAATATCTCCTGACCCCACTGTCAGACGAATATTCTGGGGCCGCAGTACGATGCGGCTGGCATTGGGCACAGGGTTGGCAACTGGAAGCCGTTGGCCACCTGCCGTAATGAATGAGCTGTCCTCAATGCGGCCGTTCAAAATGTTGGCTGTTCCAAGGAATCCGGCGACAAATGCGTTAGCGGGGTGGTCGTACAGTTCCTGGGGTGTACCAATTTGCTGAATAACCCCCTTGTCCAAAACTGCCATGCGGTCGGAAGTGGTATTCGCTTCTTCCTGATCGTGCGTCACAAAAATGGTCGTGAGACCTAGCTTGCGTTGCAGTGCCAACAGTTCACGACGCATCTGTACCCGCAGCGCGGCGTCCAGGTTCGAAAGCGGTTCGTCCAGCAGTAGAACTTGCGGTTCGATGGCAATGGTTCGTGCTAATGCCACCCGTTGCTGCTGCCCACCCGAAAGTTGAGCCGGCATACGGTCCGCCAGGTGCAGCAGACCCACAGTTTCCAAAGCGGCTTCCACTTTAGGGCCGATCTCGCTCTTCGGAACCCTTCTTTCTTCCAGACCGAACGCCACGTTCTTGCGAACCGACATGTGTGGCCACAGGGCGTAAGATTGAAACACCATGCCCACATTGCGCTTCCAAGGGGGCAGGGCGGCCACATCACGGTCGCCGATCATGATGCGGCCTTTCGGTGTCGGCCCGAAGCCGGCGATCGCGCGCAACAGCGTGGATTTGCCTGAACCGGACGGCCCGAGGAAGGCGAAAAACTCCCCGGGTTCGATCACCATGTCTATGCCTTGTAGTACCTTCGTTTCGCCGAAGGAAAGATGCAGATCCTCGATCCGAATCCCTACTTTTGTCTGACTCATTGAATGTCTCCGAAACTTAATGCTGTTCGCCGGCGGCAGTCTGACGTGCGCGCTCGCGCTCAATAATTCTCTGCGAGAGATAAGTGCCTAGGGCAACAATTACGACTGCCAGAATGCCCAGGGCTGCACCGGGGCCACGCCCTGCAGGCGACTGCATGTAAAGGTAAATGCCGTAGGCCAGGGGCGCGTCCGAGGAACGGGCAACCAACATGATGGTGGCAGATAGTTCCACAGCTGCGGTGGCAAAGCTGGTTACGAAGCCCGCCAGTATCCCGCCGCTCATCAAGGGCACAACGATGCGCCGTATGGTGCTGCTGCGCGAAGCCCCAAGGCTTTCTGCAGCTTCCTCGAGGGAAAGCGCTACCTGCTGCAACGCGGCCATGCAGGCTCTCAGAGCGTAAGGCAGACGCCTGACGGCGAGCGCCACAATGATGATTCCCCAGAAACTGGACATTTGGCCAAGTCCGAAGGGCAGCTGAATGCTATGGAACATCCGCAGATAGCCAATGCCCAGCACCACGCCCGGCACCGCGAGAGCGGCTGTGGCCATGTAGTCCAGCCACTTACGCCCGGCGAGCTTGGTCCGGATCACGATGTACGCGATGGCCGTGCCCAGTACGACGTCTAGTACCGCCGCAGTGCCAGCGTAAGCCAATGTATTCCATATGTACTGGGAGGATTGCGTGAAGATGGTGCCGAAATGCTGGATGGTGAAATCATCGGGCAGCGGGGAGAAGGACCAAATGGTGCCGAAAGCCAGCAGCAGCAAGCCCACATGCGGAGACAGCACCAGGGCTAAAATCAGCAGAATTACGGCCCAGGCCAGCACCTTCTCGCGAGGTTTAAGGTCACGTCGCGACAGGCCGCCACCGCCCTTTTGCACCGTGGCGTAATCCTTGCCACGCATGAATAAGAAGGACGCCCACAAGGAGAACACGGAGAAGGCGACCAGAATGAAGGAAATCACATACCCCATGGGGTCGTTGATGCCCACGCCCGTGATGCGCAGGTACGCCTGCGGAGCCAACATGTTGTTGACGTTCAGCAGCAGTGGCGTACCTAGGTCATCGAAAACCTTAATGAAGACCAGGGCAGCGCCAGCCAAATAGCCCGGCATTGCCAGCGGAAAGACAATGCGGCGGAACATTCTCATGCCATAGGAGCCCAGATTCTGCGCGGCTTCTTCCATAGAGCGATCGATATTGCGCAGGCTGGCTGACAAGTTGATGAGAATGAAAGGGAAATAATGGATGGACTGCACGAGGATGACGCCGTTCAATCCTTCCATGAAGGGAATGCGGAAACCGAAGTATTCGTTCAGCAGTAGGTTGATCGAGCCATTGCGTCCGAACAGCAGCGACATGGCCACGGCGCCCACAAAGGGCGGCATGATCAATGGGATGATGCCCAATGCCTGAATGGTGGCCGTGCCCGCGAAGTTGAAGCGGGTGGTGATGTAGGCCAGCGGCAGAGCAATCGCAGTCGCCACGACCACAGACATGGCCGAGACGTAGAACGAATTTACGAAGCTCTCGCGAAACAGCGTCGTGTTGAAGAAATCCTGGAAGTTCTGCAGGGTAAACACACCCGTACGTGCGTCCAGGAAGGCCACATAAATCACCTGCGCGACGGGCAGGATCAGAAAGGCCAGGAGAAAGATGGCGATCAGGATACCGGCCACTGCGGCGCCAGACAGGCGCGGGAACAGTGTGAAGCTGCGCGTGGCAGTGCCCTGTGGAATGGTGGAATCCGTCATACTAGTCCTCTGAGGATCTGGCGGGCGCGGACGCGAAGCGTGAGCCTGCGTCCGTGAAGCGCTGAAGACAAGGCGGCATCGCGCAACCAGCAACTTTCAAACGTGCCGGCAGCGGATACCGCCCGTTTCATTCAGGCTCCGTTGGGGCGCCTCATCAAAGTGAAGCTGCCTTGTTGGCCAGATCGCGGGCCTTGCGGTAGTTCTCCACCGCAAAGGTGTCCCACTGTTGCTCGATTTCCGCCTGGCGGCCTACGACCTTGGTGTCAGGTTTGGCGCGCGAGGTGGTGAATGCTTCGGTGAAGGAAGGGTCGAGAGACTGCTCTTCCGTGATCGGCATGGCTTCGATCAGCTGTCGTGCTTGGGAGATCAGCTCTGCAGCCTCGGGCTTCTGGCTCTTGGCATACGCCGCTTCAGCCTTTTGCACTGCAGCAACGGCAGCGCGCAGATCTTCAAGGCGGTAGGTCACCAGCACGTCAAAGAGTGAGTTCACCAGGTTGTAGCGAACACCGGATTTGTCAACGTCAAACTCGATGGCGCCCGGAGCGAAGTCTTTGTCGAAGGGGTTGGGGAAGCCCTCCGGCGTGTCCTTGTACGCTTCTGGGTTCACAGGCAAGCGCATGATGGCAGGGTTCAGCAGAACTTTCTGGCCTTCAGGCGACAGCAGGAATTCGACAAACTTCTTCGCGCCTTCCTGGTTTGGTG
>JAJUJD010000111.1 GCA_029267315.1 Alcaligenaceae bacterium
ATTCGATCGACTGAAGTAGTAGCAGCGGCCGCCAGCCTCTGCCCCATATCGGTCAGGTACTGAAGGACATCAGGGTCGGCAATGTAGCTGGGGTCGCGACGCCCCTGCTCCATGATGGCATCGCCCAGCGTACGCTCCACCCCAGGAGAGAGCTCGGCCGCCGAAGCCACGCCCATACTGGGGATGCCGACAGGCTGGGAATAAGCCTGCAAAGGCGTTGAAGCGACAAGCACCCCGGCCAATAAGGCACCACCGAACCGGGTCTGTACCGAATAGGAAATTCTGCGGCGGGAACTGCGGTGAGACGGCACCGAAACACCTCGCTTCAGCTGAATGATCAGGATGCCACCGGCACACCTGGCGAGGCCGGGCGCCCCTTGCGCTTATGTGGCAGACGGTTCTTCTCCGACAGCCGCATGACCGTGGACAGCGCATAAAGCACGCCGAAGACCTCCACAAAGCCCGCAAGCACCCACATGGTCAGCCCGCCAATGGCTTGGTCTGTGATGGCAGTCATACCGGGAATGGCGCGGCCGCAGAGGTCGAAGATGGGGTAGAGATCGTATTCAGAGAAAGTGATGACGGCACCGGCGATAATCTGCGGCACCATAGTGACCAAGGGGCAGAACACCCGCCCCCCAGGCGAGAGTACCGCCGGAGGACTCGGCCGGCGGTCGAGAATCAAATTCCAGTACATGAAGCCGCTGATCACCACCGACCAGTTCATCAGCCGATAGAGGCGCCAGTCGAGCATGGAGTAGAACTGCACGGTCGGGTGCAGGAAGCCCACGACCAAAATCACAAAGAGGAAGGGGACCAGGATGCGGTTGGTAAGCACCGCCTCAATGCCACGCCCCGTGCCGCTGCGGCGGAAATCGCGCAGACGAACTCGCCAACTGAGAGGCAAACCGGCACGAAGTACTTGCCCAGGGTAGGCGCCCATGATGAGCAGCGGCCCCAGGTGATGCAACACCAGATGCTGCAGGCGATGAATGAAGAACATACGCTCGGCGTAGTAGTCGAGCCGCGTATGCATGGCCAGATACAGAATGACCATACCGGACCAGAATAGCGCCTTGCGCCAGCCCGTTACCTTGTGAACTCGGCTACCGCGCTGGAACAGCCATGCTCCCCCCAGGAAGAAGATTAAAAAAAGAGGGGAAAATTCCCAGGGGATGAGCCATTCGAGCAAGTGCATGGGCGGTGGTCCGTTCAGGCAGCCAACATGAGAGCCAACCTTAGTTTAATGCATGCCGCCGGGCGCTTCCCCAATGAATTTCGTGGATGCCCGGATGAGCTTGCAGCCGCCTTGCCCGCGACATGAGTTCCGAGCGCAGAAGTGGCGGGCAGTCGACAGTGATGCTGGCCCGGACCATACCTGCGGGTTGCCCGTAATCCACACTGAGGTGGGCGATCTGAATGCCGTTGGCGTGAAGATCGCGGTAAATCTGGCGGCGCACTGAGGGTAAATGTTCCCGTGGACATACGACCGTCAGACGGGATGTATTGCGCGGTGCGCGCGCAGCAGTAGCTTGCACGCCAGCTCGGCGCAGGAAAAGATGAAACAGACGCATACCAGACTCCTACCCCCGGAAGACACACCAGGGAGTAAGCTCGTGCCAGAGACACAAGCTAGGTTTTCGATTACGGCGGGAGTCAGCATGCGAACATGCGAGATGCTCCGCGCCCTGGTTCCAGGGCACGGGCGAGCGGTGCGGCTCTAGTGCCTGGAACGAACTAAGCCGATTGAAGGTCGACTACAACATTCGCCGGGGTCAATATTCACCACACAGCTCCATAAAGTTTCAACGCCCGCCATTCTATCAGAAAATCGCTTGTCAGACAAAGCTTTACGGCGTTTTCCTTCACACTGGAAGTACGCCAGATCCACCGTCCCGCGGTGTCGCTGAGTCAAGCAATCTTCGCTATCGGGAACATCCGGCCCCTCACTGCTTTCGGCGCTGACTCCGGGCGCACACATATGCGTAAAATAGGTGCGATGGAAACATCGGATTTCGACGTCGTCATACTCGGAGCCGGCCCGGCTGGGTGTGCGCTGGCACTTGCGCTGGCGCGCAAAGCACGTGATCCCGCGCGCATAGCTCTGCTCGGCTCACCGCGCTCTCCAGCACCACCTCCAGGCGCAGGCCTGGCCGCGTCTACGGGGGTTGACCCGCGGTGCCTGGCACTGAACCACGGTAGCCGAGTATTTCTAGAAACGCTGGGCGCGTGGCCTCAACAGGCTGCCGACATTCGTCAGGTTCACGTTTCTCAACGCGGCCGTCTGGGGCGCGTCGTTATTGATCATCACGATCTGAACGTTCCACGCCTCGGAAATGTAGTGCGCTATGACGACCTACTCGACACGCTGCACAAGGCACTGGAAAACAGCGGTGTGCAGCGTCTGGAGGGGCGTGCCGTACCGCGTCTCAGCGGTCACCGTGTCGAGTGTCGCTATGGAGATCGGGTGGTCAGTGCCCGCCTGGCAGTGCAATCCGACGGCGCCCGGCCCGCTGGCGTCGAACGTCAATACGGTCAGAACGCGGTGTTGACCAATGTTCGGGCAAGTCGGCCCCAGCCCGGCTGGGCCTATGAACGATTCACCCGCAGCGGCCCCTTGGCCGCCCTTCCCCACCCTCAAGCCAGTGATGTTTACAGCATTGTGTGGTGCTGCAGCCCCGAACAATCCGAAACGCTGCGCGGTCTGCCCCGGGAAGAATTCGACCGGCGTCTCCAGGCGCAATTCGGCGACCGGCTCGGCACGCTGCAAAGTGTCACCCGTGTTTCGGTGTTCCCGTTAGCCCTGCACGCCGGGCCTTCACGCATCAATTCGCGTTGCATTGCCATCGGCAACGCGGCTCAGACTTTACATCCGGTTGCCGGCCAGGGGCTGAACCTGGGCCTGCGCGACGTAGCCCAGCTCGCGCAAGCCCTGTCCCCCTGGCTGCTGCGACCGGATTCCGACCCGGAGCCCTACAGCGCGGAGTTCACCGGGCGCCGGCGCTTTGACCGCTGGCTGACCATCGCCATCACAGATCTCCTTCCCCGGGTTTTTTCCACCCGCAGCCCGCTGGTAGAACACGCGGGCGGGGCCGCGCTTTTTGCCATGGACCTCGTTCCTGCTTTACGCAATCAGCTCGCCCGCCAACTCCTGGAAGGTATGCGTAGCTGAGCCGTCCGCTACGGCTTGCGCAAGGGGGGTTAAAATCGCCGGATGCGCATCGGCTCCTGGACCCTTCCCCACCCCGTCTTTGTGGCACCCATGGCGGGTGTTACCGATCGCCCCTATCGTCGCCTTTGCAAGGCTTTGGGGGCGGCTTATGCCGTGTCCGAAATGGCCGCAAGCAACCCGCAGTTATGGAACAGCGTCAAGACTTCACGCCGGCTGGACCATCACGGGGAAGCAGACCCCATTGCCGTTCAGATTGCCGGTTCCGACCCCGCAATGATGGCAGAGGCCGCGCGCTACAACATTGAAAAAGGCGCGCACATTATCGACATCAATATGGGCTGTCCGGTCAAGAAGGTATGCAATGTGGCGTCCGGTTCCGCCCTGCTGCGCGATGAGTCGCTGGTCGCCAGGATTTTGCACAGCGTGGTGGAAGCCTGCCGGCCTTACGACGTTCCGGTGACCCTCAAGACGCGCACTGGCTGGGACCGATCCTCGCGTAACGCCGTGCGAATCGGAATGATTGCTCAGGATGCGGGCATCGCCGCGCTGACGCTTCATGGCCGCACCCGTTGCGACCTCTATCAGGGGGAAGCCGAGTACGACACCATTCGGGAAGTGAAACACTGTCTGGAAATTCCCGTCGTCGCCAATGGGGATATCGATAGTCCCGAGAAAGCGCGTCAGGTATTAGAGTATACGGACGCCGATGCGGTGATGATCGGCCGCGCTGCACAGGGCAGGCCATGGATTTTCCGCGAGATCAGCCATTACCTCGCCACGGGGGAACACCTGGAACCACCCACTTGGGGCGAGCTCCGGCACTGCCTGCTTGACCACTTGGAAGACCATTATCAGTTCTATGGTCAGTACACGGGCGTGCGCACCGCGCGCAAGCACATCGGGTGGTATCTGGAGGGCCTTCCCAACACTGAAGATGTGCGGCGGCAAATCAATAGCAGCGAAACAACAAAGGACCAGGTCCACGCACTGCAGACCTGGTTCGACCAATTCTCCACCAACGAAACCATAGCGCTTCACGCACTGGCGGCGTGAACCATAACCAGAGCAACTCCCTATCATGAGCAACATCAATCCCCTGGAACAATCCGTGCGCGACCGCCTCGAACGTTATTTCACGGATCTGGGTGACTCCGAGCCTCGCGACATGCTCGCCATGGTCATCAGCTGCGTAGAACGTCCGGTGCTGCAGGTAGCCCTGGAAAAATCCAACGGCAATCAGTCCAAGGCTGCGGCCATGTTGGGCATTACCCGTAGCACGCTGCGCAAAAAACTGCTGGCTCATGACCTGCAACCTTGATTCCTTCAATCTCCGCTAAACTCCCATGAAAATTCAGACCGCTCTCATATCCGTGTCCGACAAATCGGGCATTGTTGACTTTGCCCAGGCACTCGCTAGTCGCGGGGTGCGAATTTTGTCCACCGGCGGCACCGCGCGCCTGCTGGCTGAAGCCGGCATCAAGGTGACGGAAGTCGCTCAGCACACGGGGTCCCCCGAGATTCTCGATGGGCGCGTCAAAACGCTTCATCCCAAAATCCATGGCGGTCTCCTGGCACGACGTGACAGCGCTGAACATTTGCAGGCCCTGGAAGAGCACGGTATTGAGCGCATCGACCTGCTGGTGGTGAACCTCTACCCCTTCCGTGAGACTATCGCCAAACCGGGATGCACCTTTGCCGATGCGGTCGAGAACATCGACATCGGCGGCCCCGCCATGCTGCGCGCTGCAGCCAAGAATCACGGCACACCGGTCGGCGGCGCAACGGTCGTCATCGACCCCGCCGATTACGGCCGGGTGCTGGCAGATATCGACGGCCCGCAGGGCGCACCTTCCTATGGTTTGCGCCTGGAACTGGCCGCCAAGGTCTTTGCCCACACTGCTGCTTACGATGGTGCCATTGCCAGCTATCTGAGCAGCCTTGTCCAGGCCGAACCTGCACAGGAGCAGCCGGCGGAACGTCACGAGTGGCCACGCGTGCTCAACCTGCAACTGAAGCAGAACCAGGTCCTGCGTTATGGCGAGAACCCACATCAGCAGGCCGCTTTCTATGTTGACCCTGCCGTCGCTCCTGGTCTGTTGGGTAGCTACACTCAGTTGCAAGGCAAAGAATTGTCGTACAACAACATTGCCGACGCGGATGCCGGCTGGGAATGTGTACGCAGCTTCGACTCGTCCGCATGCGTCATCATCAAGCACGCCAACCCTTGCGGCGTGGCCTTGGGGGCCACTCCTCTGGAAGCGTACGAGAAGGCTTTCAAGACCGACCCAACGTCGGCATTTGGCGGCATTATTGCCTTTAATCGTCCGGTTGATGGCGCAACAGCCGAAGCAGTCAGCAAGCAGTTTGTTGAAGTGGTGTTGGCCCCGGAATACTCCTCTCAGGCCATGGCTATTTTCGCAGCCAAGAAGAACGTCCGCGTGTTGCAAATTCCACTGGGCGACGGCCGGAATGCCTTTGACGTTAAACGCGTAGGCGGCGGCTGGCTGGTGCAGAATCCTGACGATTTCCTGGCACCGGATGCTGAATTCCGCGTGGTAACCGATATTCAGCCAACGGAAGAACAAATGGAAGATCTCAAGTTCGCCTGGAAAGTCGCCAAGTTCGTGAAGTCGAATGCCATCGTTTTCGTTGGCAACGGCATGACGCTCGGTGTGGGTGCCGGCCAGATGAGTCGTGTCGATTCTGCACGCATCGCCTCCATCAAGGCCCAGAATGCGGGTCTCACGCTGGCCGGGTCTGCCGTTGCGTCGGACGCCTTCTTCCCCTTCCGTGACGGCCTGGACGTAGTGGTCGACGCAGGCGCAGGCTGCGTGATTCAGCCGGGTGGCAGCATCCGCGACGATGAAGTCATCGCCGCAGCCAACGAGCGTGGCATTCCCATGGTGTTCACGGGCACCCGCCACTTCCGCCACTAATGCGGATCCTGGGTATCGACCCTGGGCTGCGCCGCACGGGCTTCGGCGTCATTGACGTCGATGGCCCGCGCCTCATTTATGTGGCAAGCGGGACCATTGTCGTACCCGGGAACTTAAGCCTGGCAGCCCGGCTGAAGACGATTCTGGACCATATCCGCGAAGTGGCCGAACAAACCAAACCGGACATTGCGGCTGTAGAAAAAGTCTTTCTCAATACCAACCCCACTTCAACCCTCTTGCTTGGCCAGGCACGCGGCGCGGCGCTATGTGGCTTGGCCGATTCGGGGTTGGAGGTTCACGAGTACACCGCCTTGCAGATCAAAAAGGCGGTGGTCGGTTCAGGACGCGCCGCCAAGGAACAGGTCCAGCACATGGTGCAGCGCCTGCTTTCCCTGAACGGCGTGCCCGCTGCAGATTCCGCCGACGCTCTGGCCTGCGCCATCTGCCATGCACATATGCAGCCGGTTGCAGTCGCGCTCGGCCGGGGCGGCCTGTCGGCCAGTTCGGGTCGGATGCGCAACGGCCGGCTGCTCGGCTGAGCGCAACTGCCCATCACGGAAACCAAGCATGATCGGACGTATACACGGCGTACTGCTGGAGAAAGCCAGCCCTCCCACGATTCTCGTCGATGTCGGCGGTGTGGGGTATGAAATCGACGTACCCATGAGCACGCTTTACAAGCTGCCGGATACCGGTGCCCAGGTCACCCTCTTCACCCACTTGCAGGTGCGCGAGGATGCGCACATTCTCTATGGTTTTTCCAGCAAGGCGGAGCGCAGTGCCTTCCGATCATTGATCAAAGTGACCGGGGTGGGCGCCCGCATCGCGCTGGCGGTGCTCTCCGGGATGAGCGTGGAGGAACTGTCCAGTGCCATAACCCTGCAGGAAACTGGCCGCCTCACCCAGGTTCCGGGCATTGGCAAGAAGACAGCGGAACGCCTGCTGCTGGAACTACGCGGCAAGCTGGGCGCCGAACTGGATGTAGCCGCCGCACCTGTTGGCGGCGGACAGTCGGATATTCTCAACGCCCTGATATCGCTAGGTTATTCCAGCGCAGAATCACAGAAAGCGCTGAAGGCACTGCCTCCGGATGTCGAAGTCGCTGAAGGCATACGGCTGGCGTTGAAGTCTCTCGCACGCTAGAAATCTGCCTTCCAGCGGTGGGTACAGTTGTGCTGTGTCAGCCGATCACGAGGTTTGCGGCAGGTGTGGCTCGCGCCGCCCACCGCTAATTCAGTTTACTGCTGGCCCTGAGACAAACACGCCGCATAGCTGGCGAGGTCAACATTCCCGCCACTGAGGATCACCCCGACGCGCATGCCGCGCACCGGTACCGTTTCGTGCAGCACTGCCGCCGCGCCGAGGCAGCCGGTGGGTTCCACCACGATTTTCATCCGTTCAGCAAAGAACTGCATGGCCTGAATGAGCTTCTCGTCGGGCACTGCAAGGATATCGTGGGCGTAACGCTTGATGATGGGAAAGGTGATCTCGCCCAAGGCCTGGGTCAGCGCGCCATCAGCAATGGAGCGCGGTTGAGGAATGCGGACAACCTCGCCTTTGTTGAAGGACTGTTGTCCGTCGTTACCCGCCAGCGGCTCCACGCCATAGACCAGGCATTCCGGTGCCACGGCATGCGCGGCCAGCAAGGAACCAGCCAGCAGACCGCCGCCACCCAGTGGTACAAAGAGCGCATCCAGCCCGCCCACTTCTTCCAGCAGTTCCATCACTGCCGTGCCCTGCCCGGCAATGACATCGGGATGATCGAACGGTGGGATGAGTGTCAGCCCCTCCTGCTCGATGAGTTGACGCGCAACCAGTTCACGATCTTCGTTCTGACGGTCGTAGGTGATGATGCGTGCGCCATAGCTGGCAGCGGCGTTACGCTTAGCCTTCGGCGCGTCCAGCGGCATGATGATGGTGGCAGTGACGTCCAATGCCTGGGCTGCCCGGGCGATTGCCTGCCCGTGATTGCCCGAAGAGAAGGTCACCACCCCGGCTGCACGCTCAGCCTCACTCAGCTTGGCAATAGCGTTATAAGCACCTCGGAACTTAAACGCACCGACCTTCTGTAGGTTTTCACATTTGAAGAAGACCTCTGCGTCCAGGCGTCCGTTAAGTGTCTGTGATGTCAGTACCGGCGTGCGGTGAACCACGCCATGCAGCCTTTCTGCTGCTTCCTGAACATCCTGATACCTTGGCAATGCACGATTCATTCCCTTACCCGTTTTCCAGATGAAGTGTTATTGATATTTTTGTCATGATATATGAAAGCATGGCTGTCACCGCCGCGTGGCTGTCGCGCCAGCAGCCCGCGTTCTATACTAGTGAGCAATCACTGTGAATATAGACAGCTTCCATGGCCATACACTCCGATGCCCTGGTGCGCACGGCACAACCCGAACGCATCGTCGCGCCCCAAAGCGCCTCGCCCAATGAAGACTCCATCGAGCGCGCGCTTCGGCCCCGAGCTCTACGTGAGTACATTGGTCAGCACCGGGTGCGTGAACAGCTGGAGATCTTCATCCAGGCTGCCCGGGCCCGCCACGAGGCACTCGACCATGTCCTGCTGTTCGGGCCGCCGGGCCTGGGCAAAACCACGCTGGCTCATATCATTGCGCATGAAATGGGCGTGCAGCTTCGTCAGACTTCCGGCCCGGTGCTGGAACGCCCCGGCGATCTCGCCGCGTTGCTGACCAACCTCGAGAAAAACGACGTCCTGTTTATCGACGAAATCCACCGGCTTTCACCTGTGGTGGAGGAAATTCTTTATCCCGCCATGGAGGATTTCCAGATCGACATCATGATTGGAGAAGGCCCGGCAGCCCGGAGTGTGAAGATCGACCTACAACCCTTTACGCTGGTGGGAGCCACCACCCGTGCGGGCATGCTGACCAACCCACTGCGCGACCGCTTCGGCATTGTGTCGCGCCTGGAGTTTTACTCAACCGACGATCTCGCCCACATCGTTGAGCGCAGTGCGCGCCTCCTGAATGCAGGCGCCAGCAAGGAAGGTGCTGCGGAAATCGCGCGCCGTGCGCGCGGCACCCCCCGTATTGCAAACCGGCTGTTGCGGAGGGTGCGCGACTACGCCGAAGTCAAGGCTGAAGGCCGTATCGATACGGAAACCGCTGCGGCGGCACTCACCATGCTGGAAGTGGACCCCATGGGCCTGGACCTCATGGACCGCAAGCTGCTGGATGCCATCGTGCACAAGTTTGATGGCGGCCCCGTGGGGGTGGACAGCTTGGCTGCGGCCATTGGCGAAGAACGCGACACCATTGAAGATGTCATTGAGCCCTACCTGATTCAAACCGGGTTTCTGCAGCGCACGCCCCGGGGCCGCATGGCCACCCGCACCACATGGTTGCACATGGGGTTGAAGCCGCCTACTGGCTCAGGCGGCGCGACGCCAGAACTGTTCTAAGCCCTGGCTCAGACCTCCGCTACGCACTCCAGCAGGGCTTCTCCGTAGGCTTCCAGCTTCCGAACACCCACCCCGTGCACATGGGACAGCGCCTCCAGGGATTGCGGGTTCCCCCGCGCAATTTCCCTCAACGTGGCGTCGTGGAAAATCACGTAGGCCGGCACACCGTGTTCACGCGCCACTTCGGCGCGCCAGGCACGCAAAGCCTCGAAACGCAGCTGTTCATCAGGCGCCAGATACGTATCGGCGGTGCTTTGCCGCCGCATGCGCGTACCGCGG
>JAJUJD010000159.1 GCA_029267315.1 Alcaligenaceae bacterium
CAGACCTGCAGCGCCCGAGCCTCCACTGACAATAGGCGTGTCGCCGTATTTGCCGAATGCCAGCAATTTCATGGCGTCGATGGCGGTATCGTCGGCGACAGTCATGAAAAAATCTACCGACGGCTGCAAGAAGCGCCATGCCAGGGGCGAGGTTTCGCCGCAAGCCAGGCCGGCCATCACTGAATCGATCGACCCGCTGGCACTGGCAGCATGACCGGCCACGGCGCTTTGGTACAGGCAGTCAGCCTGGTCGGGCTCCACCGCTATCATGGTGGGCCGCAGTTTGCCGTAGCGCTCCCACAGGTAGGCGGCCAGGCCTGCGGCCATGCCTCCGACACCACCTTGCAGAAACACATGGGTGAACGGCGACTCGGCCTTATCGGCGGCGCCAAGCTGTTCGATTGCTTCGGCAGGAATAGTGGCATAGCCCTGCATGACATCGCGTGGAATCTCTTCGTAGCCATCGTACGAAGTGTCGGAAACCACCAGCCAGCCTTCGGTCCTGGATAACGATTCGGCGTGTTCGACCGAGTCGTCGTAATCGCCCTCGACACGCACGATTTGCGCGCCTTGTGCGGCGATGGCTTTTTCGCGGTCGGGGTTCACTTGCGAGCTCAGCACTATCACGCAGCGGCAGCCGATATCGCGCGCCGCGGCTGCGAGCGAGCAGCCGTGATTGCCGGCGGTAGCGCTGACTACGGTAAAGTCCTTCAATTGCCGGGCATGGTCACCGGCAAATAATGATTTTGCCGTAAAGCCCGCATCGGGAAACTTGCGCAGAATCAGCCGCACCAATGCAATCGAAGCACCCAATGCCTTGAAGCTGCCAAGAGGAGACCGCTTGGATTCGTCCTTGATAAGAATCGTGCCGAGCTTGAGCTTGTCAGCGATACCCTTCATGAAAACCAAAGGCGTGGGTTCGGGGTTGAGCAGCTTCCATTGAGAGAGCCATTCGCGAGATTCCGCGGCCCGCTCCAGATTCATGATCTCGCGCAGATCGGCAGGGTAGGGCGCGCGGCTGGCAAGCTTGTTTTTGACGAACATGGTTTCTCCTGTATGCAAACTTGGGCGGTGGTGTCGAAGCAGGGCGTTGGGGCTTCGCCAGATTCAGTAGCTGTCGTCCAGATACACGACGGTTTCGTTCTGTGGCTTGCGCTGGAAAGGCTTTCCATTATTTGCGGCATAGCCAAGCGTGAGCATCCCTTGTGGCAGCCAATGGTCCGGCAGCTTGAGGGTGCTGATTACGATGTGGGGGCAGAACATGGGTGCGCACATCCAGCACGACGAGAGTCCTGCAGCGTGCGCGGCCAGCATGATGTTCTGTCCGGCCATGGCCACGCTTTGTATGGCCATGTGGTGTTCGTGGGTGTTGCGGGTGTCTTCGCGATAGCGATCCATGTCTTCCATGGTCAGGCACAACAGAATGATGACGGGCGCCGAAGTGATGCGCGCGTACGACCGCGCCACATCGGCCTCGATGGCATCCGCATTGTCATGGTCGGCTTCGCGGTCGCGACGCAGCTTGTCGCCCATGGCCGTGGCCAGCTTGGCCTTGATTGCATGTGAGCGCAACACCACGAACCGCCAGGGCTGTCGGTTGTGTGCAGACGGCGCACATGTGCCCAGGTACAGCAGCCTGTCGACAAGCGCTGTTGGCACCGGCTCGGGCAGGTAGCGTCGTACCGAGCGACGCGCTTCCAGAAAGCTGGCCGCGCGCTCGAGACCCTGCCAATCCAGGTCGGTTTTCGATCCGGTCTCTGCAGGGTCCAGCAGGGCGATATTGGCAATATCGTCAAACAAGGCTGGCATCCTTTGCGCGTTTGATGTGCTTGCGCATCATGGGCACGATGGGCTGAATGGCCGGCTTGTCTTCACGGGCGCGTTGCCGGATTTCCGGTGCCACGTCGGTGTACAGCGTGCTGCGCTGGCGGGGAATGCGGCCCATCGATTCGAGCAGGGCTTCCATGCGCAGTGCCGTCATTTCCTGGCCATGCGAGGCGCCCGCCGCGCGCGAGATGGTTTCATTCATCAAGGTGCCGCCCATGTCGTTGGCGCCGGCGTTCAGGCAGGCTTCGACTCCCACTTCGCCCATCTTGACCCACGATGCCTGCACGTTCGGCACATGAGGGTGCAGGGCAAGGCGGCCAACTGCGTGCATCAGCACGGCTTCACGGAAGGTGGGGCCACGCCGCGCCCGTCCCTTGCGGTAGATGGGCGATTCCATGTGGATGAAGGGCAGGGGCACGAACTCGGTAATGCCGCCGGTCTCGGCCTGCAGGTCGCGAATATGCAGAAGGTGACGCGCCCAGTGCTCGTATCCTTCAATATGACCGAACATGATGGTCGACGTAGACTTGAGCCCCACCGAGTGTGCCGTGCGAACCACCTCTTTCCATTGTTCGGTGGTGACCTTGTCTGCGCAGATGATCGAGCGGATGTCGTCATCCAGGATCTCGGCTGCCGTGCCTGGAAGCGTCGACAGACCACTGTGCTTCAGGCGCGTCAGGTATTCCTTAAGGGGCATGTCGAGAGTTTGCGCACCTTGCCAGATCTCCAACGGCGAGAACGCATGAATATGCATTTCGGGCACCACCTGCTTGACCGTCTCGCAGATTTCCATATAGGTCTGGCCGGTGTACGAAGGATGGATGCCGCCCTGCATGCAGACTTCGGTGGCGCCGCGTTCCCAGGCTTCAAGCACGCGCCGCTGAATCTCTTCAAGCGGCAGGTCGTAGGGTTTGCCGCGCAGGTCTTCAGAACCACGGCCTTTGGCAAAGGCGCAGAACTGGCAACGATAGCCACAGATATTGGTGTAGTTGATATTGCGGTTGACGACGAAGCTGACGACATCGCCATTGACGGCGGCGCGCAGCTCGTCGGCAGCCTGACACACCGCGCGGTACTCGGAACCGTGGGCGCGAAACAGGCGGACGATCTGCGATTCATCCAGCGTGGCACCGGCTTGCGCGCGCTGCAGGATGGTGCTGAGTTCGCCCTTGATGATGGGTGCCCGGCCTTGTGCGCCAGTGCTGTTCCAGAACAGGGTGTCGCTGGGCGGAGCCTCCTGGCTGCCGGCTGTCCAGGTATCGGCGTAGGCCAATCCGTGTCCGTCAACCGTCTGAAGCAAGCGGGTATGAAAGACGGGGTCGACCCATTCTTTCATGTTGCGAACGTAATCGGGGTAGATGGCAAGCCGCTCGGCCAGCATCTTGCCGGCTTCGCGGGTGGCTTCGGCCAGCTTGGCGACATGCGGCCAGGGTGCCTCGGGGTTGACGTGGTCGGGTGTAACCGGCGATACACCGCCCCAGTCGTTGATGCCGGCGTCGATCAGTTGCTTGAGGGCGCCGGGTTGCAGGTTGGGAGGCGCCTGTATGTTCATCTGGGCCCCGAAGATGATGCGCGCTGCGGCAATCGTCCAGACGTGTTCCTCGAGCGAGGGCGGCTCGACATTTACCATCTTGGTACCGGCCTTGGGCCGGAAATTCTGAACGATTATTTCCTGGATATGCCCGTGCTGTTGATGCAGGCGGCGCAGGGCCAGCAATGAATCAATGCGTTCACGACGCGTTTCACCAATGCCGATCAGAATGCCGCTGGTAAAGGGCACCCTGGCCTCGCCCGCCAGTTTCAGGGTCTTGAGCCTTGCCGCAGGGTGTTTGTCGGGCGAGCCATAATGTGCACCACCTGGCTCACACAAGCGTTCGGACGCGCTTTCAAGCATGATGCCCTGAGACACGCTGACGGCGCGCAGGCGATCAAGGTCTTCGCGGGTAAGCAGGCCCGGGTTCACATGCGGAATCAGGCCGGTTTCTTCGTAGACTGCCTTGCAGGCCGCTACCAGATAACTGATGGTGCTGTCGTAGCCCATGGCATCCAGGGCTTCGCGTGCCGCCACGTAGCGCAGTTCGGGCTTGTCACCCAAGGTGAAGAGGGCTTCCTTGCAGTTGGCCGCCGCGCCCTGGCGAGCGATGTCCAGCACTTGTTCAATGCTCAGATATGGGGACGCCATCTTGCGCGGTGTCTGGGCAAAGGTGCAGTAGTGACAGACATCACGACACAATTGCGTCAGGGGAATGAAGACCTTCTTTGAGTAGGACACAACCTCGCCGTGGCCCTGGTCGCGCAGGGCGCCCGCAGTGGCCAGCAATTTGTCCGACGACAGGTCGACCAGGCCGTAGGCGTCCACGTCAGAGATCAGTGTGTGGTCCGTAGTATTCAGGCTGGGCATGTTTTCATCCTTTGTGAATGCGGGTCGGTACACGCTCAGGTACGGCCCTGGAAAGAATTGTTTCGGCTGCCAGAAACGCGGCAGATTCCAACAGGCGCGCGGCGATTCCGCTGCGCTTCAGGTATGCGTAGGTCTTGGTAGCGTTGCTATGACCAAGAAAGGACAGCAGGTCCAGTGGACGGTCTATGTCGTAGTTCAGTGCGGGCATGCTGAGGATGTGTGGTTCGATACCCGACGATGTTGCCAGCTGGCAGTGCGCCCTGAAGCTGTTGTGGCCGAAGCAATTGGGAATGACATTGGGCGGCGAGCACAGCATGGCATTGGTGCCACCGTCTCGGGCGGCGGGTACCAGCGTTACGGCTCTGGGCAGCGCATGTGCGTCCAGCAGCCGGTTGACCGTGGCCGTGTCGATGGCGGGCACATCCGAAGGGACGACCATCATGCCTTCCATGCCCTGGTCGCGCAGCGATTGCGCCGCCGCAGCAATGGCTCCTGATAGCCCGCCGGTCAGCGGGTCGGCCATGGTTGTGGCACCCAGCGAGTGGGCCAGCCCGGTCGCCTCGACGTCGTTGGTGATGACAGTTACCGCGGCGAGCCGGTCGCACCGGATCAACACGTTAAGCACGTCTTCGAACATTACGCGCGCCAGGGTGCGCCGTTCGTCGAACGACAGCACCGTTTGCAAACGCTGCTTGGCCTCGCTGAAACTCTTGACCGGAATGACGGCGGCAATACCTTGCATGAGCCCTCTCTTGGTTATCGGCCTGCAGCCACGTGGCTGCTCGTCGAAGCGTCCTGACGCAACGACTGGGCAAAGGCGAGCGTTCGGGATGCCAGGCGGGCGGAATCTTCCAGACTGCGCATCAGGGTAGGCGTGACCAAGGCGGGCACCGGCAGATGCCGGGCGTCGGCCGCATCTTCGCTGTCGATGACCAGGGCATCCAGAAGATCGAGATAGGTTTGTGCGATGCCGCTGGAATCCACCGATATCTGCAGTTCGGCCATGATCTTGGCCGCCGGGCCCTTGACGGCGCGTCCTCCTATCAGCGGTGACACCACAATGACGGGCGCCCTGACGTCGCGAAGTGCCTGGCGCACCCCGGGCAGGGCCAATATGGGATCAATGCTGAGCTGCGGATTCGATGGGCAGATGATCACCGCTTCAAGCGTGTCATCGGCCAGGCAGTCCATGAGCACAGGGTGGGGGCGCGCCACATCGGCGCCCGCATATTTAATGCCGGTGACCTTTGGTTCGGTGCGTCGGCGAACAAAGTAATCCTGAAAGGCCAGGTCGCCTTCCTCGGTCTTGACGATCGTGCGGACCGGGTCGTTCGTCATGGGAATCATTTGGGCCGGTACACCTAGCTGTTCGCAGAAGCGCGCCGTGACCTGACCTAGCGTAAGGCCGGAGCGAAGCAGATGGCTGCGCTCGATATGAATGGCCAGGTCGCGGTCGCCCAGTGCGAACCAGTCTGCGCCGCCGATCTCCTTCAATGCCTCCATGCAGTGCCAGGTTTCGTTGGCTCGGCCCCAGCCTCGCTCCTCGTCATTCTTGCCCGCCAGCCCGTACAGGACGGAATCAAGATCGGGGCAGATGGTCAGGCCGAGATGTTCGAAGTCGTCGCCGGTGTTGACCGCAAGCACCAGTTGCCCTGGGTTGGGCAAGATGGCATTGAGCCCGCGGGCCAGCTTGGCACCGCCCACGCCTCCACACAAAGCAAGAACACGGCCGGTTGGCGGGGAATGTGTGAAAGTGGTGTCTGCCATGTCTTGTCCCTTTTTATGCTTAGCGGAAAAGGTCCTGCTTCTTGGGGCGTATCAGGGTAGCCGCGGGGTTCTGGGGTGCGTCCCACTGCAGGCCGCGCAGGTGAACTACCGGCGTGCCGGCATCGGTCTGGCCCATCAACAATGAGGCCGCCGCAGCGATTTCGTCGGCAAAGGCAATTTCCGACACCCGCATCGATCGGCCGTACAGATCGGGCTTGCCGACAAGGCTGACCAGGCTTGGCACGCCCGCCGATCCCAGGGCGACTCCGGTTACGCCCAGCCGCCACGGACGACCAAAGCTGTCATTGATCAGCACGGCAACTTCAGCACCGAAGTGTGCGTCGAGCTTTGCTTTTAACTGCCGGCAGCTTTCGTCTGGATCCATGGGAAGCAACAGCGCGTATTCTTCGCCGTCCTTGTGATCGACGTTCGACTGGTCGATGCCGGCATTGGCCATGACGTATCCAAGCCGGTGTTCGACAATGAGTACACCCGGAACCTTCGTGACAACAGATTTGCTTTCCGACAGAATCAGCTCGACGATGCGGCTGTCTTTATTGACCTCGCGGGCGAGCTCTTCGGCACGCGCGGACGGCACCACGTCCGCCAGGCGGACAAGCCGGCCCTCGGCCTTTGAAACGATCTTTTGCGCCAGCACGATAACGTCGCCCGTTTGCACCGCCACGCCGTTTTGCTCCAGACCCGCGACAAGAAGGGCAAAGAGGTCGTCACCCGGCTGGACCATGGGAAAACCGGCCAGGGCCGAAAGCTCGATCGAAGGGCTCGGCGAGTTCATGTGGCTTAACCGGCCAGGCCGGTAATCTGGATGCCGGCGCAGTCGACCTTGTAGCGCTTGTTGATGCCGATAAGCAAGGACGTCATGGCGTCGGCCGCGGC
>JAJUJD010000017.1 GCA_029267315.1 Alcaligenaceae bacterium
AGGTTGTCGCGGCCAGCACTGCAAAGGCGCGTATAAGGGTGCTTCGCAACTTCATGTCGGATCGGCTCTTGTTGAAAGTTATAGGTAGTTGATCTTTATCAAGCAAACCGCGAAAAATTGTCAGTGTACGATAATCGAAACTCCGCCTCATGGCTAGTGGCGGCCGTCCTGGCTACCCTGATTTGTAGGCGGTTCCCGTAGTTCCGCGTCGGCATGTGCAGCCCGCGCGGCAGGTTCTCAACCCAAGCAGAAGGATGTCATGAGTCCAGCATCAGCCAAGCCCCAACCCCGTTTCGAAGGTACTGAGCGTTACGTCGCCACCCCCGAACTCAAGATGGCCGTCAACGCTGCCCTCGCCTTGCAGCGCCCCCTGCTCATCAAGGGGGAACCGGGCACGGGCAAGACGATGCTGGCGGAAGAGGTCGCAGCGGCCCTGGGCCGGCCCCTTCTTCAGTGGCACATCAAGTCCACTACCAAAGCCCACCAGGGCCTGTACGAATACGATGCGGTTTCCCGGCTGCGCGACTCGCAGCTAGGCGACGAAAAAGTGCGCGATATCCGCAATTACATCGTGCGTGGCGTCCTTTGGGAAGCCTTTGAATCGGAAGAACCAGTCGTCGTGCTGATCGACGAAATCGACAAAGCCGATATCGAGTTTCCCAACGACCTGCTTCGTGAGCTCGATCGCATGGAATTTCATGTGTATGAAACGCAGCAGACGGTAAAGGCCCGTCATCGTCCTCTGATCATCATCACTTCGAACAACGAGAAAGACCTTCCCGACGCATTCCTGCGACGCTGCTTTTTTCACTACATTGCCTTCCCAGATCGCGACACCATGCAGTCGATTGTCGACGTTCACTTTCCCGGTATCCGCGAAGACGTGGTTCGCGCCGCGCTGGACACCTTCTTTACCTTGCGCGATATCTCTGGTCTGAAGAAAAAGCCGTCTACCTCGGAATTCCTTGACTGGCTGCAATTGTTGGTCAGTGAAGGCGTGCCGGCCGACCGCGTGGGCGGCGAAGAAGGCAACCTGCCCCAGCTGGCTGGCGCCCTGCTCAAGAACGAACAGGATCTCAGCCTGCTTGAACGCCTTGCCGCCATGAACCGCGCTCGCCGCTGATCGCGGAGCCACCATCATGCTGCTCGATTTCTTCTACCACTTGCGCAAAAGCGGTCTGCCGGTGTCGGTACAGGAATACCTTACCCTGCTCGAAACCCTGCGGACCGACGTCATGCAGCCCTCGGTCGACGACTTCTATCATCTGGCTCGCATGACCCTGGTCAAAGATGAAACCCTCTTTGATCGCTATGATCGCGCCTTTGCCGCCTTCTACGGCAAGATCGCCGCCCTCTACCCTTCCAACGGCAAGGAAATCCCTCTGGATTGGCTAGTGAAGGAATTTCAGAAAAAGCTCACGCCCGAAGAAAAGGCGGCGCTGGAAAAGCACGGCTGGGACAAGCTCATGGAGATGTTCCGCGAACGCCTGCAGGAACAGAAGGAAAGGCATGCCGGCGGCAACAAGTGGATAGGCACTGGGGGCAGCTCACCTTTCGGGCATAGCGGCTACCACCCGGAAGGCATCCGTGTCGGCGGGCCATCCGCTGGCAACCGCACTGCCGTCAAGGTATGGGAACGCCGCGAGTACCGGGATTACGACGACCAACAAGAGCTAGGCACCCGCAATTTCAAAGTGGCGCTCCGCCGCCTGCGACGCTTCGCTCGGGAAGGCGCGGAATCGGAGCTGGACCTGGAAGATACTATCGCCAGCACAGCGCGCAATGCCGGCCTGCTGGATATCCGCATGGTGCCCGAGCGCCACAACGCTGTGAAGGTACTCATGCTACTGGACGTTGGCGGCAGCATGGACGACCACATTGCCCGGGTCGAGGAACTGTTTTCGGCAGCACGCAGCGAGTTCCGCAATCTGGAAGTCTTTTATTTTCACAATTGCCCCTATGAGTCGGTCTGGCGCAACAATGCCCGGCGGCATGCGGAACGCATCGAAACCTGGGATGTCCTTCGGCGTTTCAACGAGGATTGGCGCCTCATCATCGTTGGCGACGCGACCATGAGCCCGTACGAAATCCTGCAACCTGGCGGTTCAGTGGAACATTACAACAAGGAAGCCGGCGCGGTGTGGTTGCAGCGACTTCTGCAGGCCTGGCCCAAAGCCGTCTGGCTCAACCCTGAACCACAGGCCTATTGGCAATATCGCCAGTCCATTGCCATACTGCGCGACATCATGCATGAACGCATGTTCCCCATCACCATGGATGGGCTGGAACGTGCCATGCGTCTGCTATCCAAATAACCGGGCAAAGCTGCCCTTACTAAAACAACAAGCGTAATGCCTCTGGAAGGAAATCATGACCAAGTACACTGAGACACACCTCAGGCTTTCGCACATGCTGAAACGCCCGCTCGCCCTGGCTCTTATCGTCGTCGGCACCCTTTTTTCGCCGGCACAGGGCCAGGATGCAGCGAGCCTTGCCACTGCCACTGAACAGAGCACCCTGGCCTTGCCAGCCGGTATCGCCTCGGGCCCCAGCATTGAGGGAGTGACAGAATACCGCCTGGAAAACGGGCTGCGGGTTTTGCTGGCCCCGGATGCTTCCAAAGCCAACACCACCGTCAACATGACCTATCTGGTCGGTTCTCGGCATGAAAACTATGGGCAGACAGGCATGGCCCACCTGCTCGAACACATGCTGTTCCGGGGCACGCCCAGCCTGCGCAATGCTTTGGCCGAGTTTTCACGGCGCGGCCTGGCGGCAAACGGAACGACCAACGCTGACCGCACGAACTACTACGCAACCTTCGCCACTGACCCTGAAACTCTCGAGTGGTATTTGCGTTGGCAGGCCGATGTCATGGTGAACGCCCTCATCGACGCCGAGGACCTCAAGGCCGAAATGCCTGTGGTGCGCAACGAGATGGAGCGGGGCGAGAACAACCCCTTCCAGGTGCTGCTGCAGCAAATGACGGCCACCGCCTTCCGCTGGCACAACTACGGGAAGAGCACCATAGGCGCCCGCTCCGACGTCGAGAATGTCGATATCGCCCAACTGCGCGCGTTTTACAAGGAGTGGTACCAGCCGGACAACGCTGTGCTGATCGTGTCCGGCAAATTTGATGTCGACCAGACACTTTCTGTAATCGCCGATGCCTTCGGCTCCATTCCTCGGCCGGAACGCCAGCTGCGTTCGGAATATACGGTGGAACCGGTACAAGATGGCGAACGATCCGTCACCTTGCGCAGGCAGGGCGGTACCCCACTGATTGCTGCGCTCTACCGCGCCCCGGCCGTTGCTGACCCGGACTTTACGGCTCTGGAGTTGGGCGTGGACATGCTCTCCGACACCCCTTCCGGACGCCTCTACCACCGCCTGGTGCGCGAGAACCTGGCAGCAGAAACCTTTGGCTTCAGTGCCACCACGCGCCATCCTGGCTATGTCTTTTTTGGCGGCGTGCTGGAACCCGGCATGGATCCGGATAAGGCACTGGCAACGCTGACCTCAACGCTTGAGAATCTGAAGCAGGAGCCTCTGGAGGAAACTGACCTCGAACGCTCACGCAGTCGCTGGCTTACTGACTGGGAACGCAGCTATGCCAACCCCGCGAGTCTGGCTTCTTCGCTTTCTGAAGCGGTATCAGAAGGGGATTGGCGGCTCTACTTCCTGCGCCGCGACCGTGTGGAGGCCATCAAGCTCGACGACGTGCAGCGCGTGACCGCCGCATGGCTGACCTCCAGTAACCGGACCACGGGGAAGTACATCCCCACGGAGGCGCCCGAGCGCGCGCCCGAAGCCGCCGAACTGGACATCGACGCACTGCTCAGCGACTACACCGGCCGGGAGCAAAGCGCTGCGATAGATGCCTTTGACGCAACGCCCGCGAATATCGACGCTTCCACCCAGCGCGAAGTGGTGGAGCTGCCCAATGGCAAGCTTCGCATGGCCCTCTTGCCCAAGCCTACGCGGGGTGACCGAGTGGAAGCCCGCATGGTCTTGCGCTTTGGTGACGAAGCCGGGATGAAGGGTCAACGCAGTGTGTCGGAAGCTGTGGCTTCCCTTCTGCATCACGGCACCAGCAAGATGAGTCGCCAGGAGATCCAGGATACATACACCAAACTGCGCGCCACGGTTAACGTGGATGGCGGAGGCAATACGGTTGCGGTGTCCTTGTCCACCGTGGGCGAGAACTTGCCCGAACTCATCGAAACCGTAATGCACGTCCTGCGCGATGCCAACTTCCCCGAAGAAGCCCTGGTGGAATATCGCAACCAGATGAACACTGCCATCGCTGACATGGCATCGCAACCTGGTCCTCTGGCGGCCCGCGCCCTGGCCCGCCACGACAATCCCTGGCCGCGCGATGACATTCGCTACACGCCGACGTTCGAAGAAATGCGTGAAGAGGTCGCCGCGCTCAATACCGATGCCCTGCGCGGCTTCCATGCCAAGTTCTACGGAGCCGGGCTCATCGATTTCAGTGCAGTGGGTGCCTTTGACCCTGATGCCGTGCGCAAGGCCCTCACCCAGTCCGTGCAGGGTTGGCAACAGGCGCCCGACTACAAGCGAATTCCGAATCCCTACCGGGCGGTTCCACCGGAAAAATTCCAGATCAATACGCCCGACAAGGCCAATGCGGTACTGCTTTCCGCCATGCCGCTAAACCTGAAGGACGACGACCCGCGCTACCCTGCCCTGATGCTCGCAAACTTCCTGTTGGGCGGTTCAGAGACCTCGCGTCTGTGGACGCGTGTGCGGGTCGAAGAAGGCCTCTCATACAGCGTTTACAGCAGCGTGGAAATCTCTTCGTACGAACCCAGCGGCAGCTGGTCGCTCTACGCCATCCACGCTCCCGAGAATTCCAGGAAGCTGGAGCGCATTATCAACGAAGAGCTCAAGCGCGTATTGGAAAACGGTTTCACTGAGGAGGAAGTGAATGAAGGCATCCGCTCCCTACTCAACTACCGCAAGCTGGGGCGAACCAACGACGGAACGTTAGCTTCCGTCTGGCTGCGCTATCTGGACCTCGACCGCAGCTTCGCCTGGAACGCAGAGCAAGATGAAAAAATCGCCGCGCTCACACCCAAGGAGGTGAACAGTGTGCTGCGCGAATTGCTCAAGCCGGGCCTGTTCAGCACTGCCGTCGCGGCAGACCAAGCAAAGCAGAAGGAAGCCCGCAAATAGCAGTATCTTGAAAGCGCGCACAAAAATGCCCTGCAGCCATTACGAGCTGCAGGGCATTTTTACAGGATCACGAGAAGAAACTTTTCACTCGATCCCGCCATGACTGGCTATTGGGTGAGTGCTTATCCCCGCCTTGCTGAAGGGAAGTCTCGAACTGGCGCAGAATCTTCTTCTGATCTTCAGTCAGGCGCACGGGGGTTTCCACCGCGACGTGGCAGTACAGGTCTCCTGGGTAGCTCGAACGGACCCCTTTGATACCTTTGCCACGCAGACGGAAGGTTTTGCCCGTTTGGGTGCCTTCCGGAATGGAGATGGCCGCTCTGCCACTCAAGGTTGGCACTTCCACTTCGCCGCCCAAGGCCGCGGTGGTGAACGGAATGGTCAATTCGCAATGCAGATCATCGCCATCACGTTGGAAGATGCCATGTTCCTTCAGGTGGATCTCGACGTAGAGGTCGCCCGGAGGCCCACCATTGACACCCGGCTCGCCATTGCCGGCAGAGCGGATACGCATGCCGTCGTCAATCCCGGCAGGAATCTTGACCTGCAGGGTCTTGTTGCGGCGCACGCGTCCCACACCGTCGCAGCTCGTGCATGGGTCGGTAATTTCCTGGCCCGTGCCATGGCAGGTCGGACAGTGTTGCTGAACACTGAAGAACCCTTGCTGCATGCGCACCACGCCCGCCCCGTCACAGGTGTGGCAGGTGCGCGGGTGTGTGCCCGGCTTGGCACCGCTACCGTGACAAACATCGCAGGTTTCCCAGCTCGGCACACGAATTTCGGTATCAAACCCGTTGGCCGCCTGTTCCAGCGTGATGTCCAGTGTGTACTTGAGATCGGCACCGCGATACACCTGAGGACCGCCACCGCCCCGGCGTCCGGCTCCAAAGATCTCGCCAAAGATGTCGCCAAACGCGTCCGCGAACCCCCCGGCCCCGCCCATGCCGGCACCCATGCCCGAATTGGGATCCACGCCCGCATGGCCGAAGCGGTCGTATGCCGCCCGTTTCTGAGAGTCGGAGAGCATCTCGTAGGCTTCCTTGACCTCCTTGAACTTCTCTTCGGCTTCCTTGCTGTCCGGGTTGCGATCCGGGTGGTACTTCATCGCCAATTTGCGATAAGCCTTCTTGAGCTCATCGTCGGAGGCGTTTTTCGCTACCCCCAGAATCTCGTAGTAATCGCGTTTTGCCATGTGAGTTGCTTGCGTCTGTGACGTGCTCCGTATCTGAACGAGAATGCCCGATTTCCGGCTAAGAGGCCGAAAACCGGGCTACGAGGCGCGGTCAGGGAAGCTCTGAGCGGCAACGTCAACAGCACGCTCGCCGTAACAACTAAGCTTCCCTCGACACGCTATTGGTCGCGCTTAACTTCCTTGAAGTCCGCATCCACGACGTTATCGTCAGCCGGGCGTGCCTGGGGGGCGTCCTCTTGACCGGCCTGGGCCTGCATGTCGGCGTACATCTTCTCGCCGAGTTTTTGCGAGGCAGTCGTCAGCGCTTCGACCTTGGCGTCAATCTCTTCCTTGCTGCCTGTCTGGATGATGTCCTCAAGTTCTTTGAGCGCCGTTTCAATGGCTTCCTTCTCGGAGGCCTCCAGCTTGTCACCATATTCGCCCAGCGACTTGCGCGTGGCGTGCAGCAGGGCGTCTGCCTGATTGCGGGTCTGAGCCAGTTCGGCCACGCGACGGTCTTCTTCCGCGTTCAGCTCGGCGTCTTTCACCATGCGTTCGATTTCCTCTTCGCTCAGACCGGAATTCGCCTTGATGGTGATCTTGTTTTCCTTGCCGGTGCCCTTGTCCTTCGCCGAAACGTGCAGAATGCCGTTGGCGTCGATGTCAAAGGTGACCTCGATCTGAGGCACACCACGAGCAGCGGGTGGAATGCCTTCGAGGTTGAACTCACCCAGCAGCTTGTTGGCCGAGGCAATTTCGCGTTCGCCCTGGAATACCTTGATGGTCACGGCGGGCTGGTTGTCGTCGGCCGTGGAGAACACCTGCGAGTAACGGGTGGGGATCGTGGTGTTCTTCTTGATCATCTTGGTCATCACGCCGCCAAGGGTTTCAATACCCAGGGAAAGCGGGGTGACGTCCAGCAGCAGAACGTCCTTGCGGTCGCCTGACAGCACGGAGCCTTGAATGGCGGCACCGGCGGCCACGGCTTCGTCAGGGTTGACGTCTTTGCGCGGATCGCGACCGAAGAATTCCTTGACCTTTTCCTGCACCTTGGGCATGCGGGTCATGCCACCCACCAGGATGACGTCATCGATGTCGCTGGCCTTGATGCCGGCATCCTTGATGGCGATACGGCAGGGCTCGATGGTGCG
Organism: Alcaligenaceae bacterium; assembly: GCA_029267315.1. GTDB lineage: Bacteria > Pseudomonadota > Gammaproteobacteria > Burkholderiales > Burkholderiaceae_B > Yanghanlia. The sequence goes on from JAJUJD010000017.1 coordinate 7,522, forward strand.
TTCGATGAGATCTTCTACCAGAGCTTCGAGCTTGGCACGCGTGATCTTCAGATTCAAGTGCTTCGGGCCGCTGGCATCTGCCGTGATGTAAGGCAGGTTGATTTCGGTCTGCTGCGTCGAGGACAGCTCGATCTTGGCCTTTTCAGCCGCTTCCTTCAGGCGCTGCAGTGCGAGCACATCTTTGGAAAGGTCCACGCCGCTTTCTTTCTTGAACTCGGCGATGATGTAGTCGATGATGCGCTGGTCGAAGTCTTCGCCGCCCAAGAAGGTGTCACCGTTGGTGGACAACACTTCGAACTGCTTTTCACCGTCCAGATCGGCGATTTCGATGATGGAGATATCGAAGGTACCGCCACCGAGGTCATACACCGCCACCTTGCGGTCACCCTTCTCAGCCTTGTCCAGACCGAAAGCCAGTGCAGCCGCCGTAGGCTCGTTGATGATGCGCTTAACTTCCAGCCCGGCAATACGGCCGGCGTCTTTGGTGGCCTGGCGCTGGCTGTCGTTGAAGTAGGCCGGCACCGTGATGACGGCCTCCGTCACTTCCTCGCCAAGGTAATCCTCGGCGGTCTTCTTCATTTTGCGCAGGACATCGGCCGACACCTGCGGAGGCGCCATTTTCTTACCCTGTGCTTCCACCCAGGCGTCACCGTTGTCCGCCTTGATGATCTTGTAAGGCATCAATTCGATGTCTTTCTGAACGGCCTTCTCGTCAAACTTGCGTCCGATGAGGCGCTTCACCGCAAACAGCGTGTTGGCCGGGTTGGTGACGGCCTGACGCTTGGCGGGCGCGCCCACGAGTACTTCGCCATCAGGCATGTAGGCGACGATGGAAGGCGTGGTGCGGGTGCCTTCAGCGTTTTCGATGATCTTGACACTGCTGCCGTCCATAATAGACACGCAGCTGTTTGTCGTGCCAAGGTCGATGCCAATGATTTTTCCCATGATTCTCGATCCTGCGAAAATTTGTTCGTGATTACTGTGGTTGTTTAGCTATCTGGGGCCGATACAGCGGTTTTCAAGCCTGCTGTCCGGCGGAAACCATCACCAGTGCAGGACGCAATACGCGATCCGCCAGGGTGTAGCCTTTCTGCAGGACCTGAACAACGGTACCGGCAGGCTGTTCGGAAGGCACCGAAGAGATAGCCTGATGGAAATGCGGGTCGAATTTGTCGCCCGGAGCCGGTGCAACTTCACGCATTTGATTGCGCTCGAAGGCGCCATTGAGCTGACGCAATGTGGCTTCCACGCCTTCTTTCCAGGATTCGGCGCTCTGGTCGCTCAGGGCCAGCGCGGCTTCGAGGCTGTCGCGCACGGGAATCAGGCTTTCGGCGAAGGATTCGGTGCCAAACTTGCGCGCCTTGGCTACGTCGTCTTGAGCCCGGCGGCGAACGTTCTCGATCTCCGCATGGGCACGCAGCAATTCGTCGTGATAGCGGGCGATTTCTTCCTGGGCGTTCTTCAGCATGGCCTCGAGGTTTTCTCCCTCGGCGGCACCAAACTGCACCAGACCTTCGTCCGGCTGACCTGCAGCCTCTTGCGCCTGTTGCTCTTCGTTGACCTCGAGCTGTTCAGATGTGTCTGGTTTCTGTTCGTCCTGCTTGGGGTCCACCGGTTCCTGAGATGCAGACATTGAGTATCTCCACTGACTGAAGTATGCAATTCAGGAAGAATGGGGGCGCAGGAAATGATTTCAAGAGTGGTGGGGAAAATTCTGCGACCACAGGTGGCGCTGCACGATGTCAGCCAGGGCCTTCACCCACGTCGGATTGCCGTTCAGGCAGGGAATGTACCGCAGCGCCTCACCGCCTTCTTCTATGAAGGCGTCCCGACACTCAATCTGAATTTCTTCCAGCGTTTCCAGGCAATCGGCTAGAAACCCAGGGCACATGGCGTCCACCCTGCGCACGCCTGCCTTCGCCCACTCGCGCAGAGTCGGTTCCGTGTACGGCTGCAGCCATTCCTGCTTGCCGAAACGGCTCTGGAATGAATGGTGAACCAGCGTGCCGTCCGTCCCCAATGCTTGTCGAAGAGCGCGTACGGTTTCCATGCAGTCCCGGTGGTAGGGGTCGCCTTTTTCCACCGTGACCTTGGGAATGCCGTGAAAACTGAGCAGCAAGCGTTCCGGCTTGCCGTGCTCAGCCCAATGTGCACGGACGCTTTCCACCAGCGAAGCGATATAGCCCGGGTCGGCTGGGAAGCGCTTTATAAAGCGCATCTCCGGCTGATTGCGCCGGCGGCGGGTGTATTCATTAACTTTGTCGACTGCGGTTGCCGTCGTGCTGGCAGCGTATTGCGGGTAAAGTGGGACGACCAATATGCGGTCACAGCCGTGATCGCGGAGCTGCTCCATAGCCGATGCGATGGATGGGTTGCCGTAACGCATACCCAGCGCCGCTTTCACTGCAATACCCCGGCGAGCCAATTCCTGCTCCACACCTTCTGCCTGATGCCGTGAGGCCACCAGCAGCGGCGAGCCCTCTTCCCACCAAATGTCCTTGTAGCGAGGCTGGAGCGCATGCGGCCGACGCGGCAGCACAAACAGCCGCAGGATGGGCTGCCAAAGCAGCTGCGGAATCTCGATGACCCTGGGGTCGGAAAGAAACTCCTTCAGGTAGCGGCGTATGGCTTCCGGCGTGGCTTCATCCGGTGTACCCAGGTTGATGAAAAGTACACCGGTCGAGGGCTCCTGCCGAATCGGGGGTTCCGCGTCGAGGGCATGTGGGTCGGCTGGCTCCGGCAGGTAAGGCGACGAAAAGAGGATCATGATGCTGGTTTGTTGTGGCTCAGCGCATTGGAAAGCAGCCGTGCCGTAATGTCGACAATAGGTATGACGCGCTCATACGCCATGCGAGAGGGGCCAATCACACCCAATGTGCCGACCACCTTGCCATCCACGCCATAGGGAGCCGTGATGACGGAGACGTCCTCGAGGGGGACGAGTTCCGAATCCCCTCCGATGTAGATCTGTACACCATGCGCCTGGCTGGAAACGTCCAGCAGCTGCAGCAGGTCTGTTTTTTTCTCAAACAGGGCGAACATGCGGCGCAGCCGATCCATGTCCGACGCTATCTCGGAAATATCCAGCAGCCTTCTTTCACCGGCAATCACGACGGTCTCGTCGACGTCGGGGTCGCTGGTGCCTGCTTCCACCGCGGCCTGCATCAGCTTGGAAATGTCGACCTGGAGAGACGACAGTTCCTGTTTCAACGCTGCACGCACCTCGCCGAAGGATTTTCCGGAGAAGTGCTGGTTGAAGAAGTTGCTGGCCTCGATGAGCTCATGTTCCAGGTAGTCACGCTTGACGAAGAGAATGCGGTTTTGCACGTCGCCGTCAGGCGTCACAATGATGAGCAGAACACGCGATTCCGACAGGCGAATGAATTCGATTTGCCGGAAAATCTGTGAGCGCTTTGGTGCCAGTACCACACCGGCAAACTGTGACATATTGGAAAGCAGTGTGGCTGCTGCCGTTACTGCCCGGCTCGGGTCCGAAACGGGCAGCTTGCTGGGCAAGTGGTCGAGAGGCGAAGACTGCAGACTCTGCACCGCCAGCAGCCGGTCCACGAACAGCCGGTAACCTTGTGGCGTAGGCACACGACCAGAGGACGTGTGCGGACTATGTATCAGGCCGAGATCTTCAAGATCGGCCATGACATTGCGTATGGTTGCCGGGGAAAGGTCGAACATCTTCGATAGCGTTCGCGACCCGACCGGCTGACCATCTGCGATATAACGCTCTATCAGCGCTTTCAACAGTGCCTTGGCTCGATCATCCATATTGAATTCAGTGCCACATTGATAAAACCCGACATCCGCATGCCGACGCAGCAGTCACAAGCACGCGTCTGCGGACTGTCACAACCCTATAATCAACTCTATTATTTCATCAAAGCTTATCAGCTCCACCCAATCAGGTTTCAGTTCATTATGCACTTCAAGACCATCGCCCTCATCGGTCGCTACCAGGACAGCGGCCTCGACGCGCCACTGCGCGAGCTGGCCGCGTCCATGACTGCAGCCGGGCGCACGGTGCTGGTCGAGGCAGAAACCGCCGCCAATACGGGCGTCAATGAATTCATGGTAGCGGATTACGCCGGCATCGGAGCGCAGGCAGATCTCGCCATCATCATGGGCGGCGACGGCACCATGCTGGGTGCAGCACGCAAGTTGGCGATGCACGATATACCCATGGTGGGCATCAACCATGGTCGGCTGGGCTTCATCACTGACATCCCGCTGCATAATGCCCTGGACGCGGTCACCCGCATCCTGGAGGGCCATTTCGAGACTGAGGAACGCGTACTGCTCCAAGGGCGGGTCATACGCGATGGCCAAGTCATGTATTCCGGACTTGCGCTCAACGATGTCGTGCTGAGTCGCGCCGGTCGCGGGGGCATGATCGAAGTCCGGGTGGAACTGGATGATCAGTTCATGTATAGCCAGCGCGCCGATGGCCTCATCATCGCCACGCCCACTGGCTCGACCGCCTACTCGCTGGCTGTGAATGGGCCGATCGTGCATCCCACCATCCGCGCCCTGCTACTGGTGCCGGTTGCACCACAGACCCTGTCTCACCGCCCGATAGTGCTGCCGGACACGGGCACCATCGGGCTGACCATCACTGCCCTGGGCAGGGTGGAATCCGGAGCCAGCGTTCACTTCGATATGCAGACCTGGTCCGATTGCCAGCCTGGTGACCGCATCGAAGTGTGTCGCGCCAACCACAGCGTACGTTTCATCCATCCTACCGGATACAGCTACTTTTCCACACTGCGTCACAAGCTGTACTGGAACCACATGCCTCAACCTTCCGACAACAACGAATAGGACACCATGCTGCGCCTCCTGCACGTTCGTGATTTTGTCATTGTCGAGGAAGCGGAAATCAGCTTCTCGTCCGGCTTCACCGTTTTTTCGGGGGAAACCGGGGCAGGTAAATCCATACTGATCGATGCGCTGTCACTGGTGTTGGGCGCCAGGGGCGACACCGGCCTGCTGCGAGCAGATTCAGAACGAGCGGAGATCACGGCGGTATTCGAGACGCCCATCACCTTGCACGAGTGGCTGAGGGAACGCGATCTTGATCCCGCGGATGACCTCATTCTGCGCCGCATCATCGATAACCAGGGGCGAAGCAAGGCATACATAAATGGTGTGCCCGCCAATCTGGGCATGCTGCGTGAACTGGGTTCGCAGCTGGTCGATATTCACGGACAGCATGCGCACCAGGGCCTGCTCACTGCCTCAAATCAGCGCGACATGCTCGACCAGCAGGGCCGCTTGACCGATCTCGCGCGCGAAACGCGGGAGGCTTGGCAGGTGTGGCGGAAGGCCGAAGAGGAGCTCGAAACGGCGCGCCGCAATGCGGCATCCATTCAGGAGAGGCGTGACACCCTCATCTGGCAATTGGAAGAATTAGACAAACTCGCTCCACGTCCCGGTGAATGGGAGCAGATCAGCAATGAGCAATCACGACTCGCGCACGGCCAGACGCTGCTTGAAGGCTGCGGCCGGGCTGTGGCGCTGCTTGATGACGATTCCGGTTCAGCCATTCAGGCATTGAACACGGCCGCGCAGCAGATCGGGCAACTGCTGCGCCACGACGCAGAACTGCAAACGGTACTGGATGCCCTCGAATCGGCGCGTATTTCAGCATCGGAAGCCGTATCCGACCTCAACAGCTACCTGGATCGCCTGGAACTCGACCCCGACGCGCTGGCTCGCGCGGAGCGCCGCGTGAACGAATTATTTGAGGCGGCCCGCAAGTATCACGTGGAACCTGAGGAGCTGCCGGCACTGCAGGAAACGCTGGCCGGACAGCTTGCTGAAACCGAACAGGCCACCGACCTCGGTGCCCTGGAAACTCGGTTGGCGACGGCAAAAGATACCTACCATGCAGTGGCGACAAGGCTCGGGAAGGCACGCAGCAAGGCCGCCAAACGGCTGGCTGCTGACGTCACCGCCGCCATGCAGGAACTCGCCATGGAGGGAGGCGCGTTTGAAATCGTGCTTGAACCCTCAGCACCTGGGCCGCATGGAATGGAAACCGTGGAATTCCGTGTAGCCGGCCACGCCGGCACAACCCCGCGGCCTCTGGCAAAAGTCGCCTCCGGCGGCGAGCTGGCGCGTCTGTCGCTGGCGCTTTCGGTTATCGCCAGCCAGGCCGCCCAGGTACCGACCCTGATCTTCGACGAGGTCGACACCGGAATTGGCGGCGCGGTAGCCGAGGTGGTTGGGCGCTTGCTGCATCAGTTGGGAAGCCGGCATCAGGTTCTGTGCGTAACCCATCTGCCCCAGGTAGCAGCACGCGGCAACCATCACTTCCAGGTCAGCAAATCATCGAGTGACAGTGGCACGCTTTCCGACATACGACCTCTGGACGAACAGGGCCGCGTCGATGAAATTGCGCGCATGCTCGGCGGCATGACGATCACTGACACCACGCGCAGGCACGCCAGCGAAATGCTGGCTGGCTGAAAGGTATCTTGCACAAGCTGTGTTGGGTGATTGGGTGCCGGCAGGCCCTCTGACAGAGGCCTGTGCCGGGCGATTCGCTCAGTTACGCGGCATGGGCTTTTTTGCAGCGCACTCCGGGCAAGTGCCGTAGAGCATCATGGTGTGGCTTTCCAGGATGAAGCCGTGGTCTTCCGCCACTGTATGCTGGCGGCTCTCGATTTGTTCATCGCTGAATTCCACCACCTTATTGCAGTGCGTGCAGATCAGGTGATCGTGATGATCGCCGTCGTTGAGTTCAAAGACGGCCTTGCCGCCGTCGAACTGGCTGCGCACCAGAATGCCAGCCTGTTCGAACTGGGTGAGGACACGGTAAACCGTTGCCAGGCCGATATCGACATCTTCGGCGATGAGGGTCCGGTACACATCTTCAGCGCTTTGATGTCGTTCATCGGCGCGTCGGAAAATGTCGAGGATTTTGAGGCGCGGAAAGGTCGCCTTCAAGCCGGCACTCTTCAGGTCAACGGAATCGGTCATACTTGAAAAAAATCGGTGGCGGTGAACTGAGGCACCTGGGCCCGGAGGCTATCAGGCGGCGTGAACGCTAATGCGTTTCTTGTTTACCCTTTATGATAACGGTTTTACTCGTTCTGAATCAGGGGCGTTTCGTGCGGACAATTGCGAATACATTCTCAAAAACACTGCGAGCCGGCATGACTGCAACTGTGCTGGTAATGGCCCTGACGGCTTGCGGCAGTACCGAGTGGGGGTTTCCATATCGCCCGAATATTCAGCAAGGCAACTGGATCACTGCGGAGCAGGTGGCCCGGCTCGAAACCGGCATGACGCGCGAACAAGTACGTTTTCTTCTGGGTACGCCCACACTGCAGGATATCTTCCGCAGTGATCGCTGGGACTACCCCTACTATAGCAAACCCGGATACGGTGAGCCCGAGACCCGTCGCTTCAGTGTTTGGTTCGAAGGCGACCATCTCGTTCGCTGGGAAGGCGACAGCCAGCCTGACCGCCAGCCGTACCAGAGAGCCGATACTGGCGCCGAGGCTCGTGAACCCGTCACGGAGCAGACGCCCACGTCGTCGGGTGCGCCCGCGGAACCTCTCCGATAATCCAATCCACAAGGACATCTCGAATGCGTATTGCAATTGCGGGGGCAGACGGCCGCATGGGCCGCATGCTCATTGAAGCCGTGCTCAACACTGAAGACCTCACGTTGTCCGTCGCGCTGAACCGCCCTGACTCACCCAGCATCGGTCAGGATGCCGGCGCTTTCCTCGGCGTAGAGACCGGTGTACGCATCACCGACAATCTTGCAGCCTTGGCCGACGCAGATTGTCTGATCGATTTCACCCGGCCTGAAGCCACTCTGAAGCATTTGGAAGCCTGCATCGAGCATGGCGTGAAGTGCGTCATTGGCACAACCGGGTTCGATGAAGCCGGCAAGAAGGCCATCCAGGCCGCCAGCCAGAAGACGGCCATTGTGTTCGCGCCGAACATGAGTGTAGGCGTGAATGTCACGTTAAAGCTGCTGGAAATGGCTGCCAGGCTGCTAAACAGCGGCTACGACGTGGAAGTGTTCGAGGCCCACCACCGCAACAAGGTGGACGCGCCCTCCGGCACGGCTCTGGCCATGGGCGAGGCTGTGGCCCATGCATGGGGCGAGAACCTGAATGAAATCGCAGACTGGGCACGACATGGCGACACCGGCCCACGCGAAACGGGCCGTATCGGTTTTTCCGTTGTGCGCGGCGGCGACATAATTGGCGACCATACCGTTTACTTCTGCGGTGCTGGCGAAAGAATTGAGATCACTCACCGCTCAAGCAGCCGTGCCACATACGCGCAAGGCAGCGTGCGGGCCGCGCGCTATCTGGCGCGCAAGGATTTCGGCCTGTTCGATATGCACGACGTCCTGGCTAACTGATGAATCACGAGCGCCGGGGCAACACCGCTTCGGCGCTCTTCAGCCTGCTTCGCCTGCCATGGAGCCCAGGGCGACCGGTTCCTGTTCCAGGTGTACTCCGAAGCGTGTGGCCACCTCGGCTCGCACAACATCCGCAAGAACCTGAATGTCGCGTGCGCTGGCACCTCCGTGATTGACCATCACCAATGCTTGCCGTTCATGCATGCCGACTGGGCCCAGTCTCCTGCCTTTCCAGCCGGCGCGTTCAATCAGCCATCCCGCAGCTAGCTTATAGTGCGACCCGTCATCGACGGGATATGCCACCAGGCCGGGGTGCAGATCCCTGAGCCTGCGAAACGTTTTCGCATCCACAACGGGATTCTTGAAGAAACTCCCCGCATTGGCCAGATCGGCCGGGTCGGGCAATTTCGCACGCCGGATATCGCACACGGCGTTGAAGACGTCGCGGGGAGTCGCTGCAGCGCCCGCCAGCGCGAGGCCAGGATGCCGGGCAAGATCGGGGTAGCCCAGCTTGGGCGTCCATTCGCGTGGAAACCGGTAACGCACCGCAAGAATGATCCAGCGCCCCTGCTCAGCCCGCTTGAAGAAGCTGTCCCGATAGGCAAACAGGCAGTCGCCCGGGCCCATTTCCACGCGCATGCTCCGATGCATATCCCAAGCCACCACACTATGGAAGTAGTCGCTTTGCTCCACTCCATACGCGCCGATATTCTGAACTGGGGCAGCGCCACAGGTGCCTGGAATGAGGGCGAGGTTTTCCAACCCATGCCATCCGCGCTCTATACATTGCGCAACGAAGCTATGCCAGGACTCGCCAGCCTGGGCTTCGACCAGCAGCGAGCTGGCGTCGTCATCCACCAGCGCAACACCACGCGTGGCCACATGCACGACCAATTCTTCTACCCGGGGGGCCAGCACGACATTGCTGCCTCCCCCCAATATTACGACGCCCGGGTAGCGCGACGCCGTGTCGGAAAGGTCGTGCAAATCCTTAGTTGAATGCAGGCGTAGGAACGCGCGTGCCTGTGACCTCAGACCAAGTGTGTTGTAAAAACTGAGATCCTGTTCAGTAATGTGAAGCAAAGGGGCCACCCCCGATACGAATCATGGTGCACATGTTACTTCATCCAAAGTTCCAGAAAGCTTTCACCCGGGGTGAGGTTCCCCATTCAGCGACGGGCGGTTCTTTTCGGTCCAGACATACGATTCTTGCATCATCTTGTTATTTTCCGGGAAGGTGCTTGACAAGCGCGTGAAGTTCATCATAGAATACAAATCTTCGCAGCGGGAATAGCTCAGTTGGTAGAGCGCAACCTTGCCAAGGTTGAGGTCGCGAGTTCGAGACTCGTTTCCCGCTCCAGGTTTTGTACAAAAGGCCCAAACTTCGGTTTGGGCCTTTTGCTTTGGGCGCCTGTGTATAATCAGCCGTGCTCCGGGGTGTGTCGAAGCCTCTCGCAGGCTGGCGCTGAGATGATGTGATCGAACCCGCGAACTTGAATCGGATCATGCCGACGTAAGGAGAGCAATTGCCTGGGTGGGCGCCAAGCCTTCCACTGCAATTGGCTCGGCTGTTACTCCGCAGCAGCCAAACAGCCAGGCTGCTTCACGGCCCTTTTCGGAGCACCTCGCCGGCCAGGCCGGCGCGTCTTTCAGCAAAAGGGCAGCCGTGACTAACATCCATACCGCGCCAGCGCAGGTGCCGGATTTCCTTCCTGAATTAATGAACTTCATGAGCCGTCCCGACGGCGACGATGAAGCGTTCAACCAGCTCGCGCTGAAGCTATTCAGTTATCAGTTCCGAAACAACCATGCACTTCAGCGCTATTGCCGCATGCACGGCAGAACACCGCGCACTGTCCGGCACTGGCGCGATATCCCCGCAGTGCCAATCAACGGTTTCAAAGAATTGACGCTATCCTGCATACCGCCGGAGCAATGCCAACGAGTCTTCATGACTAGCGGCACGACACGGAAAGACAATCGAGGACGCCACTACCATCCCAATCTGACTGTTTACGACCACTCCATGAAGTTGCACTTTGCGCAGCGCTTCATGCGTGGCCTGCCTCGCATACGTATGGGCATTCTCTTTCCGGATGAAGAGATGATGCCCAACTCTTCCCTGGCCCACTATCTGGCCCTGGCGAAGCAGGAGTTCGGCGCACCCGGCAGTGCCTACTTTGTCGGTCCAGACGGTATGGACATCGATGGACTGTGTGCCGCACTGGAAGGCGCAGAATCCACTGCGACACCGTATGCGCTGCTCGGCGCCAGCTACAGCTTCGTCCACCTGATGGATGAGCTTGAGCGTCGGGGCAAACGTTTCTCATTGCCAGAAGGAAGCCGCCTTTTTGATACCGGGGGCTTCAAGGGGCAATCGCGTGAACTCGGCGGTGCAGAATTCTACGAGCTGCTCCAGCACTATTTCGGCGTGGCCCCCGCCCAGTGTACGAATATGTACGGCATGACCGAACTCAGCACCCAGTTCTACGACGACGGGAATGCGCAACAGCCATCGATCAAATCCGGGCCGCATTGGATACGCACCCGCGCAGTCGACCCATTGACCGGCCAGGATGTTCCCGACGGTGAGCGCGGCGTGCTGGTGCATTGCGACTTGGCCAACTTCAACTCGACCACCACTCTGCTCACCGAAGACGTCGGTGTAATACTGCCTGAGGGATTTCTGCTGCTAGGCCGCGCCGAAGGAGCGCAAGCCAAGGGGTGCTCGCTGGCCATGGACGCCTTCCTGCAGGCAACCGTGGAATGAGAGCGGACGCCGTGCACAAGTCTTCCACGTACAAGGCGACAGAGGGTTGCTCCGTAGCGCCCCTGCTTCAGTTCACGGCCGGCCATCTGCCCGGCCAGGAAGATTCCGAGCTGGAATGGGAAACCCGAGTATTCAGCGCCAATGGCAAGACAGTTGAAATCGCACTGCCGCGTTTAACGCCCTTACAACTGCGTGCGGTTGCGCGTCATACGAAAAAGGCGGCAAGAACCCAGCTGGCCAGCAGGCCGGTGCTCGAAATTGTCGACATCATCGACCGCGTTATCGCGCGCATGCTCAATGGCGCCGACCCGCTGCGCCGCGAAATGGACGCGCTATTGCCGGTGGTGAGTGGCTTCGATGCGGAGATGACGCGGCTAGGCATCAATGCCTGTCTGAAGAATTTTCGCCGTCCACAGCTGCTGCGCTTTCTGACGGAAGATTTTGGCGACACGGGCTTGTTGGACGGTTTCAGGCCACGACCCCGCGGCGGGTGGGCTCATGCCTGCGGCGCCTCTCTCGTCGGCCATGTCTGGGCCGGCAACGTGCCTGGATTGCCATTGTGGAGCCTGATCAGTGCCTTACTGGTGAAGGCAGGCAGCGTCGGCAAAGTGTCCAGCGCAGAACCTTTGGTCGCGAGCTGGTTCGCGCGCACGTTGGCCGAGGTGGAACCGCGGCTCGCTGATACGCTAGCCGTCGTTTGGTGGCCTGGGGGCGAGACTGCCCTGGAAGAAGTGCTGTGTGAGGAAGCCGAAGTCTTAAAAGTGTACGGCAGTGACGCGGCGGTAGCCGCCTGGCAGCGAATGCTACCTGCCGGCAAGCGCTTGCTGCCCCATGGCAATAAGCTTAGCGTGGCGATGGTGTCTGCTACCGCCCTGGATACACGTCAGGCCCAATCCACTGCACGGCAGGCAGCGCTGGATATCGTACGGTGGGATCAACAAGGTTGTTATTCGCCTCAAGTCCTTTACGTGGAACGTGGCGGCCAGATTGACCCTGCAGAGTTCGCCCGCCACCTGGCCGGCGAACTCTCTGCCCTTCAGCACAGTTTCCCCCGCCGCGCCCTGGCGTTCGAGGAAACTAATTCGGCTGCCCAATGGCGACAGGCCCTTGAACTGGCAATGTTGCGCGGGCAGGAAGTGGATCTATTGGGCGGCCCTGATACCCCCTGGGCGATTGCCTTCCTCTCCGCGGCCCGCCCACCGGAAGCAGGTGCGCTGAACCGCAGCGCATGCGTGATGGCGGTGGACCGCCTCGACGATGTCATTCCTCTTCTGGAACCCCGTCGGGCGTGGCTGCAAACAGTCGGCCTTGCCGCAAGCCCGGAGGAACTCTTTCGGTTGGCGCCACTCATTGCTCAGGCGGGGGCAACCCGTATCTGCGCCTTGGGGCACATGACGATGCCCACGGCCGCCTGGCATCATGACGGCCGCTTCAGTCTCCTGGATCTTGTTCGCATGGTCGATATAGACCCCTGCGCGGAAGCCATGGCGGAACAACTTTCCTATTACCGGGACTAATCCAAGCAATGATGTCCCCCCTGACATGGAAATCTCCGCGGCTTTGGTCGTTTGCATTGCTTTTAAGCCTGCTTCTTCTCTGGGAATGGGCGACAGGTGTGTTTGGCTGGTCGGAACTCGTACTTCCAGCGCCCTCAGTGGTAGCCGTGACCCTTTGGCGCGGGCTGGAAACCGGCTATTTTTGGCCGCATATCGCACAGACTTTCATTGAAGTCCTTGGCGGGCTGGCGCTGGGGACGGCGCTTGGCTTCAGTTTCGGCCTGCTGTTGGGTGAATCGGCTTTTGGGCGGCGGGTGCTGATGCCCTACATCATCGCCAGCCAGGTGGTGCCCAAGCTGGCATTGGCTCCGCTTTTGACCGTATGGCTGGGTTTTGGCACGCTGCCAGTAGTGGTTCTGACTGCTCTGGTCTGCTTTTTTCCTTTGCTGGAAAGCACAATGTCCGGCATCGCTCAAACAGACCCCACCCACCTGAAAATGTTCCGCATGCTGGGCGCCTCCCGTTGGCGAACACTATGTTGTCTGAAACTCCCCAGTGGAGTTCCCATGATTCTCGCCGGGCTGCGCATCGCTGCCGTACTTGCACTGGTGGGGGCAGTGGTGGGCGAGTTCATTGGTGGCAGCGAGGGCCTGGGAGCACTCATCATTGCCGCCCAAGGCTCGATGGACACGGCTCTGATGTTCGCCGTCCTGATCCTCATTACGGCCATGGGGCTTTTGCTCTACCTGTGTGCGCTCCACCTTCCCAGGTGGTTGCTGCGCCCCTATCTCTTCACGGAAACTGGAAATCGACCATGATCATGCATACGCGCCGACGCCTGTTGGGGCTAGCTGCAGGCGCCTCCCTTGCCTGGCCTGGCGTGACAGCCTGGGCCCGCTCTGCCGCCCCCGAGCCCTTCACCCTGGCAGGCTGGAGCAAGCCCATCACGGAAATCGTCAACTTGTTGGCGGAACCCGATAAGGCTTTCTTCAAAGAAGAGGCCATCGAGTTCCGCTACCTGCCGGGTGCTGGCGGTGGCGACGCGTTGCGCAACCTGCTCAGCGGGCAGGCCGACATTGCCTTCACCGATCCGGGTTCCTTCTTCGCGGCCCTCGACAAAGGGGCGGCGCTGCGCGCCGTTTACGACATCTATCCACAAAACGTGTTCAACGTCGTCACGCTGAAGAACAGCGGCATCACCCGCCCTTCTGAGCTCAAGGGAAAACGCATCGGTGTCTACAGTCTGTCCAGCGGGACTTTGCAGAATCTGCAGATTCTGCTGCAGCAGGTTGGGTTGACCAGAGACGATGTCAAGATCATCGTGACGGGTCTGCTCAACTTCGCGCCGCTCATGCAAGGCCAGGTGGACGCGACTGCAGCAACGGACACTGGGCTGGCGCTTGCACGCCGGCGCGGCCTGGGAGATGCCACCGTCTTCCAAGTGGCGGATTACCTGAACTACTCAAGCGACCTTCTTGTGGTGCGCGAAGACTTTTACCAGGAACACACGGCCCGACTGAGACGATTCCTGCGCGCCTTCCGCCATAGCGTTGAGTGGATGCTCAATGAACCGGAAGAAGCCGCGTCGCTGGCGGTACGCAGAGCCATTGATGGGCAGAACCCCGAGCTAAATCTGGAAATTATCCGCCTGCGCAACCGCGCCAGCGTGTCGGCCTTTACCAAGGAACATGGGCTAGGAGCGGTGGATGTCCGGTCTCTGCAGGCAGCCGCCGACGCGTATTTGAAGCTGGGCCTGATCAGTCGCGCTCTTGACCTGCAAAAGCACGTGGCCACCGACTTGCTGACGGCACCCGGGCGAACAGGAGACTGAGCAATGCGCTTCAAGGATAAAGTGGTGCTCATCACAGGTGCGAGTCGCGGCATTGGTGCCGCGATCGCCGAAGCGTTTGCACGGGAAGGCGCGCTGGTGGTCATCAATTACCTGCAAAATGAAACGGCCGCAGCAGAGGTATCCGAACGCTGTATTGCCCTGGGGGGCGACGCCTGGGCACTGCGCGCGGACGTAATGAACGCTCAGGCGGTCACGGAAATGGTGTCAGAGGTCCTCGCGGAGACGGGCAGCATCGACGTTGTAGTGAACAACGCATTCCGCTCCTATCGCTTCAATCCGGACACTCGCGCCCGCTTCCAGGAGCTGGACTGGAACGCCTACCTTGACCAGTTCGAAGGGGCTGTTCAGGGTGCGGCCAATATCTGCCGGGCCGTAGTGCCCGACATGCGCCGCCGCGCCAGCGGCAGCATTATCAACCTGTCCAGCGACTTGGTCGAGCACCCCGTCGTCCCGTACCACGACTATGCCACTGCCAAGGCAGCGCTTGTGGGATTCAGCAGGCACTTGGCTGCCGATCTCGGCCCGTCCGGCATCCGGGTAAACTGCGTGGCGCCCGGACTGGTGTGGCCGACCGATGCCAGTCGCGAAACGCGGGAATCATTGCGCGAGCAGATTGCCGGCCAGACACCGCTGCGCCGGGTGGCAACGCCCGAAGATGTTGCCGGCCCAGTATTGTTCCTGGCCTCTGACTGGAGCCGGTTCATGACAGGCCAGGTGCTATATGTGGACGGCGGTCTGGTCATGCGCTGAAGGCGGCACTCAGGAACGCTAGAGAAGAGGAAGCAAGTAATGGATTTCGTACTATCCCTGTTGTTGGCGGCCGTGGTCTGGAGGGTGCTTTGCCTGCGCTATCAGCGTGGCCACATCGCCCTGCTGGCGGAAAATCTCTCCGGTCTGCAACTGGAGCGCCACATGGAAACGCTAACCGAAGGTTATGCGCGGGCCATCAGGGAAGACAGCGAATCGCGACAGTTGCAAGTTTTCGACACTTTCGGCCAGACCGAACGCACGCTGGCGTCGCAACTCCAGATGCTTGCCAATAACATGCAGAAGGAAGAAGCGCGGGCGACAGCCATATGCACTTTGCCATTCTGCCTGCCCTTCGTCGAACGCCTGCTACCCTGGCTCACCCGAGATTTCCGCGCTTTGTTGCGCATCCATGCCGCCGGCTTGCGGCACATCGTGGACAATCAAGAGAACTTGTCACCGAAAGACCGCGCCTTTCACCTATCGGCAGAACTGTACTTGTTTCAGCACAGCTGCCACTGGTTCTGCAAGTCCCGGTCAGTGGCTGATGCCCGTCTGATGTTGCGACACAAGGTGGACCACCGAAAGGTGCTGGAGTCCGTGACTGAACGGACTCGAAGAGCCTATCTCGGATGGTTACAGGGAACGGAAGTTAAACCTCAACACTGACGTCTTCGGCCAGAAACCCGCCGCTCTGATGCTGCCAGAGCTTTGCATAAATGCCCTGTTTGCGTAGCAGTTCGGCGTGCGTTCCTTCTTCTACGATATGCCCGCCGTCCAGAACGATCAGGCGGTCCATGGCAGCAATGGTGGAAAGCCGATGTGCAATAGCAATCACTGTCTTGCCTTCCATCATTTCGTTCAGACTCTCCTGGATGGCGAGCTCCACTTCGGAATCCAGGGCGCTCGTAGCCTCATCCAGCAACAGGATCGGGGCATTCTTCAGCATGACGCGGGCAATGGCGATCCGCTGCCTTTGCCCGCCCGACAACTTGACCCCTCGTTCACCAACCATGGTGTCGTAACTCCGACGCCCCTGCGGGTCGGTCAACTCACAAATGAACGAATCTGCCTGAGCCTTCACCGCAGCAGACCGAACTTCCGATTCTTCCGCATCGGGCCTGCCGTAGGCGATGTTGTCGTAGATGGAACGATGCAGCAAGGAGGTATCTTGCGTGACCATCCCGATGGCGCCACGCAGGCTGTCCTGCGTCACTTGAGAAATATCCTGCCCGTCGATACAGATGCGGCCACGATCCAGGTCATAGAAACGAAGCAGCAGACTGATGAGGGTGGACTTGCCCGCTCCGGAACGCCCGACAAGACCAATCTTTTCGCCCGGCCTGACGGTGAGGTTCAAGCCCGCGAACACTTGCCGCTCTCCGTTGTAGTTGAACCATACGTCCTCGAAGCGGACTTCGCCCCGGCTGACCTGCAATGACGGCGCGCCAGGAATGTCCCGCACCTTGGATTCCCTGGTGAGGGTGGCCATGCCGTCTTGTACGGTGCCTATGCTTTCGAATAAGGAAGCCATCTGCCACATGATCCAGTGCGACATCCCGTTCACGCGCAAGGCCATGGCCGTCACGGCTGCCACCGCACCGGCGCCGACTTCATCCCCATGCCAGAGCCAGATCGCATAGCCGCCCGCGGCGCCGATGAGCGAAACCACCAGCACCTGATTGACGATTTCGAACAGACTCACCAGCCGCATCTGGCGGTAGCCAGTCTCCTTGAAATCTTCCATCGCGGCGCGCGCGAAATGGGCTTCTCGCCGAGTATGGGAAAAGAGTTTGACGGTGGTGATATTGCTGTAGGCATCCGTGACCCGACCCGTCATGGAAGAGCGCGCGTGAGCCTGCTCCTGCCCTACCTTGCCCAGGCGCGGTACGAAATACCACATCGCTGCGCCAAAGAGCACAATCCAGCCAATGAAAGGCATCATCAGTCGGAGATCAAAGCCGCCCGCCAGCGCCACGATGGTGACGAAGTACACACCGATGCCAAGGACGACCTCAATGAGGGTGAACAGCACTTCGCGCGCCGCGAGCGCGGTCTGCATAACCTTGGTCGTGACCCTGCCTGCGAACTCATCGGCAAAAAAAGACAGACTTTGTCTCAACATGAGGCGATGAAAATGCCAACGCAGCCGCAAGGGCAGGTTGATGGCCAGTGCCTGGTGCTGAAGCATGGTGCGTCCTGCGACCAGCAGCACACTGGCGGCCAGCACTAGGCCAATACTCCAGAGCACGCGCCGCTCATGCAGCGCCGCATCAGCTCCCTGCTGCCAAACCGCCAAGAGATCGACTACCTGCCCGAGGAAAGCGAATAGCCAGGCCTCATAAATGGAAACCGCCGCGCTCAACACGGCCAGCGCTGCCAAGTAGCGACGAGAACCGCGAGTGCAATCCCACAGAAACGCGGCCAGACCCTTGGGAGGCAACAGCGGTTCCTCCCGAGGGAACGGATTCAATAAACGTTCAAACCAGGCGAGCAATGGTCGACTCCGAATGCCTTGAATAAATGCAGCGTGCCCACACTTGAGTTGGTGAGCCAGCCCAGCCCTAGCGCTCGGTAGCGACAAACACCATGGTGGCCTGCATCAACGCCACCACCTTGAACTCCACGCTATTGGCTGTGTACGCCCTGACTTCACCGGTGCAGACAGCAAGGGATCGGCCCGCGTTCACGACGCGCCCCACCGCCAGGAAGCGCTCACCTATGGCTGGACGCATAAAATTTGTCTTGAATTCCGCCGTGACGATGTCATGTCCCGCCGGTGCACGCGTAAGTCCCGCGTATCCACAGGCGCTGTCCACAATGCTTGTGACGGCGCCCGCATGAACATAGCCAAGCTGTTGCGAAAGCTGCGAAGAAAAAGGCATGCTGATGTGGACTTCTCCGTCTTCCACCAGCTCCAACGCCGCACCCAGAGTGCGCATCAGGCCCTGCCGCGCAAAGTTTTCTGCAACACGTTGCCGAATTTCCTGCATGATTCTCCCGCTCAATGCAATGATGGCCCGCGGCCAGCCCTCGTATCGGTCGGGATAGCATAAGTACCCACCGCGTGGGCCACGAGCTGGTCGCTGCCTTCAGAATAAATGCTGACCTCTCCCACCGCCAGAGTGCGCCCCAATTTGAGCAACTTGCAAACACCAATAATGGCGGCATCGGCGGAAGGTTTGCGCATGAAATTGATGTTTAGGTTGGTGGTGACTGTCAAAGGCACAATCCCGATCTCGCCAAGAATAGCAACATACAGAGCCACGTCGGCAACGGTCATCATCACTGGCCCGGAAACGGTGCCGCCCGGTCGCAGCTCAGCATGTCCCACTTCGTGTCTGACGGTCGCTGAGAAGTGGCCGACCTCTTCGACAGTGCACTTATTCTGGGGGAATTCCTTGGCCAAAAATTCTGCAATCTGCTGCTTGCGTGACATGGCACCCTTCCACTGTGGATAGAAGCGTTTTTATAACCCACATGGGGCAGGTCACGGACGATAGCCCCATCCTATACCGTAGAATCAGGCTTTCGATTCGAAGCTGCACACGCGCTTGCCGCTTCCAAACAGACTGGCAACAATGATTGAAACGAAATCACCACTTCCTCCATACTGCACCGAGGACAGGCCGTACTTCGGTCTGGATATTCCATTCATGCGCTATCTCGGCCTGCAGGCCGAACATATTGAAGAAGGGTATGCCCGGGCACGTTTGCCCGACCATCCGTCGCTGGTGAACAGTCGAGAAGACATCCATGGCGGCACGCTGATGAGCGTTTTGGATTTCATCATGAGCGCGGCAGCTCGTGGTCATGACCCGCTCAACCTGGGTGTAGCCACAATTGAAATGTCCACCCACTTTCTTGAGGTTGCGCGCGGTGAGCTGGTGTTCGAGGCACATACGCTTAAACGAGGCCGCAGCACTGCTTTCTGTGAAGGCAAAGCCGTGAACGCGGACGGCACGACTGTGTGCGTGGCGCGCGCTGCCTTCAGGCTGATTCAGCTTACGAAATCCTGATTTCCCGCTCGCGTAAACGCAAAAAAAGGCCTGAATCCTGGTTTTCAGGTTTCAGGCCTTTTTTGTATTCTGGAGGCGCAAGCCGGAATCGAACCGACGTACACGGATTTGCAATCCGCTGCATCACCACTCTGCCATTGCGCCGTGCTGTTTTGGCCTGCCCTTGTGCTGGTCGTTCCGCGAAGGTGGCCGCTAGCTGGTGAATCCAAAATTATACATGATCTGCGCAGCTTTTCGCTAATCCGGACGGTGATACGCAGAGCACGCCAGCAACATAAAAACAATCTCTTACGGATCAAGGCATTGCGATTGCTATCCACTGACTCGAACAACTACCGTGGGGTTCATATCATGAAAAAAATCTTTATCGCCGCAATGTTTGTTGGCGCCAGCGCCGTGCCGATTCTGTCTCATGCGCAGATTACCGGGCCCGCGCATCGGGATGCCACCACTGTAGAAAGTATCCTGAAGGCGCCAAAAGATGATCAGGATGTCGTTTTGCAAGGTCGGCTGCTGCGCAAGACAGGTAACGATACCTACGTATTTTCTGACGGCACGGGTGAAATCACCGTGGATATTGACGATGACGACCTGCCGCAGGAAAAGATTGATGAAAACATTTTGGTGGAACTACGCGGAGAAGTGGACGTGGAAGGCCAGCGTCCACCTCAAGTAGACGTCGATACCGTGCGGCTCATCAAATAGTAGGTGCGCAAAGTTACCGGCGGCCAAGCCGGTAACAGTCGCGTTGAAGCAACCGCGCTAAGCATTTGCCGAATCGCCCAGCACCAAGGAATATTTCACGATATCTGTACGACGCTGCCAGCCAAGTTGCTGCCAGAACCTTTGGCCGGCAGCGTTGTCCTCAAGCACATCGAGGTGAACTTTTTCGATCCCTTGGCGTTTGAGTTCCTTCAGACAAGCACTTACCAGACGACGGGCAATGCCCCTCTTACGATAGGCTGGTAAGACCAGCACATGTTGAAGATAGCCGCGTCGCCCATCATGGCCAGACATCGCACAGCCGACGATACTGCCCCCTACTTCCGCCAGAAAACTCATGCCAGGGTTACGTTCTAAGTATCGACGTGTTGCATCGTGGGCGTCCGCATCCCTGATCCGAACGCCTTCTGTCTGCTGCATCAGACTGATGACTGCGTCATAGTCGCTGATACACATTACGCGAATCGAACATTCTGACATCTGGGCTCCTTCTGAAGCCGGCAAGGTTCAGCCTTCCTTCTTCGCGCTCAAATTTCCCTGGCCGTTAACCTTGACCTGCATCTGCGAACCTTCCACCACAGCGATATATTCATCCTCGCCTGCCTTGAAGGTCAGGGTAGAGCCGTTCAGACGGCCCTCCGTGACCGGGGTCGTATTCCCGCCCCGGCTCACCGTGCCTTCAACAAACTGGTAGTTCTGTGTCAGCTGAAGCTTTCCATCAGGTAGTGCCCAGCTGCCCTCCACCTTCGCCGGCACCACCCATTTGTAGGCGATGCAATAGTTGGTGCAGCCTTCAGCCTCGGCCGTCTCGTCGGGCTCCCAGTCTCCCATGGTGAAGGAATTCGACACGACCCGGGTACCGGGGGCCATGTCCAGCAGCATGGGCCTGAGCTTGAGATTCAGATTGGGCAACAAGAATAGCGTCACGACATCGGCATCGGAAAAATCCGATTCGAAGATGTCCGCCTGTTCGAACGCTGCGCGATCTCCCACGCCTTCCCGCAGTGCAGCGCTGCGCGACAGCGCAACCATGTCCGGGTTGTATTCGATGCCTCTCGCCTTCGCTCCCCTCTTGGCTGCGGTAATGACAGTACGCCCGTCTCCCGATCCTAAATCGACAAGCGTATCGTCGGGCGTGAGCCCCGCCATGTCCAACATGCGGTCCACCAGCGTTTGCGGTGTAGGTACCCAGATTACGTCCTTGCCGGACTGCCCCACTGTGGGCACGAATTCCTTGGAACCGGCCTGCTGAGTGGACGTATCGGCCCATGCAATACCTGCGAGAGCGACGGCTAGCAACGCTGCGGCAAAACGGGAATGGCGTAAAGTGGTCATTGACGGCTTCTCCATTGGTTCTGCCCGGGTTGGAGGCGCAACACGGTACACATCCGCGGGCGGTAAGTGCAGACAAGAAGCCTAAAGTTAGCGCAGGAAGCAGGAAAAGGGCGAGTAAAAACTCGTTTCACGCATGAACACGGGGTTCCGGCCAGAAATCGGGAGGCAGGTCGACCTCGGGACGTTCGTCCAGCGGCCCGGGGTTTTCTTCCGGCACGCAGCGCTGAAGCGCCTCAGCCATTTTTTCCAAAGCGCGTGAGCCGGTCGCCCCGGCGGTCACGTCTTCCCACCAGAGCCGGTGTACATGGCGCACCTGCACCGGTATGGAAGGCAGACCCAGACGTTGGGCCATGGCCAAGCGATGCAGGCCCCGATTCACCTTGACAATGGTGCCGTTGCGCGTAATGGCCACCCCGATGGGATCCTTGCCTCGGCCCGGGTCGAAGCCGGTTGCGGCCATATCGTCGAGGAAATCCAGGTATACCTGCAGATAGCCCCGAATTTTCTCGGGGGTATCCAGCAGGACACCGAGCTGATGGGATGCCCACGGCCTGCCCTCCCTCAGGCGGCGCATCAGGTATCGATAGCGCTGGGTTTGCTCCAGGCGACCACGGTTGTCATCAAGCTCGCTGATCAGCTCGTAACGAGTGCCCACGCGGAGATCTTCGCGGCGCTGGTCCCAAGTGCCGTCCCAGATGAATGCCAGCGAAGAGGGCCGTTTCTCGATGTCCCGCGGTGCATGCACTCCGATACGAATCAGCTTGCGCGGGTCAACGTGCAGCGTTAGCGCATGTTCTCCCAGCACCTCCTCAACGATATGCCGTGACAGCCCGAAAGACTCCACCCGTTTCGCGGGCGACTGGCCCCGCATCCAACGCTGCATGAGCACACGGCCGAGCGGACGACCGATGTGCCGCTGCACGGTACGCTGTGTGTGACTGACCACATGGGCCATGATGACCCGCCGACGTATGCTGGCGTCGACCAAAGGTGCAAACGCATTGTCAGCGCCGGGACCAAGCAAACCTTTTGCGGTACGTTGCGACGACGGAGCTTTGCCTATTTGCATCTCACTGCCTTGTTGCAAAAAGAAAAATCAGAATCTTTGATTATCCCATCCGGCCCACAGCACCGTCATGTGCCTGTGTTTTTCCGACAACGGTGGGTGCTATCATGAACAACCACTCCCACTTTCTGCGACGCTTATGGACGAACAGGTCTTGGCCGCAATGGCGCGTTGGCCCAATGTGCCCGCTGTGTATGGTTGGCTGTCATTGCCGGAATCCGGGCAATGGCGCTTGCATCCCGAGGGGGATGCGCTTAAACGGCCTGATTCGCGGGGAGA
>JAJUJD010000092.1 GCA_029267315.1 Alcaligenaceae bacterium
AGGTTTCTCATAATCCTTGCCGAGGCGGTGTACCAACTCGTACGTGGCCGCAATATGCCGAGAGACTGGCGTATATGCCAGCGGGCTGTAGGGATGAGAAAAGAGTAGGGAGCCGGAATCGGTAAACCGGGACAGCGGGTTCAAAAACGCCCGCTGGAGCTCGTGCAGGTCATACAGCATTTTCTTGTTGTTTCCATCAAGGAAGGTTACGGCTATGGATGCCAGTCACTTATTGATATGCATCAACAGACATCTTGCCAGCCTGATCTTATCCTTGTATGACAGGAATAGGTAGTTTCCTGTAGGCTCCGCTGTTACATTTCCAGCAGTTCGCGCTTGTTCGGTTTACCATTCCAGTCGTCGGCGTCTGGCAAGGCGCCCTTGGAACGGTTGATCATTTCGAACTGGGGCGACAGCTGCGCATTCAGTTCGATGTAGTCGAGCTGGTCCTTTGGCACATCTTCTTCCGCAAAGATGGCATTGGCCGGGCACTCGGGAACACAGACTGCACAGTCGATGCACTCATCCGGATCAATAACCAGAAAGTTTGGCCCTTCACGGAAGCAATCCACCGGACAGACGTCCACGCAGTCCGTGTACTTGCACTTGATACAGTTTTCGGTAACGACGTGAGTCATTTCAGCACTCCAAGATCAATTAGGGGATTTTACCTAATCCTGGAGTGTTGCCCTTCAACAACCTTACACGCAGTCGGGTTCCATGAGCCCCATGCTATGGTAATTTCTTCGGCCGCTGCAGTTTTGCGGCCTTTGGCCTGACGGAACGCTCGCCATATCTTCGCGCCACAGGAACTCAGCATCTACAGGAAATGCGCAACAATGGTCATCACTTCCCTGCTGGACACCGATCTCTATAAATTCACCATGATGCAGGTGGTGCTGCACCATTTTCCCGCCGCCCGGGTTGAATACCGTTATAAGTGCCGTACACCCAATGTTGACCTGCGGCCCTACCTGGACGAAATCCGCGAAGAGATCCGTCATCTTTGCAGCCTGCGGTTCACCGAGGAAGAACTCGCTTATTTGCGCTCCTTACGCTTCATCAAGAGCGATTTTGTCGACTTCCTGGAGTTATTCCATTTGCAGGAGCGTTCCATCCACGTTTCCGAAGGCGATGAAAACGGAGGGATCAGCATTGCTGTGAAAGGGCCTTGGCTGCACACCATCCTGTTCGAAATACCCGTTCTGGCCATCGTTAATGAAGTTTACTTCCGCAATGTCAGCAAAGAGCCTGACTGGGAAGAGGGGCGTCGCAGGCTGCAGGAAAAAATGGGCCTGGTCACGAGCGACCCGAGCCTGGCGGAATTTCGCGTAGCCGAATATGGAACGCGCCGGCGCTTCTCCAAGCGATGGCACGATGAAGTAGTGCGTACCATGAAGGCGCAAATGGGCCGACATTTCGCCGGGACCAGCAATGTGTGGATGGCGATGAACCATAATGTCACGCCGCTGGGCACCATGGCGCATGAGTATCTGCAGGCATGTCAGGCACTCGGCCCCCGCCTGCGCGACTCCCAGGTGTATGGGCTGGAAGTATGGGCGCGGGAATACCGCGGCGATCTCGGCATTGCTTTGTCGGATACCTACGGCCTGGACGCCTTCCTGCGCGACTTCGATATGTACTTCTGCAAGCTTTTCGACGGTGCCCGCCATGATTCTGGCGACCCATTCATTTGGGGAGACCGCGTGCTGGCCCACTTTGCCGCTAATCGCACTGATCCCCGTACCAAAACATTGGTGTTTTCTGACGCGTTGACCATTCCTCGCGCCATTGAGCTGGCGCGCTATTTCGCCGGACGCTGCCGTATTTCCTTCGGCATTGGCACCAACCTTACCAACGATTTGGGGCACGAGCCGCTACAGATCGTCATGAAAATGATTCGCTGTAATGGCCAGCCTGTCGCCAAGGTTTCCGATACACCGGAAAAAACCATGTGCGACGATCCTGCCTACCTGGCTTATCTTCGCCAGGTATTCAAATTGCCCCCTGCATGAGCCCGAATTTGCATCTACCGGAGAAAACACGAAATGCAAGAAATTGAACGCGTCAACGTCGAGAAGCGTTTATCCGACATGGCCATTTATAACGGTGTCGCCTACCTCGCTGGCCAAGTTCCTGACGACTCTTCGCTCGATATGGAAGGGCAGACGAGGCAGGTACTGGCTACCATTGACCGGCTGCTGGAAACGGCCGGCACGGATAAGAGCCGCATCCTCATGGCAACCGTTTATGTAGCCAATATGAAAGAATTCGACGCCATGAACCGTGCATGGGACGCGTGGGTTGCCCCTGGCAATGCCCCTCCGCGTGCGACCGTCGAAGCGCGTCTGGCCAATCCCGACTACAAAGTGGAAATCGTAGTGACGGCGGCCGTGAAGTAATTCACTTAGCTTATTCAGGCCAAGAGGGCGGCCAAGGTGCCGCCCATTTCACGGGCCACATCGAGCTGGTGTTCTGCCAGCTCTTTTTTCGCCAGAATGGCCTCGGCACTTTGGGCGTCAGTATTGACAATGCGGGAAGGTGCCACCGCCCGCAAGCGCCAGCCCGTGCAGATGCGCTCCACCTGGCGAACGGCTCCGGCCCCATCGCTGCCAGCAGCGACCAGCAAGCCATAGGGCCGCCCATTCAGGCGCTCCAGCACAGCATAATAATTTCGATCGAAGAATTCCTTCATGGCACCGCTTAGGGAGCCAAGGTTTTCCGGCGCACAGAAAACGTAGGCATCGGCCGCAAGAAGATCGATGTCAGTGGCCTCAGCCGCTGTTTTTATGTGCAGCTCAACTTGCTCGCATGCGGAGAGTTCCCGCAATACGCTTCGGGCACCTTCCAACGCTGCGCGCGCCAATTGCTCCGATGCTCCGGTTCGCGAATGCCATACGATGAGAAGGTGCCTGGTCGGTGTGTGTGCGCTCATGAAAAATCAGCTTAAGTGCCCAATCTATCCAGTGCTGAATGTAGTATAGGAACTTGCCCGCGGGGCAGCATTCTTTCGCATCCAAGTGCAGTCATGAATAAGCCAACTCAAGTTTCCACCCATGCATCGCCGTTCAATGAAGTCTGGCGCGAGCAGGCCGCCAAGTCTCTGGACGAGGAAGGCAGCAAGCTGCTGATTGACGCCGTGCGATGGGCTGAGGAAGGGTTGCAGGGGCGCACTGCCGGCACAGGAGAACCTCTGACCAATCACGCCGCTGGTGTCGTGCAGATTCTTGCCGAGATTGGGGCGGACGCTCAGGCCAGGGCCGCGGCCGTTCTCACCATGCTGCCTTCCGAAAACGGCAATGGGCCGGGCGACCTTGAACGCATACGCAAGGCTTTCGGGCCGGCCGTGGCAACCCTTGTGCAGGGTGCCCGTGTGCTACTGCGCCTTGGTTGGTTCGCGGGCACTGCACCCGCCGAACGAGGGGCGCAGGGTCAGGACCAAAAGGAAATGCGGCGCAAAATGTTGCTTGCCATGGCGGCAGACCTTCGTATCGTGGTGTTGCGCCTGGCTTCACGCCTGCAGTCGCTGCGCTGGCACGCGGCGAGCAGAACGCCTTATCCCGTCGAGGCGGCCCGGGAAACCATGGAGCTGTACACGCCCCTGGCCAACCGTCTGGGCATCTGGCAGCTCAAATGGGAAATGGAAGACCTGGCCTTTCGTTTCACACAGCCGGACACCTATCGGTCGATAGCCAAACAGCTGGAGTCCAAGCGGGTCGAACGAGAGGCCCTGGTGGATGCCGCCGTCAGCCGGCTGCAAACTGTTCTGGCTGACGCCAATATCCCGGCGAAAGTCTACGGGCGGCCCAAGCACATCTACAGTATCTGGAACAAGATGCGGATCAAGCGTCTGGAGTTCCACGAACTTTTTGATCTGCGCGCCCTGCGCGTGATCGTCGAAGACGAGCGAAGCTGCTACGCCGTCCTTGCTCTGGTCCATTCACTCTGGACTCCGGTTGCGGACGAGTTCGACGACTACATTTCGCGGCCTAAGCCCAACGGTTATCGCTCGCTGCACACGGTGGTGGTGGATGAAGAGGGTCGAACGTTCGAGATCCAGATTCGCACCGAGGAAATGCACCGCTTCGCGGAGTATGGCATGGCGGCTCACTGGCTATACAAGGAAGCCGGCTCTCGTGGAGGGCAGGTGGCAGCCACCTCGAACTACGAACAGAAACTAGCATGGATGCGCCAGCTGCTTTCCTGGGACGGGGAATCGGTTTCTGGGCCGGAGGAGCCCCCCAAGGGTGTGGATTCTGACGAGCGCATCTATGTAATGACACCGCAAGCACGGGTCATTGAATTACCTTCTGGCGCGACGCCGGTGGATTTTGCCTACCACCTTCATACCGACCTGGGCCATCGTTGTCGGGGAGCTCGGGTGGACGGCCAAATGGTGCCGCTCTCCACTCAGCTCAATACAGGGCAAATTGTAGAAATCATTGCGGCCAAATCCGGAGGTCCTTCGCGAGACTGGCTGAACCCTCAGCTGGGGTTCCTGGCGAGCCCGCGTTCCCGCGCCAAGGTCCGCGCGTGGTTCAACGCGGTGGAGTTGCAGCAGCGCATCGGTCAGGGTCAGACCTTGGTCGAAAAAGAGTTACAGCGTTTGGGCAAAACGGCGATCAGCATGGAACAGCTGGCTCAACAATTGGGCTTTGCCAGAGCCGATGACCTATACGTTGCAGTGGCCAAGGAAGAGTTCAGCCTGCGTCAGATCGATTACCTGCTTAGCGGACAGAAGGACCGTGACGAGCAGCAGGAGCAGGATGATTCCGCGCGCATATACACGGTCGGCACCCGCAGCGCGTCTTCAGGGTCGAAGAGCGGCGTTCTGGTGGTCGGAGTCGATTCTTTGCTGACACAGTTGGCGCGCTGCTGCCGCCCTGCGCCGCCCGACACGATCTGTGGTTATGTCACCAAGGGCCGAGGTGTGTCGATTCACCGCAGTGACTGCGCCGCGTACAAGGCACTGGTCGTGCGCCAGCCAGAACGTGCCATCGAAGTGGAGTGGGGCGATACCGGCGATGCCGTTTATCCGGTGGATATCAGCATCCATGCGCAGGAGCGTCCTAATCTTCTGCGCGATTTATCCGAGGTGTTTGCCAAGCTGCGTTTGAACATCATCAGTGTCAATACGCAGAGTCGCCGCTCTCTCACTCGCATGGTGTTTACCATTGAAGTGCGAAGTGGCGAGCAGATATCACGCGTGCTGTCGGCGCTGAACGAATTGCAGGGCGTGCAGGCCACCCGCTTGTGATCAAGACATGAATTGTTCCGGCCTCGGCCGGGACTGCTAAAATGGCGGATTAACGTCCGTGCCGTGATAGGCGGCCTGTGCCGCGTAACGAGAGAGTACAGATTTGGAACCCTACACCTTACCCGACACCGAGGGGCATTTCGGCCGTTTTGGCGGGTCCTTCGTGGCCGAAACGCTGGTACATGCGCTCGACGAACTCAAGCAAGCCTACGAAAAATACCGCGACGACCCGGAATTCCTGAAAGAATTCCATTACGAACTCAAGCACTTTGTGGGTCGTCCCAGTCCCGTGTACCACGCCAAGCGCTGGTCGGAACAACTGGGCGGTGCACAAATATGGTTTAAGCGCGAAGACCTCAACCATACCGGTGCGCACAAGGTCAATAACTGCATCGGGCAGATACTCCTCGCGCGTCGGCTGGGCAAACCCCGCATCATTGCAGAAACAGGCGCCGGGCAGCATGGTGTGGCCACGGCGACTGTCGCAGCGCGCTATGGCATGGAATGCGTTGTCTACATGGGCTCGGAAGACGTACGGCGGCAGGCGTCGAACGTTTACCGCATGAAGCTGCTGGGTGCGAAGGTCGTGCCGGTAGACTCTGGCTCGCGTACCTTGAAGGACGCGCTCAATGAAGCTATGCGCGACTGGGTGACCAACGTCGAATCTACCTTCTACATCATCGGTACCGTTGCCGGCCCTCACCCTTACCCCATGATGGTGCGCGACTTCCAATCTGTCATTGGCAAGGAATGCCTGGAACAAATGCCGGTCGACGCAGGTGCGCAGCCCGACTACATCGTCGCGGCGGTGGGCGGCGGCTCCAATGCCATGGGAATCTTCCACCCTTACATTGACCAGCCCAATGTGCAGCTGGTGGGTGTAGAGGCCGCGGGCCGCGGGCTGGATTCCGGCGCGCACGCTGCTTCGCTCAATGCTGGCGCGGTCGGGGTGCTGCATGGTAACCGCACCTACGTTCTGCAAGACGCCAACGGTCAAATCATAGAAACACATTCCGTGTCCGCCGGGCTCGATTATCCGGGGGTCGGCCCCGAGCACGCGTGGCTGAAGGATTGCGGGCGTGCGAGCTATGCCACGATTACCGACGAAGAGGCCCTGCAAGCGTTTCACGATTGCTGCCGCTTCGAAGGCATTATGCCGGCCCTGGAGTCCTCCCATGCCATCGCGCAGGCGGTCAAAATGGCGCCCACACTGGGCAAGGACAAAATCATTCTGGTCAACCTGTCCGGTCGCGGCGACAAGGACATGCATACCGTCGCCGAATACGGCGGCATCGAGTTGTGAAGGAAGGTCTTAGCGCAATGAATGCCTCCAACGAGCGCCTGCTGTCCACATTTGAACGTCTCAATGGCCGTACAGCCCTGGTTCCCTACATCACGGCTGGTGATCCTTCTCTGGATGCCACGCCAGCCCTTATGCACGCCCTGGTCCGGGCCGGGGCTGACATCATTGAACTCGGCATTCCGTTCTCCGATCCCATGGCCGACGGCCCGGTGATCCAGCGCGCTGCCGAACGGGCGATCGCCCGTGGCACCGGGCTTCGTCAAGTTCTTGACATGGTGGCTGAGTTCCGCCGGGAAGACCAAACCACGCCGGTAGTGTTCATGGGCTATGCGAACAACATTGAACGCATGGGGCAACAGGCCTTTGTAGATGCGGCTCTCCAGGTTGGCCTGGACGGCATCCTGGTGGTGGACTATCCGCCAGAGGAAGTAGCCGAATTTGCAGCCATGCTAGACAAGGCGCGCATTGATCCCATCTTTCTGCTGGCACCCACTTCCACTGAAGCCCGCATGCAGGCCGTGGCCAAAGTCGCCCGCGGCTACGTGTACTACGTTTCTCTCAAGGGTGTGACGGGCGCGGGGCATCTGGATACCGAAGACGTCGCACGCAAGCTGGATATTATCCGGCGCCATGTGAAGATCCCCGTTGGGGTGGGCTTTGGCATCCGCGATCCGGAAAGCGCTAAAAAAGTGGCCAGCTGTGCAGATGCCGTCGTCATTGGCAGCAAACTCATCGAGACCATGGAAGAGGCCGTCAAGGCAGCAGAAGCAGAGGGCGTGTCGGGCAAGGAAGCTGATGCCCGCGCCATCGAGGCGGCCGCGACATGGCTTGCCGGTATCCGTGCGGTGCTCGGCTAAATAGGGCACTTGTCAGGTAATTAGACCGGCCAGGCCGGAAATATTCGGGAAAGAACAATGAGTTGGATAGACAAGATCCTGCCACCGCGTATCAATCGTAATAGCGGTGGCGAAAGTGGATCCAACAAGCGGGTGCCGGAAGGGGTTTGGGCGAAGTGCCCAGCCTGTGAATCGGTACTCTATAGGGACGACCTCAAGGCAAGCCTGAACGTCTGCCCCAATTGCAGTCATCATATGCGCATCAATGCGCGTACGCGCATTGATGCCTTGCTTGATCCTGAAGGCAGGGTGGAGATCGGCGCCAATACGCGTCCCATGGACCCGCTCAAATTCCGCGATACACGCAAGTATCCGGAGCGCGTCACCGAGGCGGTCAAGCAAACAGGCGAAACTGAAGCCATGGTCGTCATGAGTGGGTGCATTCATTCGGTGCCCGTGGTGCTCGCCTGTTTTGAGTTCGAGTTCATGGGGGGCTCCATGGGCTCAGTGGTAGGAGAGCGCTTCTGCCGGGGTGTCCAGGCCGCCATCGAAAACCGCACGCCTTTCATTTGTGTGGCGGCCTCCGGCGGTGCGCGCATGCAGGAAAGCCTGTTTTCGCTCATGCAAATGGCCAAAACCAATGCCATGCTGACACGCCTTGCTGCTCAGCGTCTGCCTTTTATCAGTGTATTGACAGATCCCACCATGGGAGGCGTGTCGGCCAGCTTCGCCTTCATGGGCGATGTCGTTATCGCCGAACCCAAGGCGCTGATCGGGTTTGCCGGTCCACGCGTTATCGAGCAGACAGTGCGTGAGAAATTGCCGGAAGGCTTCCAGCGCGCCGAATTCCTGCTTGAGAAAGGCGCCATTGATATGGTGGTGGATCGCCGGGAAATGCGCCAGAAGCTCGCTTCACTACTCGTCCTGTTGATGCGCCAGCCAGCCGACGTTGTGAAGTAAACCAGTAAAGTCCCGCCAATAAAAAAGCCAGCACATCAGTTGAGATGCTGGCTTTTTTAATGTCTTGAAGCTTTTCCGAAGCACGAGGTGCTGCTGGTCGGCCTCTCGAAATTCTGCTTGCCATGTCCTGCCTCAAAAGACAGAACATGGCATCAGCGGCCTCACTGTTGAGCTGTCTCAACTTGCTGCAAGGGCGCCTGCGCGACATCACTGCTGCGAGCCTTGCGAGGACGGCCCAGACGCACTGGAGGCGCGTCTTCCACAACAGGGGCACTGCTGCGCGTCTCGATGAGTTGCAGGCCGGCTGACTGGAGGACTTCCTCGAGTTGTTCCGTCTTACCCACACCATTGAGCTGTGCAGTCGCAGACAGCGCATCCCGCTTCGAGGCTTCTTCTGTCTCGGGAAGCGTTTGGACAGCTGCCGCTTCAACGTCGGGGGTAGCTGCGTCCACGGCTGTCTCCACCTGGTCCGCCTGTGGAGCGGCTTCAGTCACAGGCTCGCCGGGGGAAGGCGTGTCGGCAACCGCTTCCTCGTCGCTGCTTGTTGCAGGCTCGGGAGATGGTGTAGATGCAATTTCCGGAGCTACCTCGGCAGTTGGGGACGCTTCAGCGACAGCGGCTTCGGACACGTCTGCCCCAGCAGGCTCAGAGGAAGCCGGCGCAGGCGTGCCGACATCCGTGGTCTGCACGACAGGCTCATCGGGTGTTTGCGCACCAGCAGCAGGTTCAGCAGCCGTTTCTGCTGCTTCGGCCTGATCCGCTGCGCTCGATGCAGCTGATTCGGCCACTTCCGAAACCGTATTTGCAGAGTCCTGAACGGTCTC
The DNA here is from genome assembly GCA_029267315.1 of Alcaligenaceae bacterium. Lineage (GTDB taxonomy): Bacteria > Pseudomonadota > Gammaproteobacteria > Burkholderiales > Burkholderiaceae_B > Yanghanlia. Next base: position 9,181 of record JAJUJD010000092.1, read on the forward strand.
TTGGGCGTCGGGTGTGGTGGCCGCAAGTTCCAGGTCGGCTTGCTGCGCTGACTGTGCAACCGGATCAACGGCTTCAACGGGCGTTACAGCGGGCGCGTCAGCTACATCGGGTTCAGTGCTGGCGGTTTCCACCCCGCTCGCGCCTTCGTCCGCCTGCGTTTCAGCAGACTCAAGGGCCACTACTTCTGCCGATTCTCCGTTGCGGCGGCCCCGGCGGCTGCGGCGACGACGACGCTTGCGTTCCGGTTCGACCTGATCTGCATCCTCCGCTTCGGCAGCCTGAACCAAGCTGCTATCCGAGGTGTCTTCGGCATCGCGCTCGGCAGCCTGCACCGAGGCTGGTGTGTCGTCGCCCTTGCGGCGTGCACCTGCGTCGGACGCCACATTAGCGGCAACCGTGCTGGCGACGCCAACGGCTGTGGCAGCTGTCGTATCAGCTTGTGGAGCCGCAGACGTGATGGGAGAATCCACCTGGTTGTCCGCGCTCAAGCCGTTTTCAGCGACTTGTTTGCTGCTGTCCTCGGGGCGGCGGCCTCGACCCCGTCCGCGTCGACCGCGGCTGCGCCCGGTCGACTGACCGGCGTCTGCGGAGGTCTGGGTGACGACTGGCGCTTCCGCCAGGCTCGCGACCTGAACTTCGGCTTCCTGAGTGGCTACCGAGGTTTCATCGGCCTGACGACGGCTGCGGCCGCCTTCCCTTTCCTTTCGCACTTCGCCCTCGGGACGACGTTCGCGACGGCGGTTACGGTCTCCACGCTGGCCCGCAGGACGCTCGCCACTGCGGGTGCGCTTGGCCGGGCTGCTGGCCGGAACTTCCTTGACCGGTTCCGCGGCAACCACGGGTTTGTCTGCGCCGGTAAGCCAATTCATCAGGCGTCGGAAGAAACCGGGCTGTGCGGCGGTATTGGCGGATGCCTTGGGAGCTTCTGGGGCAGGGTGGTGTACGGGTGCGGGTTGAGCGTGGGTGATGCTCTTGACCAGGGCCTCGGGCCGCGGTTTGGCGTCCTGCACACGGGCGGGCGCCCAGGTGGTGGCCTGTTCCGGCTCGCTCACGAGATCGAAACTGGACTTGTTGTCGTCCAGGCGTGGATCGTCATGACGCAGGCGTTCGATATGATGATGCGGGGTTTCCAGGGCCTTGTTCGGGATCAGGACCAGGTTAATCTTGAGGCGTGACTCGATCTTGGCAATATCGCCGCGTTTCTCGTTGAGCAGGAAGGTTGCGACATCCACCGGTACCTGCGCATGCAGGGCGGCGGTGCCTTCCTTCATGGCTTCTTCCTGCAGGAGTCTCAGCACATGCAGGGCGCTGGATTCGGCGTCGCGAATCACGCCAGTACCAGTGCAGCGCGGGCAGGTGACATGCGAACCTTCATTCAAAGCAGGACGCAGGCGCTGGCGCGACAATTCCATGAGGCCGAAGCGCGAAATCTTGCCCATCTGTACGCGAGCGCGATCGAAATGGAGGGCGTCACGCAGGCGCTGCTCGACAGCGCGCTGGTTCTTGTTGTCCTCCATGTCGATGAAGTCGATCACGATGAGGCCGCCGAGGTCACGCAGACGCAGTTGGCGCGCTACTTCATCGGCGGCTTCAAGGTTGGTGCGCAGGGCGGTTTCCTCGATATCGGAACCACGGGTGGCACGCGCCGAGTTGACGTCAATGGCGACCAGGGCTTCGGTATGGTCAATGACCACTGAACCGCCAGATGGCAGCTGCACTGTGCGGGAGTAGGCGGTTTCGATCTGATGTTCGATCTGGAAGCGCGAGAACAGGGGGATATCGTCGCGATAGAACTTCACGCGCTGGACATTGTCCGGCATTACCACGCTCATGAAGGCGGTGGCTTGCTCGTAAATGTCCTGGGTGTCGATGAGGATCTCGCCGATTTCAGGCGAGTAGTAGTCGCGGATGGCCCGGATGACCAGGCTGGACTCTAGGTAGATGAGGATGGGGGCCTTGTTTTCCTGGGCTGCGCCGTCGATGGCGTTCCATAACTGCAGCAGGTAGGAGAGGTCCCATTGCAGTTCTTCGACGCTGCGCCCGATGCCGGCAGTTCGTGCAATGATGCTCATTCCCTGGGGGACATCGAGCTTGTCCATTGCTTCGCGCAGTTCCTGGCGGTCTTCACCTTCCACACGGCGGGAAACGCCACCGCCGCGGGGGTTGTTCGGCATCAGTACCAGATAACGACCAGCTAGCGAGATGAAGGTGGTCAGGGCTGCGCCCTTGTTGCCGCGTTCTTCCTTTTCGACCTGAATGATGAGTTCCTGGCCTTCATGCAGCGCATCTTGAATGCGCGCACTGCGTACATCCACGCCTTCCTTGAAATAACTGCGAGCGATTTCCTTGAAGGGGAGAAAGCCGTGACGCTCTTCGCCGTAATTGACGAAGCAGGCTTCCAGACCAGGTTCGATGCGGGTGATAACGCCTTTGTAGATATTGCCTTTGCGTTGTTCACGCCCGGCGGATTCTATGTCGAGGTCAATTAGCTTTTGACCGTCGACAATGGCAACGCGTAGTTCTTCTTGATGCGTTGCATTGAACAACATCCGTTTCATGAGTGTGATTCTCCGTAGTCATGGCGCACCGTTCATCGGCGCACGACCGCGGGTCACTCGGTGTGAGGCGTTGAAT
>JAJUJD010000154.1 GCA_029267315.1 Alcaligenaceae bacterium
CAGCCATGGCTTTGCGGTATAGATCGAGCTTCAAACTGCTGAAGCGCTCAACCTTGGCCCAGACCTGAATGCTCACCGCAACAAAGTTTTCCTGGTATGAGGCCACCAGAATTTGCGGGGCCGGGCTTTCGAGTATATCGGGGTGATCTTTAACTAAAACTTCCAAGGCGCGAAGTGCAGCCTCGAGATCGTGATTGTGCGGCACCTGAACTCCGATCTCAAGGCGCCGGGTCTCATTTCGACTGAAATTGACAATGGTATTGCCCCAAATCAAATTGTTGGGCATGTGGACGACGATGCCGTCAGCTTGTCTGAGCCGTGTCAGGAAAAGACCTACCTCTTCCACCGTGCCCTCGGCACGCCCAACAATAGAAACGTATTCCCCTACCCGTAATGGGCGCAAGGCCAAAAGCATTATTCCCGCGGCGATATTCTGCAGCGTGCCTTGCAGAGCCAAACCTATGGCCAGGCCCGCCGCACCGAGTGCTGCGATCAGGCTGGCTGTCTGTACCCCAAAACGCGCGAGGACGGCGATGATGACGAATATGCGCAGCGACCAAACGGCAGAAGCATGGAGCATTGGCACCATGGTGGGGTCGATACGCGGAGAGCGCGTGGCCAAACGCCGAATGCTGCGACCCACGATCCCAGATACCGTCCACCCCACGACCAGTATCAAGACAGCCGCCAGAAAGTTGATGATGAATGCCTGGATGACGGGATGTGAATCCCAGGCATGCCGCAGAAATTCCATGCATGACTCCGATGTGCCCTAGCGATGATCCGAAATCATACGCCCGTCAAACGCAAGAATGGCCCGACGGGATTTCTCCCGAGGGGCCATTCTTGCTCTACGGAGTACCTGCTATCTACGGGGCGCGCCCACTAATCAGACGCACCAGAATCATGATGATGGCAACTACAAGCAGAATATGGATGAACCCGCCAATGGTGTAAGAAGACACCAGGCCGAGCAGCCAAAGAATCACCAGTATTACAGCAATCGTATATAACATCGTCGCTCCTTTATTTTCTCTCTTCCCTTTTACGAGCCTGCTTACTTGCTCGCTTCGTGTCCGACCACACCGCCAATCGCGGCGCCTCCCAAGGTACCCAGTGTGCTGCCGCCGGTTAGCACTGCACCGCCGACGGCACCGGCACCAGCACCAATAGCTGTATTACGCCCTTGACGGGACATGCCATTGCACGCGGTAAGACTTGCGAGCAGAACCACGGTCACGGCGCCCGCTGCAATTCGCTTTCCTGTTTTCATATATCTCTCCTATGTCAGGGAAACTGTTAGTTGATCAGGCGACGCTGCCGCTGACCTTTCAACGCTTCCGTCACGTCCGAAGACATTGATGGATTGCGAAACGCACACAGCAAGCCCCGTTCCCGACTTACCGATCTTCCTGATCGATGAGAGTCTGCCGCGTCGCGGCACAGCGCTTGCTTGAGGTTGCCCGCCTAGTGCAAACATAAAAGGAGATCACTATGAAGATGAAAATGCTCGCAACCGCCCTGACTCTCAGCATGCCGCTCGCGCTTGGAACGGCCTTCGCCCAGACGTCATCCCCGGATACCGGCAACAACCGCTCGGCTGACGGCGGCGCCGCCACCACCAATCAAACTCCGGCGACTGGAGCCGCTTCTGGTGCCACGACCACGTCCGGCAACACGAATGCTGCAGCTCAATCGGGTGCCAGTTCCGCGGGCGCAGGCACTGCAGGAACGAGCGCAGGTAGTGCAGGTACGGGCGCGGCCGGTACCTCCGCAGCGGGCGCAAGCTCCACCACTCCGGGCACTGCCCCTGATGCCTCGGCCACGACCGGCGCTGCTGCGCCAGCCATGGATTCCAAGAGCACCGCTGCTGCCAGCACCGAAGCCATCACTGGCTGGAGTGCCAAGAAGGACCTGATGGGCAAAAGCGTGGTCAATGAGAACGACGAGAAAATCGGCGATATCGAAGACATCGTGATCTCTTCCGATGGCCGCACCCTTTATCTGCTCGTAGGCGCTGGTGGCTTCCTGGGCATGGGTTCCAAGAACGTAGCTGTGCCATTCGATGAGTTCGAGCGACGCGACGACCGCATTCTGCTCTCGGGCTACACCAAGGAACAGCTCAAAGCGCTGCCCGAAGTAAAGACGGAACGTTGATACGGAGTCATTCCGGACTACGTAGCTTCATATGATGGCCACATTCGCCCACCTTTCATGGTGGGCGAATTGGTGAGCACGCTCGGATTTACCTGTTTCCCAACACCATTGCCCTTGATTTCAGGAGTACCCGATATGAACGATAAGGTCAGCCACCCTTTCCCCACCAAGGACAATCCGCCGACTCCAGGCGCAGAAAAAAAACCCGCGAAACCTGTGGATGAGGAAACGCTTGACGAGGCGATCGAAGATACCTTTCCGGCCAGCGATCCCATTTCTGTGGACACGCGCAAGCCGGACAGTCAGGCCTGAATGCAACCCTCTGGAGCTTTTGTGAAACACGAAGTGGTAGTTCTGCTGCGCTTACGCCCTCATGTGCCTATGCATGAGGCACAGGTTCATCGCGACATAGCAATGCGAATTGCCGATTTTCTGGACATACCCTTCGATGGCATGTTCGATTCTGCCCGACACGCTGGCATGCGCTGTTATTTCGTTCCGGACACGACCCTGGTGGGTTCATCAGCACTGGAAAATTACGGCATACAGAATGAGATGGATCTGTTCGGCGGATATGCGGAGCACGACTTCATGCCCACCAAGGCGATTACTCACGGCTTGGTGAGCGATAACGCCGCCCGCCCGGCCGGGTGGACAAACGCCTTCATAGCAAGCGTGGGCGACGCGACTTTGCCCGGCTACACCGCCTTTTCTGGAACTGACCTCCATACGGCTGCCCACTTGCTGCTGGAACAGGAAAAAACGGTGCGCGTGAAACCCGTGCATGCCACTGCCGGTCGTGGCCAGGTCATGATCACGACTGCTGGTGAAGTGGAAATGGCACTTGCCGGGCAGGATGCTGGCGCTATCTCTGATTGCGGCATTGTGCTGGAAGCGCATCTGCGTGACGTGAAGACATACAGTGTTGGGCAGTTCAGGCTTCCAGGGCTTACCGCCAGCTACATCGGCACTCAGCGCTTGACGCTCGATAACGCGGGCGTAGAAGTCTACGGCGGTTCGCGCCTGTGCTTTACCCGTGGCGGCTTTGACACCTTGCTGTCGCTTGACCTGGACGCAGACCACCGGCAGGCGGTGGAAATGGCCGCCCGCTATGACGCAGCGGCAGACGCCTGTTATCCGGGCTTTTTCGCCTCGCGGCGCAACTATGACGTGGCGGCTGGCCTTGATGCCCGCGGCCAGCGGCGGGTGGGTGTACTGGAACAATCATGGCGCATAGGTGGTGCCAGCCGTGCAGAAGTTGCGGCCATGGAGGTGCTTGGTGCCGATTCAAGCTGCCAATATCTGTGGGCAGAGACGCTGGAAATCTTCGGGTCGGATGAAATCGCACCGCCGCATGCCATTGAGACGTTCTCTGGTCAGGATCCTGATCTTGGCCTGATCCGCAAATATGTAATGGTGGAACCTTATGGGAACAAGCAGCGACCGGATTGAAATTCTTGTCGATGACGAACGCATGGCCGGGACTTTTCTAGCGCCCGGCAACAAGGTTCCAGGCGTGTTGTTCGTGCACGGCTGGGGGGGAAGCCAGGAGCGTGACCTGGAACGCGCCCGAGGCATAGCCGGCCTTGGCTGTGTCTGCCTGACCTTCGACCTGCGCGGCCATATAAAGCATTCAGAAAGACAGATGAAAGTCACGCGCGAAGAAAACCTGCGCGACTTGGTCAGTGCTTACGACTGCCTGCATCGCCACCCTTCCATCGACACTCGTTCCATCGCCGTGGTGGGAACCAGCTATGGCGCGTATCTTTCCACCATCCTCACGACCCTACGTCCGGTGCAGTGGTTGTCCCTTCGCGTACCATCGATATACCGGGACGAACAATGGGAGGTACCGAAGCGCGCATTGGACCGCGACGACCTAGCAAAATACCGCAGCAGTTTCATACCCGCGACGCAAAATCGCGCTTTGCGTGCCTGCCTGCAATTTCGTGGTGATGTGCTTTTGGTTGAATCTGAACATGATCACCTGGTTCCTCGATCCACCATCATGAGCTACCGTGCCGCATTTCAGCATGCCCATTCACTCACGCACAGAGTGATCGACAATGCTGATCATGCCCTGACTGACAAGACCGCTCAACAGGCATATACCTCGATTCTGGTGAACTGGATTACGGAAATGGTGGTGGGTGCCCGCGTAGGGAAATCTCCCCGCATTGTCTAGCGGCCCTGGGCCAGGTTGGGCACCGACAGATGCACAAGCTCGCAAGCGGCGTTGTACTATTCTCGACATGACGAAACTTTCCGTACTCGACCTGGCTCCCATCGCTCAGGGCAGCGACGCAGCCTCTTCATTTCGCAATAGTCTCTCTCTGGCTCGCCATACCGAAGCGCTGGGTTATCACCGCTTCTGGCTGGCGGAACACCACGGAATGCCGGGCATTGCCAGCGCCGCGACATCTGTGTTGATCGGCCACATTGCGGGGGGCACATCCACGATACGTGTAGGTGCGGGTGGGATCATGCTTCCCAACCATTCCCCCCTGGTAATCGCAGAACAATTCGGCACGCTGGAATCCCTGTACCCGGGCCGCATCGATCTTGGCCTGGGGCGGGCACCGGGCTCCGACCAAGTCGTGGCACGCGCCCTGCGCCGCAATCTGGATACCGATCCCGAGGCTTTCCCTCAGGACGTACTGGAACTGATGGAATATTTTTCCGCGGAGTCCCGTTTGCCCGTCACCGCCGTGCCAGGAAAGGGGCTCTCTCCCCAGTTCTGGATTCTCGGTTCCAGTCTCTTCGGCGCGCAGCTTGCCGCGTATCTTGGCCTACCTTATTCCTTTGCCTCGCATTTCGCGCCACAGATGCTGATGCAGGCCATTCAAACTTACCGAGCCAACTTCCGGCCTTCGCGGTTTCTTGCTCAACCTTATGTCATGCTGGGCTACAACGTATTTGCAGCGGACACGGATGAAGACGCCCATTTCCTGGCTTCATCCTGGCAGCAATCCTTCGTGAGTCTGCGTAACGGTAGGCCGATCCAACTCCCTCCCCCCGTGGCCAACTACACGGACACCCTGGCCTTGCATGAGCGTGCGCTGCTGGACAACGTACTGTCCTGCACGGCTATCGGCAGTGCCAGCACGGTTGCGCATGTCATGCGCCAGTTCATCGCCCGCACGGGAGTGGACGAGCTCATCATCACGTCGAATATGTTTGACCACCAGGCCCGTCTGCGCTCCTATGAAATCGTCGCCGGCCTGCGCGAGCAGTTGCGGCCGGAATCGCTTTCCAGTTGAATTCATGATTCAAGTTTCAAACATTGCCGACCGAATCATCGCAGTTAAAAATCGCATTGAGGCACTCACACTCGCCGCAGGCCGCCCCTCCGGCAGCGTGAATCTGCTTGCCGTCAGCAAGACCTTCGATGCAGATGCCGTAAGGGAGGCCATGGCGGCGGGCCTGCGACGCTTTGGAGAAAACAAGGCCCAGGAAATTCGCGACAAGTCCCAGTTGTTGGCAGATACGGATATTCGCTGGGTAATGATCGGTCATCTGCAAACGAATAAAGCCCGCGATATCGCCCGCCACGCGCACGAGATTCAATCCCTTGACCGTATGGAACTTGCGCAGGCGCTGGAACGGCGTCTGCAGCTTGAAGGGCGCACCATGGACGCGCTGGTGCAAGTGAAGACCTCTACCGAACCCAGTAAGTTTGGGCTAGACCCGGCCGAGCTGGAGGACTTCCTCGCTTACTTGAGCAGCGAGGCGCCGAACCTGCACGTGCAGGGGCTGATGACCATGGCCGTCAATGATCCGGACCGCGAAGCAGTGCGGGCGTGTTTTCGGCGCCTTCGGGAACTGCGCGACAGCATGCAGGGGAAAAACATACCCAACATATCGCTGGAGCGGCTGTCCATGGGCATGAGCGGTGACTATGACCTAGCCATTGCAGAGGGCTCGACAGAAGTGCGCATTGGCTCAGCTATCTTTGGGGAACGCAGCTATACTTCCAGCTGATCGCCCGGCTCGGGCGTATCGTCACCCGGTCGCCAGGCGACCGGTTTCCCATGCCGAATTCTTCCTCCCTTCTTGAATGTCCCGGTCTACTGTTGTTGCCGCCTCAGTAAAGCGGCTTTTCCATGACGCGTTTTCATCCTGGCTGGTATTGATTCGGCTCATGGTCCCCGCGCTCATTATCGTTAAGGTCTTGGACACGCTTGGCGGGACCGAACTTCTGGCAAATGTGCTGGGCCCAATTATGGGGCTGGTGGGGTTGCCCGCGGAAGTCGGCATAGTCTGGGCGGCCGCCATGCTGACAAGCATCTACACGGCATTAGTTGTGTTCGCGGATCTCAGCTCCAACATACCATTGACCATCGCACAGGTCAGCGTACTGGGCACGCTAATTCTGCTTGCCCACTCCCTGCCGGTGGAAGGTGCTGTGGCCAAGGCAACCGGTGTGGCCTGGCGGGCGACACTCGTCATACGAATTGGCGGCGCCTTGGTATTGGGCGCCCTGCTCAACCTTTACTACTCCGCTTCCAACAGCCTGCAAGAACCAGCCGTCATGCTGTGGCAACCGGAGTTTGCCGAACCTTCGCTTCTCGCGTGGGGTCTTAGCCAGCTCAAGATGCTGGTCATGGTATTTCTGATCATTCTGGCCCTGATGCTGCTGCTGCGTGTACTCAAGGCGGTGGGAATAGAACGGTTGATGCACAAAGTGCTCGCCCCCATGCTGCGGGTAATAGGAATTGGGCGCGAAGCCAGCAATGTGACCATCATCGGCTTTACGCTGGGATTGAGTATCGGGGCCGGGCTTTTGATACGTGAAGCGCAGTCCGGAAAAATGAGCCGGCGTGATATTTTCCTTGTGATGGCCTTTCTTGGGCTATGCCACAGCATTATTGAGGACACCCTGCTCATTCTGCTGATGGGGGCGGACCCTTCCGCCATCATCTGG
>JAJUJD010000030.1 GCA_029267315.1 Alcaligenaceae bacterium
CAGGGCTGTCTGATCGGGTTGGTGGGAACGGCGTTGGGTGTCGCTCTGGGCTGTCTGGTGGCCTTTAACGTCGATGTCATCGTTCCCTTCATCGAGAACCTGCTGGGCATTGAATTCCTGCCCCAGCAAATCTATTTCATCAGCCAGTTGCCGTCGGAACCCCAGGCGCAGGATATTGCCGTGGTCGGCGTCACTTCGCTTGGTCTATCTTTGCTGGCTACCCTTTACCCAAGTTGGCGGGCGTCTGGTCTGCAGCCTGCCCAGGTGTTGCGTCATGATTGAGAATCCATCCATTCCACACGTATTACGCGCTCAGAACCTCGTCAAACGGTACAGCGAGGGCGGCTCCACCGTGGAGGTTCTGCGCGATGTCAGCCTGCATATCGCAGCGGGCGAGATGGTGGCCATCGTCGGAGCCTCCGGCTCCGGAAAAAGTACGTTACTGCACCTGCTGGGGCTGCTGGACACACCGAGCGACGGCTATGTTGAAGTGGATGGTCAGCGCGTGGACAGCCTGAACGAAACAGCGCGCAGCCGCCTGCGTAACCAGCGCATGGGCTTCGTCTACCAATTCCATCACCTCCTGCCAGAGTTTTCGGCGGTCGACAATGTCGCCATGCCGCTCATCGTGCGCCGCGAAAAAAGGGGGCTGGCCCGCGAGCAGGCGCGTGAAGTACTCGTGCAGGTGGGGCTTGAACACCGAATGGATCACTTTCCCGGTCAGCTCTCCGGTGGCGAGCGCCAGCGGGTCGCCCTGGCACGTGCCCTTGTTACGCGACCGGGTTGCGTGCTGGCTGATGAGCCCACCGGAAACCTGGACCGTTACACCGCTGAAAGCATGTTCGAACTGTTGCTCAAGGTGAATCGAGAATTCGGCACCGCCCTTGCCATTGTTACCCATGACCCGGCGCTGGCCGCCCTGGCAAATCGGCAGCTCTATATTGAGAAAGGCAAGCTGGTTGAGACCTGATCAGGGCGACGCAGACCCATGGCTCTGCCGGGTAAAACATGTGGGAGATCTAGCCACGGTGTTCGGCGCCGATGTTTGAAGCACTTAAACCGGGAGGAAAGCTGTGTTGATTGACACTCACTGTCATCTCGATGCCGCGGAGTTCGATGCCGATCGCGAGGATGTAATCAAGCGTGGCGAGGCGGCAGGGGTGCAGGCGATTGTGATTCCGGCAGTGAGTCGCGCCAATTTCGATGTGGTCGAGACTCTCGCGCACAGCTTTCCCGGCGGCCGATACGCCCTGGGCATTCACCCCATTGCTGTTCCCCACGCACAGGAAGAAGATCTTGCACTTCTCGCGGAGCGGGCCGAAGCTGCCCTGTCAGATGAACGCTTCGTCGGTATTGGCGAGATCGGCCTGGACTTCTTCATACCCGCACTGAAGGAACCGGCCATGCGCGACAAGCAGTCGCGCTTCTTCGACGCACAACTGAAGCTCGCACAGAAGTTGGCATTGCCAGTCATTGTGCATGTCCGCCGTTCCCAGGACGAGGTATTGAAGTTTTTACGCCGGCGAGAAGGGCTGCAAGGCATTGCCCATGCCTTCAACGGCAGTTTCCAGCAGGCCGAGCAATTTATTCAGCAGGGATTCGTGCTGGGCTTTGGCGGAGCCATGACCTTTGAACGCGCATTGCAGATCCGGCGTCTGGCCGAGTGCCTGCCGTTGGACTCATTGGTGCTCGAAACCGACGCGCCCGATATCCCGCCCGCCTGGCTGGGCAAGCCGGGTGGGGCGCGACCGCGTAATGAACCGGGAGAAGTCGCCCGAATAGGGCAGGAAATGGCGAAATTGCGCGGGCTCGCCCTGGACGACATCATCGACGTCACTGCTGAAAATGCGTTCAGGGCGTTGCCTCGATTGTCGTTGGCTGGTGTTTAGTTAATCTTAAACCCGGTCTTTTTCACTACACCCGACCAAATCTTCTGCTCCTCGACCATCAGGTCAGCCAGCTGCTGGCGGCTGGAGCCGACAATGCCGAATCCGGCATTTTCCAAGGTGTTGCGTACGTTTTCGTCTTTCAGCGCTGCTACAACTTTCGTGTTGAGCGTTTCCAGAACGTCGTCTGGTGTCCCCTTAGGAGCGAAGAAAGCAAACCAGGCGCCGAATTTCACATCCTGCAGACCCTCTTCGGCGAAAGTCGGAATCTCGGGCAGCATCTTGTTGCGCTGGGCGCCGGTAATCGCCAGACCCTTCATCTTGCCGCCGGAAATTTGGGTAGTGGCCATGGCGGTGGTAATGAACGCCCCGTGCACCTGGCCGCTGACAATCGCCGTGACGGCATCGCCGGTGGAGCGGTAATGTACCGGTTCAATCTTGAATTTTCCGGCTTCGGCCAGCAGTTCCGCACCGAAGTGGCCCGGCGTTCCTGCCCCGAAAGTGGCAAAGTTGAAAGAATCGCTATGGCCGGCAGCGGCCTGTATAAAGGACTTCAAGTCGGAATAGGGGGAATCGGTCGGTGTCACCAGGACAAAGTCTGCGCGGACGGCTTCTGTAATGGGAGCGAGGTCGCGCAAAGGCTTATAGGAAAGCTCTGAAGTGGTTTCAGGCGAAATACTGATGGACCCGACTTCGCCCAACAGAATGTTGTAGCCGTTGGGGGCTGCATTGGCTACTGAATGGGCTGCGATCTGGCCACCTGCACCGGCCTTGTTCTCGACCACCACGGGTTGACCCAGTTCCTTGGACAGGGCTTCGCCCACGGTGCGGGCGACGATGTCGGGTCCGGTACCAGCGGGGAAGCCCACAGTCAGGCGGACAGGCTGCTCCGGCCAGGCCGCAGCGGCAGTGGCGGAAGCGGCCAGCATGCAGGCCGCGGCAATGATCTTGAGGGTGAAAATCGGTTTCATATGTCTTCTCCAAGGTCTCTCGGGATGCCGGGGGCGGGCAGAGTGCTGCCCTTATTGTTGGTCTGCTTTCAGTGAATGAGATAAAAGTCGAGCTCCACCCTGTCGGGGAAGCGTGCGCCCGTGCCCACGAACAGGCGCTCGTTCAGCCACGTCCATTTTTGGGAAGCCGTTTCGAAACGCGGAAAGGTGCGGAAATAAACGCGTGCCGGGTCTACGGCTTCGCCCCTAACCAAGGCGGCGATGTCTTCGGGTGCGGCGACACGTATGCCCGTGTTTTCGACGTAGATGCGGTCACCTTCTTGCGTCTCGATGACGTAGCGCGCGTGAATGTCTGTATAAGTGGGCGACCGCACGGACTGGAAATCTGCACCCCCAGGAAGAATGGTGCCTTTGAGGGCCGGGCCCTCTACGGTGCCGCCCAACAAAGGTATGACGCGGCGACGGCCGGAAGGGGTATCGCCCACTTCCATGGGCGCTGTTACGTGGACTTCAAGGCGGGCAAGAAATTCCAGAAGGGGGGGCGTCGGGGCGGCGGTCATGGCTGCTTCCTGAGCATGGAGGGGTCGAACCCCGCAATGCGTTTGTAGCGGATCGATATAGCTTCCAACTCGTCCTGCGGAATCACATCGTGAATGTGGGTAAAACCGTCAGGCGCGCGCTCGTGTGCGATTTGCATGACTTGCTCGGGCCCGTTCAAGCGGTTGCGCAGCACAATACCGGAGGTGGCCGGCAGCCGTTCAGCTTCATATTCAAGCAGGGCGTGCCCCATGCTTTCACGGCTGCCGGGGCGAACTTCCTGCAGGCGATCGGCCAGATACCGTGCATCGCGTATCGCCTGGGCTGCACCGTTGGAACCAATTGGGTACATAGGGTGAGCGGCGTCGCCCATCAGGGTGACGCGCCCAAAGGTCCAGCGCGGAAGCGGGTCTTTGTCCACCAGCGGAAATTCGTAGATGGCTTTGGCTCCGCGTATGACTGCGGGAATGTCGATCCAGTCCCAGCGCCAGCTGTCAAAGTGCTCGGCAAAGGTGCTGGCCGGCACTTCGCGGTTCCAGTCGGTTTTGGGAAGCTCCGCCTGCGGCACACGCAGTTCTGCAATCCAGTTAATCAAAGAACGGCCTTGCTTGCGCAGGGGTTCGGATATGGGATAGCAGACGAATTTTTGATCCTGATGGCCGGCCATGAACATGCTGCGCCCGTCGAGGTAAGGCTCGCCTTCCGTGACGGCACGCCAAAGCATGCGACCGGAGTAACGCAACTGGTCGATATCCTTATGGAAATGACGTCTCACGGCCGAATGAATACCGTCAGCGGCGATAAGAATATCTGCCTTGCGCGATTTGGTCTCGCCCGTGAGTCGGTCGACGAAATAGGCGGTTACGCCGCTGTCATCCTGCTCCAGGGATTCAAAAGTCATGCCCGTATGCAGGCACCCGCTGCCCAACCGCTCTTGTACTGCGGCAGCCAGGATCATCTGCATTGTGCCGCGATGAATGGAGTATTGCGGTACCGGGTAGCCGGCCGCCAGGCCGCGAGGCTCATTCCAGATCTGTTGCCCGAAGCGGTTGTAGTAATGCAGTGACGACGTTTCGATGGCTTGCTCGGCCACCTGGGGCAGCAAGCCCAGCGCGTCGATTTCAATGGCAGCGTGTGGCAGAAGGTTGATTCCCACGCCCAAAGGCCGCAATTCGCGCGCGCTTTCATAGATTTCACAAGCGATGCCACGCTGCTTCAGCATGAGGGCCAGGCTCAGGCCGCCTATGCCCGCGCCAACTATCAGGACATTCACGGTTGTCTCCTATTATTGTTATGGATCATAACAATCTGGCGCGTGGGGCAATGGTTCACACCTATAGGGATTTACCCGCGCTGCCTTGCGGAACCATGTGTTGGGCGCGAAAACCTGCCCGGATCGGGAGCGATAAGCTATCGTTGCGCCTTGAATCCAAGGGCCGTGTAGAGGAAGACAGCGTTGAGAAGCATCGAAGAAAGCATGAAGCCGGCAACCATCCCGCCAGATTTGGCGCCAGATATGGATTATGGCGTGCTGACCGAGCTGGTAGGCTATTGCCTGCGCCGTGCTCAAATCCGTATTTATCAGGATTTCCAGGAGGTCATGGAATCGTGGTCGATTACGCCGCCCAGGTTCTCAGCCATGATTCTTATTCGCAGAAATTCGCGAATGAAGCTGACGGAATTGGCGCGCGCCATGGGCATCGCGCGGTCGGGGGCAGTGGAAGTGGTCAATTCACTTGCCAAACTGGGATATGTACGCCGGTGCCATTCAGAAACTGATCGTCGCGCCTATGCCCTGGAGCTTACGGATGAAGGTAGCGACGTGCTGGATAAGGCAAGCGCCGTAGTACAACAGCACGACGCACGCATCAGCGCGCGCCTGAGTGAGGATGAACACGTGCAGCTGCGAGAGCTGTTGAACAAATTAGGGTAAAGAATGGACGCCGCTGCACATGGATTGATTATTTCTCAGTTGGATGACCTGGCGGATGAGGTCGCATCTACCATTGTGCGGTTCGAACAGACCGGCATGACTTCCTTGATGAAAGACGATTACGTCGCCCTGCATGAGCTGGAGCACCGAATCCTTACCATGCGGCACGAGTACGTTCTGGCAGCGGCGGAGCTGAACGGCATACAGCGGTAAACCACGATGGTCATAACGTTTCTCTTCTGACCTCGGCTCGCGTACTCTGACCTAAGCTGACCCTCTTCATACTGGCACGTGTGAGGGGCAGCGTGGCTATAGGCCGCTTAAGTCTTTTGGCGTTTTCTGCTGCAGTTGCGGCGGTGCACTTTCGGGCTGAACCGCCGTCTGTGGTGGTAGTTGCCGTGGTGGCGATAGGGGCGGCGTTCTGTGCATGGCTGATATCGAGCCGTGGTAAGGGCCGGACTGCCTGCAATCGCTCTTTATTCTTACGTGGCATAGCCCGCACTTTATGGCTAAGCAGCTGCGCCGCCGCGGGTCTGGCCTATGGTTCTGTCTGGGTCCAGCACCGCCTAGCCGATGCACTTGATCCTTCCAATGAAGACAAAGTCACACGCGTAGTACTGCGCATTGCAGAATTACCGCGTCTTGAGCCAGAAAGTCGCATCTTCGTTGCCGAAGTGCTTTCCTCCATTCCAGAGGGCGTTCCCACTCGCATACAAGTTCGTTGGAATTCGGGGAAATTTTCTGGGCCATACGGAAGGCGACAGGGCAGCGCTAACGATACGTTTCCGGAGCTGGTTCCCGGCCAAGTGTGGCGCATGGCGCTGATATTGCGTGAGCCGCACGGTTCACGAAACCCACACGGCTTTGACTACGAAGGCCATGTTTTTGCGCAAGGGGTTAGGGCGACAGGCACCGTACGGGGTGAGCCGGTACTGCTGCGAGACGACGGATGGGCGTCTATATCCGTGGGGGCACAGCGCGCGCGACATTATGTGCGCGATGCCATGCTCCCCTATATTGAAGATCTGCGCTGGGGGGGCGTGTTGCTGGCGCTCGCAATTGGGGACCAGGCGAGTGTGGCTGCCTCTGACTGGCTTACGTTCAACCGTTCAGGCCTGACCCACCTGGTGTCGATCAGTGGCTCACACGTCACCCTTGTTGCCGTACTGGCCGCCTTTGTCATGAACGCATCATGGCGGCGGTTGAAACTTGCCGGCCGCCCGCTTGCCGAATTGCTGCCGGCGCAGCTGGCATCTGCCTGGACCGCCTTGCTCGTTGCCTGGCTCTATTGTCTATTGGCGGGTTGGGGTGTGCCGGCACGCAGAACCTTCATCATGCTGGCTGTGGTCGCGGGTTCACTCGCCTTGCGTCTGCCGTTGGGGCCAACCCATGTATTATCTGCCGCCGCTTTTGTGGTGGTGGTGCTGGACCCCTGGTCGCCCTTGTCAGCAGGTTTTTGGCTTTCTTTCCTGGCGGTTTATGTCCTGATGGCGAGCTCAGGTTGGTGGGGCCGGTCGGCATTTATGGGTGGAGGGCGTTTAGCGGGTTGGATGCAAGGGCTGCGCGAAGCGACGCGCTTGCAGTTGCTGGTCACGCTCGCGCTTATGCCGCCATTGGCCATGCTCTTTAATGAAATCTCGGTGGTATCCCCGCTGGCCAATGCATACGCCATTCCAGTGATCGGTGCGCTCGTCACGCCTTTGTCCCTATTGCTGGCAGGCCTGGCCCTGCTTGATGGTCTGGATGTAGTCACCGAACTGGTGGCCAGGCTGGCGCACGCCTTGTTGCAGGTGTGCATGTGGCCAACGGAATGGCTCGCAGCGTTACCTGGGGCCAGCGTGCCGACAGCCGCAGTACCAGCGTGGGCGACCTTGTGTGCCATGGTGGGCGTTGGCTTGGCCCTGTTGCCCAAAGGTTTCCCTTATAGGTCACTTGGCTGGGCCTTCATGTTGCCGGTGTTGGTGGCTGTTCCCGCCCGCCCGGAATTTGGTGATTGGGAACTGTATGCGCTGGATGTCGGTCAGGGCAGCGCTTTGGTGCTGCGTACCGCCAGACATGCCTTGGTTTACGACACCGGCGTGCGTTATTCGCCAGATGCCGATGCAGCGCAACGAAATATCGTGCCTTTTCTTCGCGCAATGGGCGTGCGAAAGATTGATGTGCTGGTTGTGTCGCATGCCGACCTTGATCACGTTGGAGGGCTGCGCAGCACACTCGAGGCATTTCCTGTCGAACAGTCTTTTGCCAACTTTGACGTTATTGCCTGGTTGAAACGGGAAAGCCGCCTGCTTGGCGTACGTGAGCTGCCGCCCTTGCCACACGCGGTCGGGTTATGCAGGCATGGGATGGTTTGGGAAACCGATGGTGTGCGTTTTAGTTTTCTTTGGCCCTTGGGCGAGGGCAATATAGACCTGGAAGCGGGTACCCGGGAGCGTAATCGCAACGCCTGCGTACTGCGTATCGAGGGTGCTCACCATTCAATCATCCTGCCGGGCGATATTGGGGCCGACGAGGAGCGGTCCCTGGTGAAAAGGGGAATGGAGCCCGCGGATATCGTGCTTGCGGCTCATCATGGTTCCCGCTACTCCTCTGCTGCAGAATTTGTTGAGGCTGCGCAGGCGCACCATGTCATTGCCCAGGCAGCGCGCTGGAACCGTTACGGGCACCCCGCGCCAGCGGTGGAAAGGCGTTGGCAGGCCAATGGGGCCATGTTCTGGAACACCGGGTTGGATGGCGCGGTGATTGCTTCTTCCAGAGCTGGAAAGCTGTGGGTGGAGTCAGAAAGAGCGCGGCGGCCTAGGGTTTGGGGGCGGAGCAGCGCGGGTCAGAACTAGGCGCCGAACGCTGCCGACTGGAGAGTCCGTCTGCTGAATTTGTCAGCTCGATTATGCGGTTGTTCATAGTTTGCAAGGGTGTTTTCCAAAGTTGCGCGGCGTATCGGGATGCGCGATGATAGCCCCAGCTTCCACAAGAAGCAGTGCAAAAAGAAGTGGCCCACAACAGGGCTTCCACCAAGGCTGTACGAAAACTCCACAAGATTTTCCGAGGCATTATGAGACAAACACCCCCATTGCGGCTGCACGTGCCGGAACCTTCCGGGCGTCCAGGCCACGCAACCGACTTTTCCTATTTGCCCCTTTCAGCTGCTGGCGAGGTGCGCAAGCCCCCTCTGGACATCAGCTACCGGGAAAATACAGACCTCGCTTTTTCCCTCATACGCGTGTTGGATGACGACGGCAACGCGGTGGGCCCGTGGGCGGAGCCGTCCATTGACCCGCAGCTGCTGCGTAAGGGCATGCAAGTGATGATCAAGACGCGCCAGTTCGATGCGCGCATGATGATCGCCCAGCGCCAGCGCAAAATCTCCTTCTACATGCAGAGTCTGGGCGAGGAAGCCGTGGGCACTGGCCAAGCCTTGGCGCTGGAAGAGGGCGATATGTGCTTTCCTTCTTACCGGCAGCAGAACCTGCTCCTGGCGAAGGATGTCCCGCTGTCCCAAATGATGTGTCAGCTGTACTCCAACGAATGTGACCCCCTCAAGGGTCGGCAGTTGCCGGTCATGTATTCCATGCGGGACAAAGGTTTTTTCTCGATTTCGGGAAATCTGGCCACCCAGTTTGTTCAAGCAGTGGGCTGGGCCATGGCTTCGGCCATCAAGGGCGACACCCGCATCGCCTCTGCCTGGATTGGCGATGGTGCCACTGCCGCAGCCGATTTCCAGACAGCGCTTACGTTTGCCCATGTCTATCAGGCACCGGTTGTGCTCAATGTGATCAACAACCAGTGGGCGATTTCCACCTTCCAGGCCATTGCCGGGGGTGAGCGCACCACTTTTGCGGCTCGCGGCCTGGGCAGTGGAATTGTTTCAGTGCGCGCCGATGGGAACGACCTTCTGGCGGTCATCGCCGTATCGCGCTGGGCCATCGACCGCGCCCGAAATAACCTGGGGCCCACGCTGATCGAATGGGTAAGTTATCGCGCGGGGCCGCATTCCACGTCAGACGACCCCTCCAAATACCGGCCGGCTGACGATTGGTCCCGCTTCCCCCTGGGCGACCCGATCGATCGCTTGAAAAAACACCTGATCCGCATCGGACACTGGTCAGAGGAAGAGCATAAGTCCACCCAAAAGCAGTATGAAGCGGAAGTCATCGCTGCGCAGAAAGAGGCTGAAAGCCACGGTTCGCTGCTGACGGGCCAGACCTCCAGTGTCGCCACTATGTTCGAAGACGTCTACGCAGACATGCCGTGGCACCTGCGTCGTCAGCGTCAGATCCTGGGAGTGTAGATATGGCGGATATACATAAAGTCGGTCAGGGCACCCAGTCCATGACCATGATTCAGGCATTGCGCTCGGCCATGGACATCATGCTTGAGCGAGACGAGAACGTAGTGGTGTTCGGGCAAGACGTCGGCTACTTCGGTGGCGTGTTTCGGTGCACGGAAGGCCTTCAAGCAAAGTACGGAAAGCACCGCGTGTTCGACGCCCCCATATCCGAGGGCGGCATTGTTGGTGCGGCAGTTGGCATGGGGGCATACGGCCTTCGCCCAGTCGTGGAAATCCAGTTTGCAGACTACTTCTACCCGGCCACCGACCAAATCGTCTCGGAAGCGTCGCGGCTGCGGTATCGCAGTGCCGGCGACTTCACCGCGCCCCTCACCATCCGCATGCCCTCCGGCGGGGGCATCTATGGGGGCCAAACCCATAGCCAGAGCCCGGAGGCGCTCTTCACTCACGTTGCCGGCCTGCGCACCGTCATACCTTCCAACCCCTACGATGCCAAGGGTCTGCTCATCGCTTCCATTGAATGCGATGACCCGGTCATCTTTCTGGAACCTAAGCGCTTGTACAACGGGCCATTCGACGGGCACCACGACAAGCCCGTTGTGCCATGGTCGCGCCACCCCATGGGCAACGTACCTACTGGTTATTACACCGTACCTCTGGGTTCAGCCCGGCTGCACCGCGAGGGCTCACAGCTCACACTACTTACCTACGGCACCATGGTTTATGTGGCGGAGGCGGCCGTGGCGGAGTCGGGTTTCGACGTAGAAATCATTGATCTTCGTACGCTCTGGCCCCTGGATATCGAGTCGATCATCCGCTCCGTCCGTAAAACAGGGCGCTGCCTGGTGTTGCATGAAGCCACGCTCACCAGCGGTTTTGGCGCAGAACTCGCCGCGCTGGTGCAGGAGCACTGTTTCTTCCATCTGGAAGCGCCGATTGAGCGTGTGACCGGGTGGGACACACCTTATCCCCATGCCCACGAATGGGCCTATTTCCCCAGTCCGCGCAGGGTGGCGCAAGCCATCCGCCGTGTCATAACGGGCGAACCGGCCTTGCCGCCGTTATTACCGGAAGACGAGACTGGCACAGAAGGAGGGGAATGATATGGCCGTCTACACAATCAAGATGCCGGACATTGGCGAAGGCATTGCTGAAGTCGAACTGGTGGAGTGGCATGTCCGGGAAGGCGATACCGTCGTCGAAGACCAAGTGCTTGCCGATGTCATGACGGAAAAGGCGACGGTGCAGGTGCCTTCGCCGGTCAATGGCAAAGTGCTGGCCTTGGGGGGCAAGGTAGGTGAAGTCATGGCGGTGGGTTCGGACCTCGTTCGCCTCGAGATAGATGGCGCAACACCGGCTGCGTCGCCTGAGGATGAGAATTCTCTCGAGGCGGAAGGCAAACCTGAACTGGCCGAAAGCGGGCAGCCGGGCACCGAGTCCGTGCAGGGTAGGCAAGCCATCGAGCCCGCGGAAAATAGCCGAGGTACCCAGCGCACGGAGGGTAGGCAAGGGAGCGAGTCTGTGCAGGACAGGCAAGGTGCCCGGCCCTCCCACGACAGTGTGGGCGCATCGTCTCCTAGTGCTCCAGGAATTGGAGCTGAACCCGGCCGCGGCTTGCAGAACCACGCAGTGCAATCCGCCCCGCAACGCCGAGCATCTGGGAGCAGGCCCTTGGCTTCTCCTGCTGTGCGGCGTCGGGCCCTCCAAGAGGGTGTCGATCTCCGATTGGTGCCCGCCACAGGTCCAGTCGGTCAAGTCATCCACGACGACCTAGAGCGCTGGTTGCAACACCGTGGCGCAGCACCGGCACACGCGGCCGGGGGCGGAAGTGGAAGCGTTTCCGCAAGGCTGAATCGTCGCGAGGGGGTGGAAGAAATACCGGTTGTTGGGCTACGCCGGAAAATCGCCCAGAAAATGCAGGCTTCCAAGCGGCATATTCCCCATTTCACCTATGTGGAGGAGGTGGATGTCACGGAACTCGAAGCCCTGCGAAGCAAGCTCAATGAGCGGTGGGCCGAAGAGCGCGGCAAGCTGACCTTGTTACCGTTCCTGGCGCGCTCAATCGTGCTTGCTGTCCGTGAATTCCCGCAAATGAATGCCCGGTACGACGATGAGCAAGGCGTGGTCCAGCGCTATGCCCCGGTCCATCTCGGTATGGCAACACAAACGGAAAACGGCTTGATGGTGCCGGTGATGCGGCACGCGGAAGCGCATGACCTTTGGTCCTTCGCTGCCGAAGTTAAGCGGTTGGCCGAGGCCGCACGAGCCGGCACTGCCCAACGCGATGAGTTATCGGGTTCCACCATCACGCTGACCAGCCTGGGTGCGTTGGGGGGCATCGTTTCGACGCCCGTCATCAATCATCCAGAGGTTGCGATTGTGGGGGTGAATCGTGTCGTGGAGCGGCCGGTCGTGGTTAGCGGCGCTGTCGTGGTGCGCAAGATGATGAATCTGTCTTCTTCTTTTGATCACCGTGTGGTGGACGGCATGCATGCAGCACAGTTCATTCAATGCATACGCGGCTATCTCGAGTGCCCCTCGCTGCTCTTTGTGGAGTAATAGAACATGCAGTCGACCAATGTATTGATACTGGGTGGAGGCCCGGCGGGTTATGTGGCGGCTCTGCGCACGGCGCAGGCAGGCATTGCCACAGTCCTGGTAGAAAGCAGCCAAGCTGGCGGAACTTGCCTGAATATTGGGTGCATTCCCTCCAAGGCGCTCATCCACGCGGCCGAGGAATTCCACAAATTGGGGGGCTCCGGGGCGGTTTCCAGGTTGGGCATTCGCGTGGATGCTCCTTCACTGGATCTGGGCCGTCTGAATGAGTGGAAGGGCGGCGTTATCGGGCGGTTAACGGCGGGTGTTCAGGCCTTGCTCAAACAAGCGGGCGTGAAAGTCATCCATGGTGAGGGCCGGGTGCTGGATGGAAAGACGGTAGAAGTCGTCCCGGCAGATTCGGATGGCAAACCCACAAGAATCGTTTGCCAGAACCTGGTGCTTGCCACGGGGTCCGAACCGGCCGCCTTGCCCATGTTGCCATTTGGCGGACGGGTTGTGTCGTCCACCGAGGCGCTATTTCCCGATAAACTGCCCAATTCGCTCGCTGTGGTGGGTGGCGGTTATATCGGGCTTGAGCTCGGAATGGCTTATGCGAAGTTAGGCAGCCGGGTAACGCTCATTGAAGCGCAGGGTAGTGTGCTGCCGAATTGGGATGCCGCCCTAAGCCGTCCCGTAGAAAAACGTCTGCGCGACCTTGGCGTGGAATTGTTGCTGGATACGCGAGTTCACGAAGGCGATGTCGAACAGGGGCGTTTGCGCTTGGCTTCCGCGCAAGGTGACAGTCAAGACCGCCAGTTCGACCGTATTCTTGTTGCAGTAGGCCGCAGGCCTCGGTCCCGCGAGGCCGGCATTGAGAGCCTTATGCTTGATATGGACGGCCCCTTCATTCGGGTGGACGAGCAAGGACGCACGTCGATGCGACAGGTCTGGGCCATTGGCGATATCACGGGCGAGCCTATGTTGGCGCACCGGGCAATGGCGCAGGCTGAAGTCGTCGCCGCTGCCATCGCCGGCCAGCGCCGCCGCTTTGATCCGTCTGCGATTCCTGCTGTGTGCTATGCCGACCCGGAAGTTGTTGTCAGTGGTCTTCTGCCGGAAGAGGCTCGCACCCATTATGGTGACGTTCTGACAGCCTCCTTTCCCTTTGCCAATAACGGGCGGGCACTTACGCTGGATGCAGCGGAAGGCTTTGTCAGGGTGGTAGCCCGGCGCGAAGATCATCGGATTCTCGGGTGGCAGGCCGTTGGTCCGAACGTGTCCGAACTGGCGGCGGCGTTCACCCAGTCCATTGAAATGTGCGCGCGTTTAGAGGACGTGGCAGGTACCATTCACGCACATCCCACTTTGTCGGAAGCGGTGCAGGAAGCGGCGTTGAGGGCCCTGGGTGCTGGTTTGCACGGTTAGCACGACTACAATCGGTGCTCAGTTTCCATCTTCCTGAGGGGTGTAATGAGCAACGTGTCGGCGACCTATGTGAATCAGCAGCCCAGGCTTGATTTTGTCATGTGTGCAAGCCCCGCAGGCATGCACCGCATGGCATATTGGGAATGGGGAGACCCGCAAAATGATCGTGTCCTGCTCTGCGTACACGGTCTGACACGTACTGGGCGGGATTTCGACGTTCTTGCCGCCCGGCTCGCACCTCATTACCGGGTGGTTTGCCCTGACGTCGTCGGTCGCGGCAAGTCAGACTGGCTGATCAACCCCGCGTTCTACACCATTCCCCAGTATGTGGCCGACATGCTCACCCTTATTGCGCGACTGAATCCGTCGCGCTTGGACTGGGTGGGCACCTCTATGGGCGGGCTGATCGGCCTGGGTATGGCAGCCGGGCTGGCGACATCTGCGGCGCTGCGCCCCGACCGAGGCGCCTTCGGCATGGATGCTTCCCAGACGCTTTCTCTCGGTCGCATGGTTCTGAACGATATTGGGCCGGCATTAAATGACACGGGCCTCAGTCGTATCGCAGAATACGTAGGCAAAGCAGAAGAGTTTGACAGCTTCGAACAAGCGGTCGAATATGTAAAGACAGTGTCGGCGGGCTTCGGTCCACATGACGACACTGGCTGGCAGGCATTGACCCGCCATGTGTTCAACCAGCAGGGCAGTCGTTGGGTGAAGCATTACGACCTGCGCATCGCCGAACCGATTGCTCAACAAAGTCCCGCGGTTCTGAAAGGCGCTGAAGCGGTACTTTGGGCGGGTTTCGAAAGCCTGCGGGAACCTGTTCTGCTGTTGCGCGGAGAAACTTCCGATTTGCTGACAGAAGAAGGAATGCAGGAAATGCAAAAGCGCAATGTGCGTGCACGTGGCATCACATTCAAAGGTGTAGGCCATGCACCCACTCTGCGTTCTGACGATCAGGTCGAAGCCGTGACAGCCTTTTTGCTGGAAGGCCTGGACGTCAATTAGTTTGGGCCTTGGCAGACGGCCAGAGTGGCGGCGCTATTAATGGAGGTAAACATTATTAAAACGGATCTACACTGCCATTCGACCATGTCTGACGGTGTGCTCGAACCGGAAGAAGTGGCGCGTCGTGCCCATGCCAATGGGGTGAATCTCTGGGCATTGACCGACCACGACATTGTCGATGGTATTCCTGTGGCGCGTGCCGAGGCACAATCTTTGGGCATGCGCTTTATTGCCGGGGTGGAAATTTCCGTCACCTGGTCTGGGCATACTGTACATATTGTCGGCCTCAATGTGGACGACACGCACACTGGTCTGGTGGAAGGTCTTCGTGCTGTGCGGTCGGGCCGCAGTGAACGCGCTCGCGAGATGGGGCGGCGACTGGATGCCATGGGCGTACCTGGCAGCTACGAAGGTGCCCTGCGTTATGTCAGCAACCCCGCCTTGATCAGCCGCACCCATTTTGCGCGCTACCTTGTTGATCAGGGCGTATGTAAATCGCTGCAAGAGGTGTTCTCGCGTTATCTTGGTGAGAACTGTCCAGCTTACGTGCCCATGCAGTGGTCATCGCTCGAGCAGGCGGTGGGCTGGATCCGGGCGGCAGGCGGCAGGGCAGTCATTGCTCACCCTGGCCGCTACAACTACTCCCCTATGCAATTCGACGTCTTATTCGAGCAATTCCGCGATCTTGGGGGGGAAGGCATCGAAGTCATCACCGGCAGTCATACGCCCGACCAGTACAGCGTATACGCCGATGTGGCGCGCCGGTACGGTTTTATGGCTTCCTGTGGTTCCGATTTTCACGGCCCGCGCGAAAGCCGCATAGATTTGGGGCAGCTTCCACCTTTGCCGGCCGACCTTACCCCGGTCTGGCACGATTGGCATTAAGGCATTTGAGTATGAGCAAGGCATTTGTCAAAGAAGATGATCAGCAGGACGACGACCTCGATGTAGAGGCCTCTCCGCTTCCGGCAGGGACGAAAAACTACATTACGCGTGAGGGTTACACGCGCTTGCGCGCCGAACTGGAACACCTGATGAACGTGGAGCGCCCGGACGTGGTCCAGACTGTGTCTTGGGCGGCCTCAAACGGAGACCGTTCCGAAAATGGTGACTACCTTTACGGCAAGAAACGCCTGCGGGAAATTGACCGCCGTATCCGCTTTCTGACGCGCCGGCTCGAAATTGCGGAAGTGGTTGATCCGGCGGTACAGCCAAATCGTGATCAAGTGTTCTTCGGCGCCACCGTGGTTTATTCTGATTCGGCGGGCGAAGAGTTTCGCGTTACCATCGTCGGGGTCGACGAAGCCGAACCGCTGCAGGGTCGCATCAGCTGGATTTCACCGGTGGCTCGGGCGCTGCTTAAGGCCCGCGAGGGCGATACCGTGGTGCTGCGCACCCCGGGCGGCGTTGAGGAACTGGACATTCTAGAAGTGCATTACCCGCAAGCTTGAGCTTTGCCCGTTCAGGCCCGGTCCCTGGGATGGCCTCTGTACTGAGGAGCCTTCCTTCTTTGTAAACCGGAGAATCCGTTACGGAGCGCATACGCCTTCCCCATGACTTTGTCCGGGGAGGGTAAAATGGCATGTTCAGTCCACCCTTGCGCGCACCTCCGTACACAGTGAACTCCATTCTGCATTTCCCTGGCTCTGCCGTCCTGTCCCCGTTCCGTCGTGAACAGCTCCTCAAACGTTTCTCGGCCCTTGGCCTGCCCGTGGCCGATATTTCCGGCCAGTACGAGCATTACGTCTGGCTTGACTCTTCTTTAGATGATTCCGGTCGCAACCAGCTCGAGCGCCTGCTCGATTACGGCACTCCCCTTGATGCCAAGGCCGAAAGCCGCAATGGCCTGGTATTGCGCGTGTTCCCTCGATTTGGCACCGTGTCGCCCTGGGCCAGCAAGGCCACCGACATTGCCCATAACTGCGGCCTGGCCGCCGTTCGTCGGGTCGAACGGGGCATTCGCTATGTCATTACGCCTGAGCGTGGCCTGCTGGGCAGCAAATCGCTGAATGAAGAACAACTTCAGCAGCTGGCGGCGGTTCTGCATGACCGTATGACTGAGACAGTGACGGACGCTTCTTTCGACGGCCAGGCCCTGTTCGCCTCGCTGCCGGGCAAGCCGACCGCTACCGTTCCTGTGCTGAAGGAAGGGCGCCAGGCCTTGGTTGAAGCAAACGTCTCGCTCGGCCTGGCCTTGTCCGAAGATGAAATCGACTATCTGGCGGACGCCTTCAATGGTCTGGGTCGCGACCCTACCGACGTCGAACTTATGATGTTCGCGCAGGCCAACAGCGAGCACTGCCGGCACAAGATATTCAACGCCACCTGGGTGATTGACGGGCAGCCCCAGTCAAATACGCTATTCGGCATGATTCGTGCCACCCACGCCGCGCAGCCCATGGGTACGGTGGTGGCGTATTCCGACAACGCGGCCATCATGGAGGGTGGGCCGGCCACACTGTTTCACGCCGGCGCAACCGACAGTAATGGTCGCTACGGCCATCACGAAGCGGTTGTGCATACGCTCATGAAGGTGGAAACCCATAACCACCCGACGGCGATTGCGCCATTCCCCGGCGCGTCAACCGGTTCTGGCGGGGAAATTCGCGACGAAGGTGCGACTGGCCGTGGTTCCAAGCCCAAGGCCGGGCTGGCGGGCTTCACGGTTTCCAATCTGCGTTTTGCGGATGCGTTGGAGCCCTGGGAAGATCGCCCTCATGGTTCGCCTGACCGCATTGCCAAGCCCCTGGACATTATGATTGAAGGCCCCATCGGTGCGGCTGCTTTCAATAACGAGTACGGCCGCCCCAATGTATTGGGTTATTTCCGTACGTTTGAACAACACGCAGCAGGGCGGCGCTGGGGCTATCACAAGCCCATCATGATCGCGGGCGGCTTGGGGGCCATTGATGCCCGGCTCACCCATAAAGACCCGCTGCCTCCTGGAGCCCTCCTCATTCAGCTGGGCGGCCCGGGCATGCGCATCGGCATGGGGGGCGGCGCTGCCTCCAGCATGAGCGTTGGCGCGAACACGGCGGAACTGGATTTCGATTCCGTGCAACGCGGTAACCCCGAGATTCAACGTCGTGCCCAAGAGGTCATAGACCGCTGTTGGCAGCAGGGGGACAACAATCCCATCATCGCCATTCACGACGTGGGCGCCGGCGGTTTGTCCAACGCCTTCCCAGAACTGGTAAACGATGCTGGCCGTGGTGCCATCTTCGAACTGCAGCAAGTTCATCTGGAAGAATCTGGCCTGTCTGCGGCAGAAATCTGGAGTAATGAATCGCAGGAGCGTTACGTTCTCGCGGTTCAGCCGGAAGACCTTGAGCGCTTCGATGCCATCGCTAAGCGTGAACGTTGTCCCTATGCCGTGGTGGGTGTGGCCACCGAAGAACGTCAGCTGCGTGTCACGTACGGTGAAGGGCTGCCGGGCGTAGCCGAAGTTGTGGCGCCGCGCAGCGAAGGCGAGCTGCGACCTGTCGATGTACCCATCGACGTCATTTTGGGCAAGCCGCCCCGCATGACCCGAGACGTCACACGGGAAAAATTGCAAGGCACCCCTTTCGACGTCGTCGGCCTCGAGCTGGGCGAAGCCATTGAGCGCGTGCTCCGTCACCCGACGGTGGCCAGCAAGAATTTTCTCATTACCATTGGCGACCGGAGTGTGGGTGGGCTGGTGAGCCGCGACCAGATGGTTGGCCCCTGGCAAATTCCCGTGGCGGACTGCGCGGTGACACTTGCCGACTATGAAAGTGTGCGCGGTGAAGCCATGTCCATGGGCGAACGTACTCCCTTGGCGGTTTTGGATTCCGCGGCAGCCAGCCGTATGGCCATTGCCGAAGCGCTGACTAACCTGGTGGCCGCCGACGTTCGGAGCCTGCACGACATCAAACTTTCGGCGAACTGGATGGCCGCCTGCGGAACGCCTGGCCAAGACGCCGCACTGTACGACGCAGTGTCGGCTGCCAGCCAGTGGTGCCAGGAACTGGGTCTGTCCATTCCCGTGGGCAAGGACTCTCTGTCCATGCGCACGACGTGGCAGGAAAGCGGCGAACAGCGTGAGGTCATCGCACCGGTGTCACTGATCGTCAGTGCCTTTGCGCCAGTCGGCGATGTCCGTGGCACGCTGACGCCCCAGCTGCGTACCGATTGCGGCGACACCACCCTCATTTTCATTGACCTGGGGGCAGGGCACCAACGTCTGGCAGGGTCTGTGCTGGCCCAGGTGTACGGCGCCTTTGGCACCGAAGTCCCCGACATTAACGACGCCGACATGCTCAAGGCCTTCTTTTCGAGCGTGCGTGAACTGGCTGCCGAGGGTAAGGTCTTGGCCTACCACGATCGCTCCGACGGCGGCCTGCTAGCCACCGTGTGCGAAATGGCCTTTGCCGGCCATGTAGGCGTGTCGGTGAATCTCGACATGCTTACGCTGGACCCGCATGCCGAAGACTGGGGCGACTACAAGATTCGCCCGGAACAAGTTAAGGTACAGCGCGACGAACGGACTTTGCAGGCGCTCTTCAACGAAGAGGCCGGTGCGGTGCTGCAGGTGCGTCGAGGCGACCGCGACGAAATCATGCGGCGTTTGCGCGAGGCTGGGTTATCACAGCACAGCTATGTGCTGGGTTCACTCAATAATGCCGACGAAGTGCAGATCTTCCGCGACGGCCAGTGCATCTACCAACGCCCCCGTGCCGAGCTCGGCGAGCAATGGGCAGAGGTCAGCCGCCGCATCATGTCACTGCGTGACAACCCCGAATGTGCCCAGGCCGAATTTGATCTCTGGAAGGACGCTAGCGACCCGGGCATGCAGGTGCGCGTGGCCTTCGATCCCCAGGAAGATATCGCGGCACCCTTCATTGGCACAGGCAAGCGGCCACGTGTTGCCATCCTTCGCGAACAGGGGTGTAACAGCCAGGTCGAAATGGCCTGGGCGTTTGACCGAGCTGGCTTCGAAGCACTCGACGTTCACATGACCGACCTCATCTCGGGTCGTACGCGCCTGGACGATGTTCAGGGTCTGGTGGCCGTTGGTGGCTTCAGTTATGGCGACGTTCTAGGTGCCGGTGAAGGTTGGGCGCGAAGCATTCGCTTCAACGCCATGCTGGCTGATCAATTTGCCGCCTTCTTCGGGCGCAATGACACCTTTGCGCTGGGCGTGTGCAATGGCTGCCAGATGATGGCCGCCTTGGCATCCATGATTCCTGGCGCAGACCATTGGCCGCGCTTCACCCGCAACGTATCCGAGAAGTACGAAGCGCGCCTCTCCCTGGTGGAGATTCCGGAATCGCCTTCGATTTTCATGCAAGGCATGGGCGGCACCATCGTACCGGTGGCGGTCGCGCACGGCGAAGGGTATGCAAATTTCGAAAGGCAGGGAAGTGCCGCGCAGGCCATTACTGCCCTGCGCTACGTCGATCATCGTGGTCGGCCCACCGAGCAATATCCCTTCAACCCGAATGGCAGCGCTGGCGGGCTCACCGGTGTCACGACGGCAGATGGTCGTTTCACGGTGATGATGCCGCACCCCGAGCGCGTCACCCGCAATGTGATGATGTCCTGGGCACCGGAGCGCTGGAGCGCCGCCGACCAGGGTGGGGCGGACCAGCCGCACGGGGGCTTCACGCCCTGGATGCGTATGTTCCGCAACGCCCGTGTGTGGGTGGGCTGAAGTTCGCCCACACGTTATAATCGATCTTTGCCCGGAGCCTGTACATGCGCCTTATCAAGAAAGCACTGACATTCGACGATGTCCTGTTGGTGCCAGCTTATTCGGACATCCTCCCGCGCGACACGAATCTCAGTACCCGTTTTACGCGCGACATCACCCTCAACATTCCTCTAGTGTCCGCCGCCATGGACACCGTGACAGAAGCCGGCCTGGCCATCGCCATGGCCCAGGAAGGGGGGATTGGTGTCATTCACAAGAACATGTCAGCCGATGCGCAGGCCCGTGAAGTCTCACGGGTCAAGCGTCACGAGTTCGGCATCGTCATCGACCCGATCACTGTCACGCCCGACATGCGAGTTGGCGATGCAATCGCCCTGCAGCGCGAGCACGGTATATCCGGCTTGCCGGTGGTTGAAGGTGGCAAGTTGGTCGGCATCGTCACTAACCGTGACCTCCGCTTTGAAGACCGTCTCGAATTGCCCCTGCGTCAAATCATGACCCCGCAGGAAAAGCTGGTCACCATGTCTGAGGGCGCGACACTGGACGAAGCCCAGGCGCTGATGCACAAACATCGCCTGGAGCGTGTGCTGATTGTCAACGACGCTTTCGAGCTCCGTGGTCTGGCAACCGTCAAGGACATCGTCAAGAACACGGCCCATCCAAATGCCTGCAAAGACGCATTCGGCCAGCTCCGCGTCGCTGCTGCAGTGGGTGTGGGTGATGGTACCGAAGAACGTGTAGAGAAGCTCGTAGCAGCCGGAGTGGACGCCATCGTAGTGGATACAGCTCATGGTCACACCAAGGGCGTCATCGAGCGCGTTCGTTGGGTCAAGCAGAACTATCCGAAGGTCCAGGTCATTGGTGGCAACATTGCTACGGGTGCTGCCGCCCGTGCACTGGTAGAAGCCGGTGCCGACGCAGTAAAAGTTGGTATTGGCCCCGGCTCCATCTGCACCACGCGTATTGTGGCCGGAGTTGGCGTGCCGCAAATCACCGCCATTGCAAATGTCTCGGAAGCGCTGGAAGGCACGGGCGTTCCCCTGATTGCCGACGGCGGCATCCGTTTCTCGGGCGACATCTCCAAGGCCCTGGCTGCGGGGGCATCGTCCTGCATGATGGGCGGCATGTTTGCCGGTACCGAAGAAGCACCCGGTGAGGTTGTCCTGTACCAAGGCCGTTCTTACAAGTCTTACCGCGGAATGGGCAGCCTGGGCGCCATGACGGAGGGCTCTGCCGACCGCTACTTCCAGGACCCTTCCAACAACGCTGACAAACTCGTACCAGAAGGTATTGAAGGCCGTGTCCCCTACAAGGGCAGTGTGCTGGCCATCATTTACCAGTTGGTTGGCGGTATCCGCGCTTCCATGGGTTACTGCGGCTGTGCCACCATCGATGAGATGCGCAACAAGGCCGAGTTCGTGGAAATCACCGCTGCCGGGGTACGTGAATCTCACGTACACGATGTGCAGATCACTAAGGAAGCGCCCAACTACCGCGCTGACTGATCTCCCGCTGCAGTCCTGTTCCTTCAAGAAGGCTTCTCCCCAATGGGCAGAAGCCTTCTTCCATATTAAGGCCCGCCAGACCAGCCTACGCAGGCTTGGCTGCGTATTTGGGAAAAGGGTGGACCAGCAGCACGCAACCCAGCAGCAAAACGCCGCAGGCAAGGTAGAGCGAACTGTCCAGTGTTCCCCCCAGGTGTTCGTTCAGCAGGCTGAACACCACCGGGCCAGCCAGCTGACCCGCAGCGAACGCTGCCGTCATATTGGCCATCAAGGTGCGAGCCCTGGGCCCCGCCGATACCTGTGCCTGCTGCATTCCGAGCATGGTAATGACCATGAAGGTGCCTCCCACGCAGGTGGCAGCAATAATGATGCTTGCCAGCCCGGGCGCGGCAACCGGCATGATCACTCCTACTGCCATCACCAGTTGCGACAGCAGCCAAAGCTGCCTGAGGGACAAGCGGCGCAGCAACACGCCGCATAAGACTGTCGAAAGCGCCGCCATCAGCCCGAAAAGCGGCCACGCGAGGCCGAACACCGCGTTGTCGTCCAACAGGTCTTTGGCTTGGGCGGGCAAGAAAGTGGCGGGAAGGATGTAGCCAAACCCAAACACCCCGTAGCAGACGATAAGCCGACGATAGCCAGAGCCGTGATTGCGTGGTTGCGGCTCGTGGTGGCTTGGCATGGTGACGGAAACCTTCCACAATGGCATGGTGGCAATCATGGCGACGCCGGCCACCGCGCCCAGCATCAGCCAGGTTTGCGAAGACGTAATGCCGCGCATTTCGGCGAGCAGGCACACCAGCCCAGCAACGGTAATACCGGTGCCGACACCGGAAAACACCCACCCGGCTTTGTCCGGCCTTCCGATGGCGTTCAAGCGCCCAAGGCAAAGAGATGCCGTTGCCACAAGAACCCAGGCGCTGGACATGCCCGCGATCGACCGCCACGCTATCCACGCCGACCATGTGTGAGTCCACCCCATGAGCGCGGTAGTCAACGCCACCACGAACAGCCCCACCCGCAACAGCGTCGATGCGTTCCAGCGCAGAAAGGAAGCGGATACCGCACCGGCAAAATAGCCCAGATAATTTGCACTGGCCAGCCATCCTCCCTGGGACAACGCAAGTCCCAGGTCATCCTGCATCAAGGGCAGGATGGGGGTGAAGGCGAAGCGCCCTATGCCCATCGCAATAGCGAGAGCGACGAAACCGGCCCAAATAGACGCCCGGGCGGGCGGGGTAGTGGACATACATGCTCCTGCGAAAACCGGTGCGATACGTTACATTAACGCCTTGAATTCTTCTATATGCACTTCATCATGCACCAGCGCATTCTCATCCTCGACTACGGCTCCCAGGTCACGCAGTTGATCGCCCGCCGAATCCGCGAAATCGGCGTCTATTGCGAAATTCACCCTGGGGACGTGGACAACGCCTTCCTCGAAGCGCAAACCGGCCTGAAAGGAATCATTCTCTCAGGTAGCCATGCCTCCGCCTATCAGGAAGAAGCCCTTAAGGTGCCTGCGCGGGTATTCGAATTGGGAGTGCCCGTTCTAGGTATCTGTTATGGCATGCAAGCCATGGCACTGCAACTCGGCGGAAAGGTGGAGTGGTCCGATCATCGGGAATTCGGTTACGCCGAAGTACGTGCCCATGGCCACACCCGTCTGCTTGATGGCCTGCAGGATTTCACCACGGATGAAGGCCACGGCATGTTGAAAGTGTGGATGAGCCACGGCGACAAAGTCACCGCTTTGCCGCCTGGGTTCAAGCTCATGGCGTCGACGCCTTCGTGCGCGATTGCAGGCATGGCAGACGAAGAGCGTGGCTTTTACGGCGTGCAGTTCCACCCGGAAGTCACGCATACCAAGCAGGGTGAAGCCATTTTCAACCGCTTCGTAACGGAGATCTGCGGCTGCACGCATGACTGGAACATGCCTGACTACGTTCAGGAAGCCATCGAGCAGATTCGTCAGCAGGTCGGTGACGAAGAAGTGATTCTCGGTCTGTCAGGCGGTGTAGATTCTTCAGTTGCCGCCGCGCTGATTCACAAGGCGATTGGTGACCAGCTCACCTGCGTCTTCGTGGACCACGGCCTGCTGCGCCTGAATGAAGCTCAGCAGGTCATGGATACCTTCGCCGGGCACCTCGGCGTCAAAGTCATCCATGTAGACGCCACCGATCAGTTCATGAGCAAGCTCGAAGGCGTGTCTGATCCGGAAGCCAAGCGCAAGATCATCGGGCGTGAGTTCGTGGAAGTATTCCAGTCGGAAGCCTCAAAGCTGAAGAATGCCCGTTGGCTCGCCCAAGGTACCATCTACCCGGACGTCATTGAGTCTGCTGCCTCCAAGACTGGCAAGGCCGTGGCCATCAAATCACACCACAAT
Organism: Alcaligenaceae bacterium; assembly: GCA_029267315.1. Taxonomy (GTDB): domain Bacteria; phylum Pseudomonadota; class Gammaproteobacteria; order Burkholderiales; family Burkholderiaceae_B; genus Yanghanlia. Next base: position 24,131 of record JAJUJD010000030.1, read on the forward strand.
GTGGGTGGCTTGCCGGAAACGCTGAATCTCAAGCTGCTGGAGCCTTTGCGCGAGCTCTTCAAGGATGAAGTACGCAAGCTGGGAGTGGCCCTTGGCCTGCCGCCCTCCATGGTTTATCGCCATCCCTTCCCGGGGCCAGGCCTGGGCGTGCGCATCCTGGGCGAAGTGAAGAAGGAATACGCCGACCTTCTGCGCCGCGCCGACGCCATCTTCATTGATGAGCTGCGCAACACCATCGACCACAACAGCGGCAAGAGCTGGTACGACCTCACATCGCAGGCCTTCGCCGTTTTCCTGCCGGTGAAGTCCGTCGGCGTAATGGGCGATGGGCGCACTTACGATTACGTAGTGGCCCTGCGTGCAGTCCAAACCACTGACTTCATGACAGCCGACTGGGCGGAACTGCCGTATGCGCTATTGAAGAAGGTCTCCAGCCGCATCATCAATGAGGTGCGCGGCATCAACCGGGTGACCTACGACGTGTCGAGCAAACCGCCTGCGACGATTGAGTGGGAATGA